>JAUMUH010000108.1 GCA_030530765.1 Rothia sp. (in: high G+C Gram-positive bacteria)
GAAGAGGGCTACCATGCGCTGGCTGCTGAGGTGCTGCAGCTCTTTGTGGATGACATCCCGGTTGAAGACCTCAAGGCGATTACTGCCCGTGCTTACTCCTACCCCAAGTTCGCCTCTGAGCAGATTGTGCCGGTCACCGAACTTGAACACGGTATTCTGTTAGGTCACCTCTCAGAAGGCCCTACCGCCGCCTTCAAAGACATGGCAATGCAGCTACTGGGTGAGCTCTTTGAGTACGAGCTGACCCGCCGCTGTGAGCGCCTGACCATCGTGGGCGCAACATCTGGTGATACCGGTTCGTCCGCTGAATACGCCATGCGCGGGCGCGATAACATCAAGGTTTTCATGCTGACCCCCGCCGGGCGCATGACCCCTTTCCAGCAGGCACAGATGTTTGGGCTGGACGATGAGAACATTGTGAACATTGCCCTAGACGGTGTTTTTGATGACTGCCAGGACGTCGTTAAAGCAATTTCTGCTGATGCTGCTTTTAAAGCAGAGCATCGCATTGGCGCGGTGAACTCTATTAACTGGGCGCGCCTGATGGCACAGATCGTTTACTACGTTTCAAGTTGGATCCGTGCCACCGAAACCAACGACCAGCAGGTTTCTTTCTGCGTGCCCACCGGTAACTTCGGTGATATTTGCGCCGGTCACATTGCCCGTCAGATGGGTCTGCCCATTGACCGCCTGATTGTTGCCACCAACGAGAACGATGTGCTCGATGAATTCTTCCGCACCGGCGACTACCGGGTGCGCTCATCAGCTGACACTTTTGAAACCTCCAGCCCGTCCATGGACATTTCCCGCGCCTCAAACTTTGAGCGCTTCGTCTTTGACCTGCTGGGCCGTGACGCTGCGCGTATCTCTGACCTCTTTGGTTTACAGGTGCGCCAGGGAGGTTTCTCTCTTGCTGAGGACGCTGCCTTTGCTGATGCTTCGGCAAAGTTCGGTTTCGCTTCGGGTAAGAGCACCCACGCTGACCGTGTTGCTACCATCCGCGAGGTCTATCAGAGCCGCGGGGTGCTACTTGACCCCCACACTGCTGACGGCGTAAAAGTTGCCCGCTCACTTGCTTCCAGCATTACCACCCCCATCATCTGCCTAGAAACCGCCCTACCGGTCAAGTTCGCTGAAACCATTGCTGAAGCCATTGGGTCTGAGCCTGAGATCCCTGAGCGTTTTGCTAGCATCATGGAAGCAGACCGCCATGTGCTTGACCTACCCAACGACGCTGAAGCGGTCAAGAAACTAATCGAAGAGCGGGCATAGGCTTTAGCTCTTGAATAACGCCGGGACCCAGAACTGAACCAGAGGTTCTGCACCCCGACATTTCTGGGTTTGCCCCTTTTCCGTCAGAACTTAGAGGTTGCCCCCACCGGTGAACAGCCGCTGCGGGGGGCTCCCTAGACCCGCCGTCCTGTCTCCCTAGTGCGCCCACTATCTGAAACCGGCGCCCAAAATATGGTGAAGCTGATAGGGGAGGGCTAGCCTGGAAATATGACTGAAAACCCTTCTATTAACCTTGCAGTAATTGCCGGTGACGGCATTGGCCCCGAAGTTGTGGCTCAGGCGCAGCGCGTGCTGCAGGCTGTTACCCAGCTTGAAGGTATTGCTCTGACCAGCACTCCCTATTCGCTCGGCGCTGAGCACTGGCTGGCTACCGGCGAAACCCTGACCGAAGAAACCAAACAGAAACTTGCCACCCACGATGCTATTCTTTTTGGTGCGGTGGGCGCTGACCCCCGTTCGACCCAGGTACCTAGCGGTCTGATTGAACGTGAGATTCTGCTGAACCTGCGTTTCTCTTTCGACCACTACATCAATCTGCGCCCCTCCCGCCTCTACCCTGGGGCGGTCTCACCGCTGAGTAACCCCGGCGATATTGACTTTGTGGTGGTGCGCGAGGGGACCGAAGGCCCCTACGCTGGTAATGGCGGTGTGCTGCGTGCCGGTACCCCCGCCGAGGTTGCGACCGAAGTTTCTTTGAATACTGCTCACGGCATCGAACGCCTGGTGCACTACGCCTTTGAACTGGCAGCAAGCCGCCAGAAAAAGAAACTGACCCTCATTCACAAGACCAACGTATTGGTGAACGCTGGGCAGCTCTACACCCGCATCTTCAACCGGGTAGCCAGCGACTACCCCCAGGTTGCCACCGACTACCTGCACATTGACGCTGCCACCATCTTCCTCACCACCGACCCCGCCCGTTTCGATGTCATTGTCACCGATAACCTCTTCGGCGATATTCTCACTGATCAGGCGGGTGCAATTACCGGTGGCATCGGTTATGCCGCCTGCGGCAACATCAACGCAGATGGTAGCTTCCCCTCCATGTTCGAGCCGGTACACGGATCAGCTCCCGACATTGCCGGGCAAAACATTGCCAACCCCACCGCCGCCGTCCTTGCCGCAGCCATGCTGCTGCGCCACCTGGGATTTGAGGACGCCGCCGCCCGCGTCGAGCGAGCCGTGGAAACTGACCTTGCCGCCCACCCCGGAGAGCAACGCTCTACCGATGCAATAGGTAGCGCCATCATCGCAGCCCTCTAATGTTACGCACCCCGCCCCAGAGGCGGGGTGACCTGTTGTAAGATAAAGCACAGAAAAAGCGCCTTCGCCGCGCCCCGCTAACAGTTAGGAAGACCATGGCAGCAGAATTTATCGTCACCCCCTCAGAGAAAATCACCTCAGACGCTGATATCGCCACCATCCACCAGAACCCCGGCTTTGGCGACTACTTCACAGACCACATGGCAATCATCGATTGGGAAGGCGACTACCGCACCGGCGGCACCTGGAAGGACGCCCGCATCGAAGCCTACGGGCCCATCACCCTGGACCCCGCCACCACCGTCTTCCACTACGGTCAGGAAATCTTTGAGGGCATCAAGGCATACCGCCACGCTGATGGCTCTGTGACTACCTTCCGCCCCGGTAAGAACGCCGAGCGCTTCAACCGCTCAGCCCGCCGCATGGCGCTGCCCGAGCTGCCCGAAGAGCTCTTCATCGAATCCCTCAAGCAGCTGGTTACCATCGACCAGAAGTGGATCCCCTCCGGCGACGGTGAAGCCCTCTACCTGCGTCCCTTCCAAATCGCCACCGAAAAGTTCCTGGGTGTGCGCCCCACCCGCCAGGCGCGCTATATGGTTATTGCATCACCCGCTGGTAACTACTTTGGCACCCCAGCCCCCGTTGATATCTGGCTCTCATCCAACTACACCCGCGCCGCAGAGGGCGGCACCGGTTTTGCCAAGTGCGGCGGTAATTACGCCGGTGGCATGGTTGCCCAGATTGAAGCTGAAAACAACGGCTGCAAGCAGGTGGTCTTTGTTGACCGTCACCGTGACAACGCCATTGAAGAGCTCGGTGGCATGAATATCTTCTTCGTCTTCGGCGGGCAGAACAAGATTGTTACCCCAGAACTCACCGGCACCATCCTTGAAGGCGTCACTCGTGACTCCATTCTGCAGCTGGCACGCGACCGCGGCATGACCGTTGAAGAACGCAAGATTACCCTGGACGAGTGGAAGAGCGGTGTAGAAAAGGGCGAGATTACCGAAATCTTTGCCTGCGGCACCGCTGCCGTCATCGCGCCTATCGGTAACCTCAAGAGCGAAACCTTCACCATTCCCAACGCAGCCGGTGACGGCGTCGTGGGTGAAGTGACCATGGCTATCCGCGACGAACTGGTCGGCATTCAGACCGGCAAGGTCGAAGACCGCCACGGCTGGAACGTCAAACTGATCTAGAAGCAAGCCCAGGCGATTTGCCTACTTAACTCTTCGATACCCTACCCCAATAGGTAGGGTATCGAAGAATTAGGTAGGCATTTTTACAGGTGAAGTGCGGTGTCTATACCTAGAGCCGAGCAGAAATACTCATCGTGACTGACCACTATCAGCGCACCGCGATAATTCTTGAGTGCGCTAATGAGCCAATCTACCGAGGCCATATCCAGATTGTTGGTTGGTTCGTCCAAGAGCAGTAACTGTGGCGCAGGGGCAGATAGCAGGACGCAGGCAAGCGCTACCCGAAACCTCTCACCGCCCGACAGCACACCAACCGGTAAATGAACCCTTTCCCTCCGGAAGAGCAGCCTAGCCAGATTATCACGTACCTCCTGCTCACTCAGTGCCGGGTTAGCCTGCGCCACCAGTTCAAGCGTTGAAAGACGACCAGGTAGAGATTCCTGCTGCGGTAGATAGCCACAGTTCTCTATGACATCATCAACCCGGTAAACGGACGGCGGGCGGCCGTCCCTGGCGGGAACACCAGCAATCGTCTG
>JAUMUH010000109.1 GCA_030530765.1 Rothia sp. (in: high G+C Gram-positive bacteria)
TATCGTCGGTAATCAAAAAGTTGTAAATGGTGGCTATTTTACCTCCTGGTCTTTTCTCTAACTATAGCCTCAATCATTTGCCTTGCGCCCGCAGGGCTTCTGATAGTTTCTTCATAGACTGATGGAATTCGCTATTGCCATCTTGTTTGTAGTTCACACCAGACTGCATGCTGTGCTGTTCCACTTGCTGAGCCCAGATATGAGCTTCTCTCGTGCGCAACTGAATTTCGACAGAGTAGCCGAGCTCTTCAACGACGATCTTGTAGGGGTAACCCCAGGCTGCAAGCCGTGGGCTATCGCGCCAGATGCGCCAGCATGGACGCCGGGGCACTAGCGTGCAAAATATGAGCTTGGGCACTAAGCTGGTAGGTGGCACACAAGCTAGTTAACAAGGAAGTTCACACCATGAGCACCCCCTTTCCCTCGGACCTAGAAATCGCACAAGCAGCAACCCTGCAGCCGATTACCGAGATTGCAGCAGGTACGGGCATCAGTGAAGATCGCCTAGAGCCCTATGGCAAGTTCGTTGCTAAGGTTCTGCTGGATGAAACCACCACCGCTGAGAACGCTCTGAAGAAGGGCTCTAAGTACATTGTGGTGACCGCTGTGACCCCCACCCCGCTGGGTGAGGGTAAGACCGCAACCTCGGTTTCACTCGCTCAGGGCATGGCAAAGATTGGCAAGAAGGCTACCTTGACCCTGCGTGAGCCTGCGCTGGGCCCGGTCTTTGGTGTCAAGGGAGGTGCGTCCGGTGGCGGCTACTCCCAGATTGTCCCTATGGAGAAGCTGAACCTGCACCTGACCGGCGACTTCCACGCCATCACCAGTGCACATAACCTGCTGGCGGCTATGATTGATAACCACCTGCATCACGGTAACAAGCTGAATCTGGACGTCCGCAATATTTCCTGGCGCCGTGTCATGGATATGAACGACCGCTCCCTGCGCAACATCATCGTTGGTTTGGGGGAGCGTATGGACGGTGTGCCCCGCGAAACCGGCTTTGACATTACCCCTGCCTCTGAGGTCATGGTCATTGTTTCACTGGCCTCTAGCTTCGCTGACTTGCGTGATCGCCTAGCCCGCATCGTGGTCGGTTACACCATGGACGGTGAGCCGGTAACCGCTAAGGATTTGAAGGCGGACGGCGCTATGGCAGCCCTGCTGCAGGACGCTATTAACCCTAACCTGCTGCAGACCCTGGAGCACACCCCGGCACTGATTCACGCTGGCCCCTTCGGCAATATTGCTACAGGTAACTCCTCTGTGGTTGCTGACTATGTTGGCCTGGAGCATTCCGACTACGTCATTACCGAGGCTGGTTTCGGCGCTGATATGGGCGCAGAGCGTTTCTTCAACGTCAAGTGCCGCACTTCCGGGCTGAAGCCTAACGCTGCGGTGCTGGTGGTGACCGTGCGTTCACTGAAGTCTCATTCTGGGCTTTTCAAGATTGTGCCGGGCAAGCCCCTGCCCGAGGACATGCTCAAGGAGTCACCTGCTGATGTTGAGGCGGGCGCAGCTAACCTGGTTAAGCACATTGAGATTGTTCGTAGCTTTGGTGTGCAGCCGGTGGTTGCTATTAATGCCTTCCCCACCGATTTTGATTCTGAGCATGAGGCAATTCGCAAGATTGCTGAGGAAGCGGGTGCCCGTGTGGCTATCCACCGCGGTGTGGCTGAGGGTGGCGCCGGCGTTACCGAGCTAGCTGAAGCTGTGGTTGCTGCCTGTGATGATACCAGCGAGCTGGTTTACACCTATGAGGATGCTGATTCCCTAGAGACCAAGCTTGAGAAGGTTGCTACCAAGGTGTACGGGGCTGATGGTATTGAGGTTGCCCCGGCGGCACGCAAGCAGCTGGCTAAGTTTGAAGAGTTAGGATTTGGCAACCTGCCGGTTGTTATTGCTAAGACCCATCTCTCTATTTCTTCTGATGCTTCCCTTAAGGGCGCGCCTACCGGCTGGACTCTGCCGGTTCGCGAAGTACGCCTAGCTGCCGGTGCTGGCTACGTCTACGCTATCTGCGGCACCATGCGCACTATGCCCGGCCTGGGTGCTTCACCCTCTGCTGAGCGCATTGGCTTTGATGAAGAAGGCAACCTGGTAGGCCTCTTCTAAGCCCTACCTGCTTGATGAGCTGAAAGGACGCCGGGAGCAGCTCCCGGCGTCCTTGTGGGTTAAAAGGTGAAATCTGAGTCGAAATAGTCTTCATCAACCTGGTAAAACGCTACCTGCTGGGCCAGCTGCACACCAACCCCATACTCAAGCATCAATCTGGTCAAGCGAATGCCATCAATCAACACCAGAGTTTTATAAACCGATGCTTCACGGAGCGCCTCATCCGAAAACCGAGAAGTCGTAATAAAGACGCCCCTATCAGCACCTCTGCTGGCTAAAGACCCAAAGAACTGCTGAATCGCCGGGCGACCCACCGTATTGCCATCAGCATAGCGCTTAGCCTGAACATAAACCTTACTGAGGCCCAGAGCATCCTGGCGTATCACGCCATCGATGCCCCCATCACCAGACCTACCAACATGCTCACGTTCACCATGAGCGCCGCCATACCCCATGGCCCACAGCAAATCAATCACAGCTTTTTCAAAGAAGCTAGGGCTTCCATCCTGCAACTTACGCCGCAGTTCTGTCTCAACAGAAGCATTATGAACCTGCGCCAACAAAACCGCCTGTTCAATAGGGTTAGCCTCTAACTCAATGCCTGTCTCCCCAATAGGGGCAGGCGACTTTTCGCCCTTTTTACGTTCAGCTATTTCCTCTTGATACTGTTGCCAAAGGGACCACTCAAGCATATCTTTCTCGCTATAGGAAGAAAGGGCTCTAGCCGCAACAACCCTGCCGTTATCAGTGATGCGGTAGTGACCTTTTTCTGGCCTAGCAATTAAGCCTGCCTTAGCTAAACCAGAGCAAGCCCAGTTGATACGGTTTTTGTACCGTGCCTGCCCACTTGGAAGGGTCTCTGCAAGAGCAGCATCCGTTAGCCGTATGATTTGGGCGCTAGATTGGCAGATCTCATGAAAGGCCAGAGTTCTACCGCCGCTGAGTGCCTGCAATACAACGGGGCGAAACTCATCTGTAGTCGGAACTTCATCGATCATTTTGCGCACCTATAGTTGGATTCTAAGGCTAAGCCCAGTTCTTCTTGGGCGAGGTGCCGCCAATACCAGCATTGAAGGTGTTGGTGGGGTCAAGCTCCCTGAAGTGCTGCACCATCTCATCGGGCATGTGGTAAAGACGCCCGTAGTTATGCTCAGCAGGGAGCTGAGCGCCGCGAGCCTCCAGCAGCTCCTGAATTTCATCGTGCAGCTTATGCGGGTCAACACCCTTCTTGGCCACATAATCCTGGTGCATGACATGGCAGAAGAAATGCCCGTAATAGACCGCCAAATCCAGCTGATTGGCAATATCAGCCGGTAGGGTTTCAAGCCAATCCCAGTCATCACGGCGCAGGGCAACATCAATGGGAATCAGCTCACCCAGCTCCTTGCGCTTAATACCGGCATAGCGGGTAGCGGCAGATGCTGCACCAAAACGGTTGAGGTTAGCGCTCTTCTCCTCATCAGCGGTGCAGACAAAGAAGTCACCCTTGTCAGCGTCCTGGGCAAAGAAGCCCTGTAGCAGCGCCTGGCTTTGCTCTTTCTGCGCGGCACTGACGGTAAGAATCAGGTGGTGCTCAAAACGGTTGCGGTAATCCAGCAGACGCTGAGGCATCTGGCTGGGTACGCGGTCAAAAATGAACTGCGAAACGGTATCAGCAAAGGTTGGCCCAATGCCCGGAACCTTGCTAAAGAAGCCGTTAGCCCAGGTCTTGAAAGCAAACATGCGGGTCTGGACGGCGGGGCTCAGGTGCTTGAGAAAGACGAAAGTGTCTTTGCCGTACTTCTCAGCCAGGTCAAAGGCGCTTCTGCCCATATACTCAGCAGCGATGGGCAGGGGCATATCTGCTGCCAAGAAGAGACGGCGAATTTCTTCCAAAGACCTGGGGGAGTGTGTGCCAATGTAGAAGGTGGTGGGGTTCTTCTCTAGCGGGAAAGTGCGGGTGCGCACCGCAAAGACCATGACCTTACCCGCAGAACCGGATGCCTCAAAGAGGTACTTGGGGTTAGCGTTATAGCGGGCAGGGGTCGGGGCAAGCTCGCGCAGGTGCTGGGCGTACTCCGTCTCGCTGCTATCAGCTGGGGCGGCGCTGACGTCCGCGGCTGACCAGTCACCGCGCTGCAGCCGCTCTAAGGCAACCTCCGGGTCATCGCCCAAGTTAATGCCTAGATG
>JAUMUH010000007.1 GCA_030530765.1 Rothia sp. (in: high G+C Gram-positive bacteria)
CCTGCCCACGCTGAAACTCCTCAATCAGGTTCTCAACCCGGTCAATACGGGTGAGCACAGCGGCGCTCACCTGCTCGGCGCCCTGCCCATCTGCCTGCGAAGCGGTCGCAGCACCGGCAGCCAAACCCACCAAAAAAGCTGCTAGGGGAGCTGCCGGGCGCACCACCCCGTGAGCAATATGCTTGGTCAACCCCAAAAGGTGCGGCATGGTCGCCTCAACCACCGCAGGGTCAAGGTCTAACTCCACCGCCGCCTTTTGCAAAAACTGCCGGGCTACTACTAAATCCTGCGGGTTACGCTGACTCACTACCCCTCACTCCTTGGGCTTACGTTGCGTTTACCCTCAAAACACTACTACAGCCCGGCGTCCGCCCAGCCTGCCGCCCCGTCCCTTACCCCCGCGTTTTGTACCAAAACCCCGAAACAAAGTGCGGGGTTTTGGTACAAAGTTCGGGGTGTTGCCATAAAAGGGTGTAAGCCCACCCCCTGCGTACCGGGGGCGGGCTCAGTCAAGCTAATGAGGTTGGGACGCTAGGCGGTTAGCGCGTACTCGGCATCGGGTTCACCGGTGGCTCGGCTGCGCAAATCGCGGCGCACAATTTCGATGCTCCACAGCCACACGATGTGACCAAAGAACTCAGAGAAATGCTCGCCAAAAGGCTGGTTCCAGGGGGCGGGAACAATGCCCATAGCGGGCATCAGCACCACGTGGAAGGCAACGTAAATGACAATGCCAAAGACCGCGCCCTGCCACATCTTGATAGCGGGCCAGTACTCTGCAACCACGCAGTAGAGCACGGCAAAGAAGATAGCAAAGGCAAAGTGCACAATGAAGCTGACATAGGGCAGGTCATTGCCCAAGAAAGAGTAGGTGGCGTGGGTCTGCTCGGGGCTCATGCCAAAGAGTTCTAGCAACGCCTGGGGCGGGTTGGTTGAGTTGCGTTCGGGAGTGCGAGGAGGGAAGGGCACCTCCCAGCCGAACTTAACAATGCCCGAAAAAATACCGGCAACAATGCCCACCCACAGGGCAGTGCCCAGACGGCGGCGCACCGGGTCGGTGATGGTTTTAAAGGTGACTTTAGGACGCTGATGGCGGGTCAGGGTTGACACTTTTCTCTTCCGTTCGTGGTCGGTATTTCCCCTTAGAGTACACGTCTTCGTCTTAAGTTTCTACAGGTCAAGGTGCACTTAAGTCTGCATTCTTTCCCGCGATTTTTAGAGTAAAAAGATAAGTGTCAAACGTTTGATATAGCAGACTCTTAGGTACATATGACTCTAAGGGAATCTAAATAACTTAGGGTCGCACAGCACCTAAAATCAAGGTCACAAACCCCAGCCTCTACCGGGCCGGCGCGAACTCAACGGTTAGCCCATCACGCTCACCAAAACGCACCAGGTGGCGAGCCAGCACATCCGCCAGGCGCTCACGCCCCTCAGCACTGGGAGCATAAACCACCAGGGTTAGCTGCGGTGCGCCGTCCTGCACCAGCACATCACCGTAACCCCCAAAGTTGCCGTCACGATTAAAGGTCAGGCGGTGGCCGCCCTCAACCTCTTCAACCGCAATCTTGCGCCCCAGGTGGGACACCAGTTGCTTGGCGTACCGGGCAGGGCGGTCGGTGGCAACCTGGGCACGGGCCACATGGGTCATCTCATCAATTGCGGGGTAGGTGCTCATCATTCTCCTTTGAACTGAGGGTTACCTAAGTAATTCTACCCCCGCGTTTTGTTTCAAAACCCCGCACTTTGTTTCGGGGTTTTGAAACAAAGTGCGGGGTTCAGGCAAGCCAACTGTGGACGTCCGGCAGGTCACACCCGCCCAGCTAGCCGCACCCCGCCGTCCCGCCGTAAACTAAAGAGAGTAAACTCAGCGCCGTTTTTTGCAACCGCAAGAACCGGCGCTTCATCATTTCTGGGCACATACCCACGAGTATCTACGGATTTTCACGAATGTCTTCTGAGAACACCGCGGCTCACACAACCGCACCCGCCCCCAAAAACGGGCTAGACCGCTACTTCAAAATCACCGAACGCGGCTCCACCATGGCAACCGAAATTCGAGGCGGCTTCGCCACCTTCTTCGCCATGAGCTACATCGTCGTGCTGAACCCCCTCATCCTGGGTCTAGGCGCAGACGGCTCCGGGGACGCCCTGGGCCCGCAGCGCGTAGCAGCAGCAACCGCCCTGGTTGCCGGCGTCCTCACCATCATCATGGGTATCTGGGCGAAGCAGCCCTTCGCCATGGCGGCAGGCCTGGGCGTCAACGCCCTACTGGCATCAACCATTGCAACCCACCCCAACCTCACCTGGCCGCAGATCATGGGCCTGGTGGTGTGGGCAGGTATCGTCATGGGTATTCTGGTGCTCAGCGGCTTCCGTGAAGCGGTCTTCAACGCCGTGCCTGAATCCCTGAAAACCGCCATTGTGGTAGGTATCGGCCTCTTCATCGCACTGATCGGCATGGTTAACGCCGGCTTTGTGCGCCGCATGCCGGACGCCGCAGGCACCACCGTGCCCGTCTCCTTCGGCGCAGGCGGTCACCTGGTGGGCTGGCCGCTTTTGGTCTTCCTCTTCGGTCTCTTTCTCACTATCGCCCTCTTCATTCGTAACGTGCGCGGCGGCATCCTGATTTCTATCATTGCTTCCACCGTTCTGGCCATCATTCTTGAAACCGTAGCCCCCTCCGGCTCATCCATGGACTCACCCACCGGCTGGTCCCTCATGATCCCCGGCATCCCCGAGAAGTGGCTGGGTGCCCCCGACCTCTCCCTCATCGGCTCAGCAGACCTCTTCGGCGCCTTCACCTCTATGGGCTCCCTGGGCGCAACCATGCTGGTCTTCGCCATCCTGCTGGCAGTCTTCTTTGACGTCATGGGCACCTCCGTGGGTCTAGCCACCGAAGCTGGCACCATCAAAGACGGCAAAATTGAGAACATCAACCGCGTACTGCTGATCGACGCAGCAGGTTCAATCGCAGGTGGTGGCTCCTCCAGCTCGTCCCACCAGATCTTCGTTGAATCAGCCACCGGCATTGGCGAAGGTGCCCGCACCGGCTTCGCCAACGTCATCACCGGCGTGCTCTTCCTGCTGGCCATGTTCGTCTCACCCCTGGTCAACGTCGTGCCCTTCGAGGCTGTAGCCCCCGCCCTGGTGGTTGTAGGCTTCCTCATGGTGCGCCAGGCGGTACACATCGAATGGACCGACTGGGGTCTTGGCATCCCCGCCTTCCTCACCATCATCATGATGCCCTTCACCTACTCCATCGCAGACGGCATCGGCGCAGGCTTCATCAGCTACTGCTTCATCCGCCTGGTACAGGGGCGAGGCCGCGAGGTGCACCCCATCATGTACATCGTTTCAGCTGCCTTCCTGCTCTTCTTCGGCATGGGCGTGGTTGAAGGCTGGATGGCGTAAGCGCCTAAAGCACTAAGGCGGGGCAAGGTTCACCGGGTTTTGAGAGAATAAACCCTAAGAATCTTGCCCCGTCTTTATCATTTCTGGAGGAAAGATGGATAACACAGATCGCTGCCCCTGCGGCAGCGGCGAAACCTACGGCGCTTGCTGCGGACGCCTACACGCAGCTTTTGCAGCTAGCGGTCAGCTGACTGCGCCCACGCCCGAGGCGCTGATGCGCTCACGCTTTAGCGCATTCGCTGTGAACGATATGCCCTACCTGCTTGCCACCTGGCACCCTGCCACCCGCCCGGCGTCCTTAGAGCTTGACGAAACCTTACGCTGGTACCGGCTCGACATTCTGGCAAGCGGCGGCGGGGTCTTTGATGACCGCGGCACGGTTGAGTTTGCCGCCTACTACCGCTCAGTTCCCAACCTTCCGCAGGAAGAACGAGTTAAGGGCGTGCAGCAAGAGAAATCCCGTTTTGTGCGTGAGGGCGGCAGCTGGTTCTACCTGGACGGCGAGCTCTAGTTAGGCGGACGCCGGGCGGGTAGGTAGCTCGGTGAAGGTAACCTCAAGACCGGGCAGGTCTTCCTCGATAGCCTCTAGCAGGTACTGGGAAGCAAAGCTCAGGGACGAGCAGGCGTCCAAACCGGCAGAAGCTAGCACGATGAGGGGCTGCTGCCCGCTGCGCCAGGTCACGTGGTAGGCCCAGCCGCCGGAGTAAAATGTCTCATCACCCTCAAAACCAGCAGCGGTTTCGGCGTCCATCTGCTCAAGGGTGGCGAAGTAGGTGCGCAGACTCTTCTCAAGGGCAGGTAGCTGCGTGGCAGAAACCGCAAAATCTACCTGGACTCTGCCCACGGCGCCTTTCTCGTAAATCTCGGTCTCGTATGCCTCTGAGCAGGTGTAAAAATCGGTCATGGTGTTTCTTCTTTCTGTAAGTGTCTTAATCAAGCCGAGCGGAACGGGCCACACATCCCGCCAGCTGGCTCCGGGGCTGGCGTGAATCACCTTGTGAGCGTCAGCGAACCAGGTGAGAGGGTCTTGCGGGCGGGTGTGTGTTCGTGCAGCTTGGCATCTGATTTTAGAAGTGTCTTAATCCTGGCTGACGATGGGCGGCTCTATCGGCGCAGGGTCGCGGCGCGGGCTAGCCGAACGGGCAAAGTCTCGCACCCAGGCATCGTCCTTGTACTGGGCGGGCACGCCACCACCCAGCAGACGCTTGGCGATAGCAGCGGTCACCGCCTCACCTTCTAGCGGCAGGGGCGAGTTTGAGCCGGCAATAATAATGTTGCCGCGGCGGCGCCCCTTGAGCATTGCCGGGTCAGCCACAATGGCGGTGTGCTCAAAAACCTGGCTGATAGCCGCTGCTTCAGCGCGAGCACCGGTCAGGTTGCGGTCATCGCCGCAGTTGATGATGTATAGCCCGCCGGGTGCCAGAGTTTTAGCGGCGATTTCGGTAAATTCGAGGGTGGTCAGCGGCTCTGGGGTGACATAGCCAGCGAAAACGTCACGGATGATGATATCGCGCGAAGCGGGCCCGAAACTTTCGGTGGCAGCGCGTGCCTCACCTACGCGGATCTTGACGGTGGGTGCCTTGGGCAGGTCAAACCATTCGCGCACATAGTCGGTGAGTTTGGCGTCCAGTTCCACCACGGTATTGCGGGATTCTGGGTAGAGGTCAGCGCAGTAGCGTGCCAGGGAGCATGCCCCGCCGCCCAGGTGGGTGATGCGCAGTTTTTTAGGGTCTAGGTGTGCCTCAACGTGGGCTTCGAGCACAGCTACTAGCCAGCGCATGTATTCAAAGTCCAGGGCGCGGGGGTCATCAAGCACAATGTGCGAGGACTCCATGCCGTTAATCTCTAGCACCCAACCGTTGGGGGTGTAGTCGTCCTCAATGAGCTCTGCGGTGCCGGTTGAGATGGGGTAGATGCCCTCTGCCGGGCCGCCTTCTATCTGCTGCTTTTTTCTGGGGGTTCTTCTGCTGCCTTTAGCCACGCACTTAGTTTAGTGGGTGTGGGCGCTGCTTTAGAATTTTTGTAATTACCAAAAAATTTGCGAAAGGACGGCGGGGCGTGGGCTTTGCGGTGGACGGGCGCTACGTGCTTGCCCCGGTGGAGGCAACTGACGGGCAGAAGTATGTTGACCTGCAGCTAACCTGCCTGGATGAAACCTACCGAGACATTATTGACCCCGGTTTTGGTGCGCGGCAGCGGGCGGTACGGGATGGCCTGTTAGAGGAGTTTGAGCAGAACATGGCTGCACCCGGCGTGCGCGCTTTCTTTGCCTATGAGAACCCTGCTTGGCAGCCCGGTGCACCCCTGGCCTGTTCTGTTGGCGGGCAGGTTGGTTGGGATGCCCCGGTTGGTTTTGCCCTGTCACGCCCGGGCCCCCTGCCCTGGGAGCTTGAGGTTCCGCTGCCTCCGGCTGCTGAGGGCACCCGGGAGCTCACCCATCTTTACACCCTGGCAAAGACCCATGGCACGGGGCTGGGTGCTGCGCTGTTTGATGCAGTGCTCTATGAGGGTGAGCAGGCCTATCTTTGGTACATTCTGGGCAATGAGCGTGCGCTTGCCTTTTATGGACGGCGCGGGTTTGAGGTTGAAGGTACCCCTATTGATTGCGGGGGCGCCTGGTCGCCGGGCCGCACCGGCAGGATGTTCCGCGGGTTCTAGCGGCTGGCATACCCTCAGCTCTTAGGTTTATAAACTGCGCCACAACTGATTTATTATCATCTGCAAGTAAAATACTTTACTTTGAAAGTAATATCTGGCAGACTGATAGGCATGGATACACCTGAAAACACCTACTCAACCCGCGGCGCCTATGTGCAGGCGGGCCAAGAATTCAACCGTGACACCACCTACATTGAAGACCGAATCGTAGCCGACCCCGCAACAACCGCACACACCGATAGCGACCACCAGCTTTGGCCAGCAGAAGCAGGCCGCTACCGACTAGTTGCCGCCCGCGCCTGCCCCTGGGCAAACCGCACCCTGATTGCCCGCCGCCTGCTCGGTCTAGAAGACGCCATCTCCATCGGTCTGCCCGGCCCCACTCACGATGCCCGCTCCTGGACTTTCGACCTGGACGAGGGTGGTAAAGACCCCGTGCTAGGCATCGAGCGTATCCAAGAAGCCTACTTCAAACGCTTCCCCGACTACCCCCGCGGCATCACCGTGCCCGCCATCGTCGAGATTGAAACCGGGGCAGTGGTCACCAACAACTTCCCCCAAATCACCGAAGATTTTGCCAAGGAATGGACGGCCTTCCACCGTGAGAGCGCTCCCGATCTCTGGCCCGCCGACCTTGAAGACGAGATGCGCGCCGTCATGAAGCGCATCTACACCGAGGTCAACAACGGGGTTTACCGCTGCGGTTTTGCAGGCTCCCAGGAAAGCTACGAGGCAGCCTACGAGCGTCTGTGGACTGCTATGGACTGGCTCGAAGAGCGCCTGGCAACCCGCCGCTACCTCATGGGCGAGCACATCACCGAGGCAGACATTCGCCTCTTCACCACCCTGGTACGTTTCGATGCGGTCTACTACTCCCACTTCAAGTGCAACCGGCAGACCCTTGCCTCCATGCCCAACCTTTGGGGCTATGCCCGTGACCTCTTCCAGACCCCCGGCTTTGGCGATACCGTGGACTTCCAGCAGATTAAAGAGCACTACTTCATCGTGCACGAGGACATCAACCCCACCGGCATCGTCCCGGCAGGCCCTGCCCTGGGCGGCTGGCTCACCGCCCACGGGCGTGAGGTGCTGGGCGGCTCACCTTTCAACCAGGACGCCGGGGCAACTGCCCCAGCACCGGTGCGGGATACCGAGCAGGTGGCAGCCGGTCACAGCCCCCTCTACCCCGCTATTTAGAGTCAGGCAAAAAATAGTCTTCAACGTAATCTTCAGTGAACTCAGCTGTGGACTCTGATAAAGACTTAGGCTCAGCCCCCAGCGCCACTGCCGCCTCGGACGGCTCATAGTAGGTGACCCCGGCAAACTTGGGTGGGGCAGGTTCACCATACACTGTTTCATACAACCAGGCCTCTGCCTCATAGGCGGTATAGTCAACGCTGTAAGCCAGGTCTGCAGGGTTAATGGTTTTGGCGGGGAAGTAGTTAATGGCTTGAAGCTTCGCAGGCAATAAGGAGGTCACCTCTGTTTCCTGTGCTAGGGCAAGACCACCATTGGCAAGCCCCAACCCCTGATAGAAAACGATACCTTCCTGAGTCAGTGAGGGGTCACGGGTGGTACCTGCCTGAACATGGGTACTGTGCAGCTGGTAGTTGCCGTCAAAGAAATTATTGAGCACCCGCGACTGCTGCTGGGCTTCTGGTTCGGCCTCAGCGGCAGAAGCTGTTGGTTGCGCCGAATGAACATCAAAATTCATCTCCCCTTCTTCACCCACCCACACCTGCTCTGTGGGCGAATATGCCAGGGTGTCGGGCTGAAGCCTATTCACAGGGTCCTGCCGATGGGTGATATCAAGGTGGTCGGTACCCTGCGCTATAGCAACTCCGTGCACCGGGGTGTTCTGAGTGACCACACTTTTCACCGAATAGCGCGAGCGCACATACTGATTGTTGGCTAGGGCGGTTGCTACCATGCCGCCCTGGCTGTAACCAGCGAACATGACGTTAGCGCCTTCTGGCACCCCAGCTTCTTGCATGGCGGCTAGGGCAAGCTGCATACTGGCGGGCATATCTTCTACCCGCATATCTGCCTGATCTATTTTGTCAGCCATTTCGGTGTTGCTCGCCCAACTGAGCGGCCCACCCCTGAAGTTGCCATTGAAGTCTGTAATCTCGCCGTCCGTGCCTGGAACAGTGACGACCCAGCGGGTCTCACCGGTGTCGGGGTCAAGGAACTCTTGCACCATGACCCCGTCTGCTTCAACCTCTGATTTCAGGGTCTTGTTGAAGTGCTCGTCGGTGACCTGGTGAGTGTAGTCGTGGCTGCGCTGTAGGTTGCGGGACATTTCAGCGGCGGTGCGGGGAGTGCCTGCAGGTGGTGGAGGGCCCACAGGAGGTTTAGACGGGTCTAGGTAGTCAGGGTTGTCTTGGGGAACAGCCGTGTGCGCCTTGAGTCTGCCTGTTGCACCCACGATTCTGGCAACGTTAGCCAATCCCTCGGTGGCCTTGCGGTAGAAAGCTGCCCCTTTGGGGTGCTGCCGCCAGGCGTCAAGAGCCTGCCCAAGGGTCTTGGCAGGATGCGCGGTGCCCACCTTAACCTCACCCCTGTAGTAGCTAATCTCAACCTGATCGGGTGGAAGGTTGAAGTAGGAAAGTGCCAGGCTGGTTGCGGGTACCACCAGACCAGCTGAGTCAAGGAACTCACTGAGAAGCTGGCTGGCATATTCTTCTGCCTGCCGGTAATTCTCAGCAGCCAAGGTTAGGCTCGCAGACAGGGTTCCGGCAGCCACCGCAAGCCCCGTCACCTTCAGTGCCACCAGACCAAGGGCGGCGCCTGCCCGGTCGCCTGAGCCGGTCACGTCAAGCGCCGCCAGGGCAGTGACCTGGGCGAGTAAGGGCAGTAGCCGTGCCCTCGCCTCCTCATAGCGGGCACCCAGCCCTTGCAACTGTTCAGCAATACCCTCAATCTCATCGATGTCGACCTGAATCTTTACCGCATTGGCACCACCACGGGGCATCAGCTCACCGGCGTTCATGGCAACTTGAGTCATCTCTTACCTCCCTACACTCGCCAGGGCTGAACCTACCTGCGGCAGTAGCGGGCTCTGCATAAGGGCATCGAGCTCCCCCTGGGCACCGAAGATACCCAATTCACTTGCGTGCCGAGGCAGGTCCTTAGCGATATCCTCAATATCAATGCTGCCCAGCGCCCCCAGCAGGGAGTCCACCGCAGCACCAGAAGCACCAAGTGCAGCGGCCAGCCCCTCAAGTTGCTGCGCCACTGCCTCCCCCGCTAACAGGGTGCTCTGGGCTGAAAACTCCGCAGATGAACATGCCTCCTGGTTAGAGGCTCGTTCGAGGGCCAGCGCAGAAAAGAAAGCCTCACGTGCTTGTGAAACCCAGTAAATATTTTCAAACGTTGTTGTCACAGCATCTATCGCCTGTAGCTCAGTGCGCACAGATTCAATATCGGCAGCCAGGGTAGCTGCCCAGTCCCGAACCCGCGCCGCCATACCGGATGCTGCCGCGCTGGACGCCGCCGCACCTGCACTGCCCAGCCCCAGGCGTCCTGCCTCTTCTAAAACCGCAGACATCAAAGCCACCGCGCCCCTCCTTATCTTCTTGGGTTTGCTATGCCCACACTCTAAACCCACACCAGCTCTTTACCCCCAGCTCTGGGCACCTGTGGATAGCGTCCTCCCCCACAACTCCAGGGCTCAACCGGGGTGTCTTGGTAAAACCGGTGAATCAGTGACCCATTGTGACGCACCGCTGTACACAGGTATTGACGAAACCTCCCCACACCACTAACAGCCCAAAGGGTGCAGAAGGCACACCGAACATGAGAAACTAGAGGCATGTCTCATCGCGAAAACTGCACCCACCTGCCCAACGGCCGCCACTCCCTCACCGGTGCCGGCCTCGCCCTTGGCGCCTTGGACGGCCGCTACAAGGGCGCCACTGAGCCCCTGGTTGACTACCTCTCTGAGGCAGCGCTCAACCGCGACCGCATCCACGTTGAAGTTGAATGGTTCATCTACCTCTGCGACCACAAGGTACTGCCCGGCCTCGAACCCCTCACCGACACCCAGCGTGAAGGCCTGCGTGCAATCGTCACCGACTTCACTGAAGAATCAGCCGCTGAACTAGCTGACATTGAAGCTGTCACCGTACACGACGTGAAAGCAGTTGAATACTTCATCGGCCGCCGCCTCGAAGCCCTGGGTCTAGCCCACCTGACCCCCCTGGTTCACTTTGGCTGCACCTCAGAAGACATCAACAACCTCTCCTACGCCCTGGGTATCAAGGACGCCGTGACCAACGTCTGGCTGCCCGCCGCCCGCTCCCTGGTAGATCAGATCATGAAGCTGGCAGAAGAAGCCCGCGATGTTCCCATGCTCTCACGCACCCACGGTCAGCCCGCCACCCCCTCAACCCTGGGCAAGGAACTCGCAGTTTTTGCTTACCGCCTCAACCGCCAGATGAAGCACATTGAAGCCGCAGAATTTTTGGGTAAAATCAACGGCGCAACCGGCACCTATTCAGCCCACACCATCGCCGTGCCCGGTGCCGACTGGCAGAAAATCTCTGAAGAATTCGTCACCGGTCTGGGTCTGGATTGGAACCCGCTGACCACCCAGATTGAAAACCACGACTGGCAGGCAGAGCTCTACTCCTCCATCGCCCACTTCAACCAGGTGCTGCACAACCTCTGCACCGACGTGTGGAGCTACATCTCCATCGGCTTCTTCCGCCAGATTCCCGTGGCAGGTGCAACCGGCTCATCCACCATGCCGCACAAGGTGAACCCCATCCGCTTCGAGAACGCAGAAGCCAACCTGGAAATCTCCAACTCCCTGCTGAACACCCTGGGGGCAACCCTGGTGCAGTCCCGCTGGCAGCGCGACCTCACCGACTCCTCCTCCCAGCGCAACATCGGCGTGGCTTTCGGCCACTCCATCCTGGCAATCTCGAACGTCTCTAAGGGTCTAGAGCGCCTGGATATCGCCACCGACGTCATCGCCGCTGACCTCGACGAGAACTGGGAAGTTCTGGCAGAAGCTATTCAGATGGTCATGCGCGCCGAGGCTATCGCCGGCGTTGAAGGCATGGAAAACCCCTACGAACGCCTCAAGGACCTCACCCGCGGCCACCGCGTAGACGCAGCTCGCCTCAAGGAATTTGTTGCCGAGCTAGGCCTCAGCGCGGACGCCGAGAAGCGCCTGGCTGAGCTGACCCCGGCAACCTACACCGGCCTGGCATCCCAGCTACTAGCTCACGCCACCAAATAGGTAACCGCTTAAACGAGATGACCGTTTTGGTATAAAAACCCTTGAGTTTTATACCAAAACGGTCATCTCGTTTTCTTAGCGGTTGAAAGGCTGAGCGCAAGCCTCCATAGTGCCTTGCTCGTAGCCCTTGGTAAACCAGGTGACGCGCTGCTCAGATGAACCGTGCGTCCACAGATCAGGGTTTACCTCTTGACCGGCTGAGCGCTGAATAGCGTCATCACCAATAGCACGGGCTGAATCGATAGCCTGCTTAATCTGTTCCTGGGTCAGGGGGTCAAGCACCGCCTTATCGCCCTTATCAGCATTAGCTGCCCACACACCGGCGTAGCAGTCAGCCTGAACCTCAACCTGCACGGCACCTGAATCAGCACCGGGGTCATTGTAATTAGCGTATTTGAGGGTGCCCATCTGCTGCTGAATGTGGTGACCGAACTCGTGGGCGGTCACGTACATCTGGGCAAAGTCACCGTCTGAACCGCCCATAGCCTTGAGCTGGTCAAAGAAGGGCACGGACATGTAGACGGTCTGGTCAGCCGGGCAGTAGAAAGGGCCGGTCTGAGAGATATTGGCGTTACCGCAGCTGGTCTTTACCTGACCTTCAGCGATCATCAACTCGGGGGCGCTATAGCTGACACCAGATTCAGCAGTCAGCTTGCTGCCCCAGACCTGGTCTAGACTGACGCCGGTTGCCAGAATACGGCAGTCATCGTAGTTGTTAGCGTCAGCGGCAGTTTTGCAGTGTTCAAAACTACCGGTGCCGCTGACCTGTTGCTGCTGTGCATCGGTGCCAAAAATAGAATCAGTAGAACCACCGGTAAGGCCGCCTAGACCACCGGAGGTAAAGAAGACGATAGCACCCAAAACCAGCACACCGGGAAGACCAAACTTACGAGCAACACCGCTCATCAGCATCATCAGCAAGGGGTTGCTACCGCCGCGGCCGCCACCCAAGCCGCCGCCCGAGCTACCGCTACCGCTGGAGGAACCGCGGGAAGAATAATTTGAATCGAGATTGTCGTTAAAGCTCACGGAATAAGCATACTTGGTCACACGGTGCAAGGGTGCAGATTGAGCGGCTTAATATTGCGGGTCTACACATGAAAAACGCCACCCCGACCGGGTGCCGGGGCGGCATCTTCAACCTATCGTCTGGTCACCCCTACTGTTGAATCTGGGCAGGTGAGTTGCTTTCTTCATCCTGCTGCTGGTCAACCAGACGAGGGGCGCGATTAAGATCTAGCGCCTCCGGGAAGGTGGCAGGTAGGGAACCAAAGGTATCTGCCACTGACTTCACCACTGCACGCCCCAGCGCCAGGTTAGCCCCACCACCAACTACAGCGCCCACACCAAAGGGTAGGGCACGGCCCAGTAGTGCACCAGACTGGCGGGTAAGAAATCGTTTAATGAACATGTTGCGCAGGGTTCGTTCGATGCTGAACATTTTGCCTGAATCCTTTGACCCCATCATCATGCCCCACTTGCGGGTGACACCACCGGTTTTACCGGTGTGCGCCAAGATAGAGTTCATGAGAACAGAGCCGTCCTCACCCAGCATGATTGCCATCACCATGAGGCGGGCCTCTTCTGGGTTATTGACGTGCACCCCGTGCAACTCAGCCATGGACTGGGCATAAATGGCCGTGCGCTCAAGGTAGCCACCCACCGCAAGAGCCGAAAGCCCAACCGAGGTGGCGGTACCAATACCGGGCACAAAGGCTGAAGCACCGATAGCGCCGCCACCCACGGTGACATCACGCAGGTAGGCCTTTTCTAGGCGCTTAGCAATCTGGTCTGGGGTTTCTTGGGGGTGCTTTTCGCGCAGCTTTTTGAGCATAGACAGCACCACCGGGCGCTGAACTTTGAGCACGGTATCCACTGCTTTAGTGATAGCGGGCTTAGGCTTGCCGTCTGCATCGAAGGCGCTGGCAGCATTGAACTTATCAAACATAGTTTCTACTGTAGTACCTCAACCACGGCGGTGAACAGCCTACTTGCAGCTGTACGCCCAGGGCGTGCACACCACCTAACCTTTTGGGCAAGGACGGCGGGGCACGGCGTCCTCGCTGGGGTAGACTAATGCGGTTTTTCGGGGCATTCTGGAAGCCTCAGACAGAAAGGCCACCATGACCCATACAGCCAGTTCGCGCACGACCTACGCCGGTGTTGCCCTCGTGCTAGGTTCTGCTGTTTCTTTGCAGTTTGGTGCAGCGTTTGCCTATCAGCTTTTCCCGCATCTTGGGTCTTGGGGTGTGACAACCTTGCGATTGGCGGTTGCAGCACTGGTACTTACGGCGTTTACGCGCCCCAAGGTTCTCTCATGGTCGGGTGCCCAGTGGCGGGCTGCTGCCCTCTTTGGGGCGTCCATGGCGCTGATGAATGGCACCTTCTATGCGGCCATTGAGCGCATCCCTATCGGTTTGGCGGTAACCATCGAGTTCTTGGGGCCACTGGTACTGGCGGCTGTTTTATCGCGCCGAGGCATCGATTTTCTGTGGCTGGGTATCGCGGTGGTGGGTATGGGCGTGCTGGGCTATGAGAGCCTGCACAGGGCGGCCGACTATGACCCGCTCGGTGTGGTGTTTGCACTTATCGCGGGGCTAGGCTGGGCCTTGTATGTGCTTTCCAGCGCCAAAGTGGGGCAGGCTGTGCCCGGCACCGGCGGGCTGGCTGTGGCGATGGTTTTTGCAACGCTCTTTCTGCTGCCCCTAGGGGCACCCGGTGCACTCAAAGGGGTTACTGACCCGCACCTGCTTGCCCTGGCGCTGGGTACCGGGCTGTTGGCGTCCTTGGTTCCCTACACCCTGGAGCTCATGGCACTGCGCCGCTTACCGCGCAATACCTTCAGTATTCTGCTGAGCTTAGAGCCGGCTGTTGCCGCTGTGGCTGGTTTTCTGTTGCTGGGGCAGGTCACCGGCCCCATCCGCTGGGTGGCTATTACTCTGCTCATTCTTGCCAGCGTGGGCGTGACCCTGTCTGCCCGTAAGAACCCGGGGCCACAGCAGGTGGAGCTGGGCGAGGCTGCCCCCATCACCGCTTCCATACCTCTGGTGGACGACAGTCTGCGCAGCAAAAAGCCAGGTGGCAAGGGCTAAAGGTTGCCGAGCAAGTTTACTAGCTCGTGGGTGTCAAGGGCGGACGCCGGGTGCGGCCCAGCAGCCGAGAGACGAGCCTTAGTATCACTATCGAGTGCCCTGTTTGAGCCAGCCAAAATGAGGTTGCCCGCGTGCTTACCCGTGAGCATAGAGCTTTCAGTCAGGCACCAAACATGCTCAAAAGTCTCTAGCATGGTGCGTGCCTGAGCGGCGAAGAAGCTGAGCCCGGCATCGTCCCCCACATTCACCGCCAAAATACCACCCTCAGCCAGTGCAGCTTTCAGGTCAGTATAAAAGGTTGCTGTGGTGAGGTGCTTGGGCGCTGACCAGCCCGAGAAAATATCAAGAACCACCAGGTCAAGACCCTGCGGGGCACCCAGCTTGCCTCTGAGTTCGGGTGCTGCCGCCGCGGCGTCCTCAATGAAAACCCGACAGTCGGTACCCGCCGGTAGGGGCAGCTGAGAAATAACGAAGCCGGGTAGTTCCCGCTCAATATCCACGGCAATCTGGCGGCTGCCGGGGCGGGTTGCCTGCAGGTAACGCACCAGGGTCAGCGCACCCGCACCCAGGTGGGCTGCGGTGATGGGCTCACCGGCGGGGGCAGCAATATCGGCAAGGTTGCCGATACGGCGCAGATACTCGTAGAAAATATGCTCGGGGTGCGCGAGGTCAACGTGGGACTGCTCCGCCCCACCAATCTCAAGAATATAGCCGCTCTGGCTAAACCCATCAGAGGCAACCGAGGCAGAAAGGCCAGAAAAAGACAGTTGGATGGTCGAAGGCATAGGGTCCCCTCTTATCGCGGCTATGCCGCAGTTGGGCTAGTGAATGTGGCGAATCTGCTCATCGTCAGCGAAAGCGGCAGGCTCAAGCTGAAAGGTCGAGTGCTTAATGCTAACGGGGAAATGATCCGCAACGCAGGACTGCAAATTCGCCAAAATCTCAACCGTATGCCCTGAGGTGAAGCACTCATCTGCCAGCACAATGTGGGCAGTGAGCACTGGTAGGTCTGAAGAAATCTGACTGGCGTGTAGATCGTGCACTGCCAGTACGTGTTCCTGCCGTTCAAGGTGGGTGCGCAGCTCATCGAGATCCAGGTCAGGTGGGGTTGATTCGAGCAGCACGCTGACGGTTTCGCGAAAGAGCTTGAGAGTACGCGGGATAATGAGCAAACCAATCAGCAAGGCGACAATGGCATCAGCCTGGTAGAAACCGGTCTTCCAAATCACCAGTGCCGAGATGATGACTGCGACAGACCCCAGTGCGTCATTAAGTACCTCAAGAAATGCCGCCCGCATGTTGAAGTTGACGCGGTCGCCACCTACCAACACCAGGATCATGAAAACATTACCGACCAGACCGATAACACCGAAAACCATGACTTCTTTGCCAGGTACCTCAGTGGGGGTAATGAAACGTTGCACTGCTTCAATTAGCACAAAGACACCAACCCCTAACAGGGCGGCCGCCTGGAACATGGCCGAGAGCACTTCAACGCGTTTGAACCCCCAGGTATGATGAGAGGACGCCGGACGCCGGGCAAGCCAGGCCGCCACTAGAGCGATGGTGACGCCTAGGGAATCGGTGAACACATGTACCGTGTCAAAGAGCAGTGCCAGGGATCCGGTGATGAGAGAGCCAATGAGCTGGAAGGCAACCAGCGACCAGGCAATGACAACAACCACTCGCAGGCGGTTCAGCGATGCCCCGGAGCCATGGGAATGACCAGCATGGGAGTGGCTGTCACCGGAATTGCCTCTATGTGAGTGGCCTGAAGGGTCAGCCATGCTTAGTAGATTCCAAAGTTCTTATAGGTACCGATCGGTTCGGTAACGTCAGCTTGCACATTTTCTACGTTACCGGCAGTGTCGCCCGATTTCACGGTGGCTAAAAGTTGTTCACAAGCACTCTTGCTGCCCTGGGCAAGGATCTCAACCGACCCGTCGTCCATGTTCTTGGCATAACCCACCAAGCCCAGCGACTTAGCTTCACCGGCAGCCCACCAGCGAAAGCCCACGCCCTGCACCCGCCCGTACACGGTGGCAGTTAGCTGCGCCTCAACAGGCTGGGCAGGCGGTTTTGCAGGTAAAAGAAAATCAAAGAAACCCATGCTTCCACTCTAGTGGCCAACGCGGGGGTGAACGAGCACGGGCAGCTTCTTTTTTGCCTCGGCAACCTCGGTGATATCAAGGTCTGCGATAAGAATTTCGGGTGCCTCACCCGCCTCAACCAACACCCGCCCAAAGGGGCTAATAGCACGCGAGAAACCAATGCCGGTGGGCTGGGTGACATCTGCCCGCGGGTCCGCCATCGCCGGGGACGCCTGGTCAACTGCCAGAACAAACATATTCGCGTCCAGGGCGCGAGCGCTGGTCAACACCTTCCACTGCTCCACCTTGCCCTCACCGCCTGCCCAGGACGCCGCCAGAATAGTTGCCTGCGCACCGGCACGGGAGTAGTCGGCAAAGAGCTGGGGAAAGCGCACATCGTAGCAGGTTGCTAAACCGATTTTTACGCCGTCCACGGTGATAAGTTTGAGCTGTTCACCGGCCTTGACGGTGTCTGACTCTTTAAAACCGAAGGCATCGTAGAGGTGAATCTTGCTGTAGACAGTCTCTACACCGTTCTGGTCAAAGGCGTAGAGGTTGTTGTGGACGCGCAACTCCCACTCATCTGCCAGTTCTACAGGGGCAAAGCCACCGGCTACGACCGTCACCCGGTGTTCGCGGGCCAGGTTGCCCAGGGTCTGTCTGAAGCGCAACTCGTGCTGGGCAGCGGCGTCATACAGTGACCCCCCAAAGCTGATCATGCTTGCCTCGGGGAAGATGACCAACCGCGCCCCGCGTTCTACCGCCGCCCGGGTGTAATCGCCTAGCAGGTGCAGGTTGGCTGCGGCGTCCTTGGTGGCTTGGATCTGACAGAGGGCAATCTTCATACTCCCACCCTAGCGCGAGGCAGGATTTATTGGTGGTTTTAAGCAGGCGGAATCAAGAAAAAAACACCAATAAGTCCTGCCTCGCGCACCCTTAGGCTCCTATGAGCACGGCAAGCCTCCGGCACATGAGATGCCACACAAACCCAGGCTTCTGACCGGTTAAGTCTCACCTCAAGGAATAAACTCAGAAGTAAGGCAAAGCGCCCCCTTCGCGCCTGCACTTTGACCGGCTGCGAGGGCTCCAACCCGCCACAAGGATATAGACCACTTATGACCAACGGCATTTACATCTCGGCGATGACCCAGGCTTCTGGTAAGTCCCTTATCGCCCTCGGCCTGATTGACTCCCTGGTTAAAGAAACTGACCGGGTAGGCTTCTTCCGCCCCGTCTTCGCCGGCGAAATTGAAAGCCACGACCCTCTCATTAACCTGTTGCGCGTCAAGTACGAGCTGAGCGACGCCCAGGCTCGTGGCGGCGTCTCCATAGAACGCTGCCGCGAACTTTTGGCAGAGGGTAACCATGAAGAGATGTCTTCTATTGCCGTATCGGTATACTCCGAGATGACAGAGCACTGCGACGTCATCATCGTGGACGGCACCGACCTGCTTTCACACAATGCAGCCACCGTTGAATTCGACCTCAACGCCCAGTTCTCCAAAGACTTGGGGCTACCCGTCATCGCCGTAGTTGGCGCCCAAGAGGCAACCGTGTCAGACGCCGTCAACGCCATTGACGTTGCCCGCACCGAGCTACATAACGCCAAGGTAGACGTCCTGGCCATGATGGTAAACCGCTGCCGCCCCGAACTGCGCGACGAAATCGCCAAGAACGTCAAGCGCGGCCCCACCGGCCGCCCCGTCTACGTGCTGCCCGAACTACCCGAAATCGCCCTGCCCACCGTTGCTGAGGTTGTCACCAACCTGGGGTTGAGCACCGAAGGTATGAGTGCAGACTTCCTTGACCGCGACATCCACGACATCAAAATCGCGGCCATGACCGTCTCAAACTTCCTCTCCCAGTTCACCGACGGCGACTTCGTGATCGTACCCGGTGACCGCTCAGACATCATGGTGGCAACCCTCGCCTCCGCTCTGGCACCCACCTTCCCCGCACCGTCCGGCATGCTGCTCACCGGCGGCCTGGCAAGTGAACTCTCAGGGGACACCGCCATCGGCCAGCTCGTTGAAAAGGCACCCTTCCCCGTATTCTCAACCCGCCTGGACACCTTCAAGGCAGGACGCGCCGTCTCCCAGGTACGCGGCCAGCTGGCACTCGCCCAGCCCCGTAAAATCGCAGCGGCACTGGGCGAATGGTTCCGCAACGTGGATGAAAAGGAGCTCTTCGAGCGCCTCGAACTCGAACGTCCCGCAACCATGACCCCTCTGCGCTTCCTACACAACCTCATTGAAAAGGCGCGCAGCGACCGCCGCTCCATCGTCCTACCCGAAGGCTACGACCCCCGTATTCTGCGTGCAGCCTCCATCATCGTGCGCCGCGACTTCTGCGACCTGGTACTGATCGGCAACCCCGAGAAGGTAGCTGAAATCTGCCAGCGCGAATCCATCGACCTGCCCCTGGCAGTGGACGGCAAGCGCGGCGTGCGCATCATCGACCTCGATAACAACGAGTACTTTGACGACTTCGCCAAGACCTACGCCGAACTGCGCGCCCACAAGGGCATGACAGAAGAAGGCGCCCGCAACCGCATGATGGACCCCTCCTACTTCGGCACCATGATGGTCTACAAGGGCATCGTAGACGGCATGGTATCAGGTGCAGTGAACACCACCGCCAACACCATCCGCCCCTCCTTGGAATTCGTCAAGACCCGCCCCGGCGTCAAGGTTGTCTCCTCTGTATTCCTCATGCTCATGGAAGACCGTGTACTGGTCTTCGGCGACTGCGCAGTGAATCCCAACCCCAACGCCGAGCAGCTTGCCGACATCGCCAGCGCCTCCGCCGAAACTGCCCGCCAGTTCGGCGTTGACCCCAAGGTCGCTATGCTCTCCTACTCCACCGGCACCTCCGGCTCCGGTGCGGACGTGGACGTTGTGCGCGAAGCAACCGAACTGGTCAAGGGCACCAACCCCAGCTTCGCCGTTGAAGGCCCCATTCAGTTCGACGCCGCCTCCAACATGTCTATCGCATCCTCCAAGATGCCGGACTCCAAGGTAGCTGGCCAGGCTACCGTCTTCGTCTTCCCCGACCTCAACACCGGCAACAACACCTACAAGGCTGTTCAGCAGACCTCCGGCGCTGTTGCCGTTGGCCCGGTTCTGCAGGGTCTGCGTAAGCCCGTGAACGACCTGTCCCGCGGCTGCACCGTTGATGACATCATCAACACCGTTGCTATCACCGCCATCCAGGCACAGACCATGTAAGCTGCCTCCATAGAAACAAAGGAAAACACCTATGCTCGTACTCGTTATCAACTGCGGCTCATCCTCAGTCAAGTACCAGGTGCGCGACACCACCGCCACCGGTGAGGACGCCCAGGTCATCGCCAAGGGTCTGGTCGAAAACATCGGTGGCGCTGAAATCCCCAGCCACACTGAAGCACTGCACATCATGGCTGAGGCTCTCGTTGAGCCCCTGCACGGCAAGACCATCGACGCTATCGGCCACCGCGTGGTGCACGGCGGTGAGGTTTTCTCTGAACCCGTCATCATCACCGATGAGGTTGTCGCAAAGATTGATGAGCTCTCACCGCTGGCTCCCCTGCACAACCCCGCCCACGTCCTGGGCATCAAGGCTGCACAGGAAACCTACCCCGGCGTGCCCATGGTTGCGGTCTTTGACAACGCCTTCCACTCCACCATGCCCGAGCACGTCTACCGCTACGCTGTGCCCGAAGAACTGGTAGAGAAGTACGGTGTGCGCCGCTACGGCTTCCACGGCACCTCCCACGACTATGTCACCGGTATTGCCGCTGACTTCCTGGGTATTGACCGCTCAGAGTTCAAGGCTGTTATTGCCCACCTGGGTAACGGTGCCTCAATTACCGCTGTTGAGGGCGGCAAGTGCCTGGACACCTCCATGGGCTACACCCCTCTGGCTGGCCTGGTCATGGGTACCCGCTCCGGCGACATTGACCCCTCAGTGCTGACCTCCATCATGATGCGCGACCCTGAGATGACCGCCCAGAAGATGGACACCCTGCTGAATAAGCAGAGCGGTCTGCTAGCAATTGCCGGTAACAACGACATGCGCGCAGTAGTTGAGGCAATGGAAGCTGGCGACGAGCGCGCCAAGCTGGCACTGGATATGACTTCCTACCGCCTGGCTAAGTACATTGGTGGCTACCATGTGGCTGTTAGTGGCATGCAGGCGCTGGTCTTCACCGCTGGTATTGGTGAGAACTCCCACCAGTTCCGCGAACTGGCTGTAGAGCGCCTGGGCGCCTTGGGCATCAAGCTGGACGCTGAGGCTAACCTGGTGCGCGGTGATGAGCCCCGCATCATCTCAACCGCTGACTCAGCTATCCCCGTGCTGGTTGTACCCACCAACGAGGAAAAAGCTATCGCCGAAGCAACCGAGGCACTGACCAAGTAGCCTGATCGCCTTTCTGGTTTATATAACCGCCGCGCACCTGTACTGGGTGTGCGGCGGTTTTCTTTGCCCTTTGTTTAATATGTCAGGACGGTCGCAGCCTGTGCAGGATTAGGAGAAGCATCAGAATATATTTAAAAAATATCTACATTATTTTTAAATAGGTATTGCGGACAGGGGGGGACTCCTGGTAGGGTCGGTTCTACAAGATGAAAATTCTTGACAACATGGGATAATCCACTAGGCACTTTTCATGTAACGGAACGCTCACAATTCATACAACCTCTTAGATTGGAAGATGATTAGTATGCTCACCGCTATAGTTAACTCTGTTCAAGACCATGGACTGATTCCCGCCGACCGCGATGGATTTCTCGCTAGCAGATGAGCTACGTAATCGCTATCTCCTGAGTCTGTTTGGAGGAGAGCTACTGGATGCTTCGATTGGTCCACATGCACGTGACCAACGACGCTATTCCTATATTGATGCTGTCAGGAGGGAACGCCGGAGCTGGCGTTGTGTACGTGCGACAAGAAGGGAATTCACCACGCTAGCAAAGTTACTCTTCGACGGTTCTGTCGCTAGGTCTCCTCAACCATCAGCAAATGTCCAGGTGGTTGCCTCCGCTCGGTCTGCGAGAGATATCCGGCAGAGGGAACTTTTCACCGAATATATTTGTGTCCCTGAAGATCTGGTCATCCTCGAGGAGACATCTCATGACACGATTATCCTTGACAGAAAGCCTGTAAAGAGAATTGCCCAGTTAGTTGGTGGTGGTGTTCATGCTGCGTAAAGGTATTGCAGTTGTGTTCGGGTCTTGGTTCACGCTGACTTTGCTCGGGCAACATCCAGGAGGAAGCCATCGGAGTAGGGAAATCCTTTCCCGATTAAGCTCCACCATATTTATGCCCAACTGGGCGTTCTTCGCCCCCAATCCTGGAATACACGACGACCATCTCTTCTATAGGGTTCGGGAGGAGACTGGCTTCTGCCCGTGGAAGGAAGCCACCGCATCCCACAAGGGTGGCAGTCCAGCATGGGTGTCTCCTTTCTATTCTGGGGCTTCCCGGAGATCCAAAGGCATTATCGATATTTTCTCCACGCTAGAAAGCCTATCTAATTTTAATCTCTCTGAGCGGGATCGGGATGTCATTCAGGCAGGTCGCCAGGCTATCGCCAATTTTATGGTAGCCAATACCGATGAAATTTCGTCGCAAACATCTGAATATAAGGTGATGCTTGTTCGCTCCGCAGGGTATGCGAGGGATGAGGAGCCTATCTTTTACTACCGTTTCACGGTCCGAGATGGAATTGCTGACCCACCACATTAGCCTTAGTCCTACAAATGAGAACCTGAATCGAGAAATTCGACTTAATGACACCTTTTAGCCTTCTGCGACATAATGCTGGACTGATTACTCTAGGGGTCATCTTGTCGCTTTTGTCCACCGTTGTTACGCTTCTTCAACCTGCACTTGTGGGGCGGCTGATATCCGGTGTCAACAGCGGAGAACTTCAGCAACCGCTCTCTCTGTTGCTATTAACTATTTTGGCCACATCCATTTTGACGGCCGTCACTATGTATGTAGTTTCTATTGCGGCGGATCGAACGGTCCGCGATATGCGCAAGAAAATTACAGGTCACCTTCTCTACCTGCGGATGAGAGAATTTGAGAAAGGAGGGGCAGGTAGCTTTACTACACGGGTCACCTCAGACACCTCCATAGTTAGCACCGCTTTCTCTTCCACTCTCACGGATTTCGTAGGTGGATTTACCATCATCATCGGCGCCCTCGTTTATATGGCATTGGTGGATTGGAAACTACTTTTAGTTGTTATTGCAGTGCTACTAATTGCCCTAGTAGTCATAGTGGCTATTTCAAGTTCTCTTCAAAATCTCTCATCGAAAGTTCAGAATCACCTTGCAGCGCTCGGCGAAATCCTAGAGTCAGCACTATCAGCAGTCCGAACGATTAAGGCTTTTCGGGTTGAAACGAAGACCCTCGATAAATTGTCAGTTGAGATTGACCATGCCTACCGAAACCGGCGAAAGATGAGCTTTGTCGAAGCCATCCTTGAACCTTTGAGCACTGTGGCTTCTTACATGGCACTTCTTGCAGTCGTTTTAGTCGGATCCATTAGGTTGCGCAACGGTAATCTGTCAGGGGAAGAACTTACCGTTTTTGTTACCGCGCTGTTTCTAATGCTCGCGCCCATCGTGCAGGTGTCTCAGTCTCTTGCCACATTCTTTGAGGCTAAGGGCGCATTGAACAGGATTAACCAGCTTTTCAGCCTTGAAGTTGAAGAAACAGTTAAGCACAGCTTACTTCCAGAGATTGGAGCTAACCACCCCGGGTCTGTCGAGTTCGAGTCGGTATCGTATGACCGAGATGGTCAAGCTATCTTAGAAAACGCAACTGTAACTGTTCGAGCGGGGGAAAAGGTGGCGCTCATAGGAGCTTCCGGCACGGGAAAGACCACCATATTTAGTCTTCTGCTGAAGTTCTATGATGTCTCATCTGGCTACGTCCGTGTTGGTGGGAAAGATCTTAACGACTGGAACAAGAAGGATCTTCGTACTATGGTTACCTACGTAGAGCAGGAACCTGACTTGCTTCCGGGTACTCTCAGGGAGAATCTAGTTCTCGGAGCAGGGCAGCGTTTCGATGACGAAACGCTTATCGTGTTCTTAAATCAATTTGGGCTTGAGGACTTCGCCAGCGTCGATGGTCTAGACCGGTTAGTGGGGGCCGGTAATAGCGGCTTATCGGGGGGTGAGCGGCAGCGAGTTGCCATCATCCGTGCTATCCTGCAAAAATCACCCATTATCCTCGTGGATGAGCCGACATCGGCTCTTGATTCAAAGGCGGCAGAGCTGTCGATGAGCAGACTCTTGGAAACCGATTCTACAGTTGTCTTCACCTCTCACGATGCAAATATAGTGAGTCTGGCAGAACGGACTTTGGTAGTCACCGATGGAAGAATTATCGAGAACACACCAGACGGCAGGAAACCTTCAGATGCGTAAGCACATCCTAGTTACCGGCGCGACCAGAGGCATCGGCCGGGCAGTTGTATCCCGGTTACTGCGAGAGGGGTACAACGTGTCCTATACCTGGTTCTCCTCAAACGAAGCGGTCGCCGACATTCAGACAGAAGCTTCTCGTTTCGGTGGGATTGTGTACCCGTATCAATGCGACCTGACAAACACAGACCAAACAAAACAGTTGGCAGACGACGTGCTATCACAGAGGTTACCTCTTCACGGAATTATCTATTGTGCTACCACGATGTTTACTCCTACTTATGTATCCGACCTGACAACTCAAGAGTGGACAGCTCCGTTGAATATCAACTTAGTTAGTCCTTTCATCCTTTGTTCTCAGCTCGCCCTTTCCTTGGAGAAAGGTAGCTCGATTGTTACTGTCTCCTCGCCGAACGCCACGGTGTGCCAAGAAGGAATGAGCACCTACGCAGCTTCCAAGGCGGCTCTCGAAGCCTTTTCCAGGGTCTTGGCTCGTGAGCTCGGTGCAACCGGAATTAGAGTTAACGTGGTTCGCCCAGGACCAACTCTGACGGATGGTTTTATGGCGCAGGTGCCAGATAAAGGTATGATCGATGAGTTATCTGTAGCTACACCTCTAGGGAGAATAGCGCACCCTGAGGATATCGCAGATGCTATATTCTCGCTGCTGGGACCGAACAACCGTTGGGTAAGCGGAGATGTTCTGAATGTGTCCGGCGGCTTGTTCTAGCAGACTAGTCTCACGCATTGAAGAATGATGGCACATGTATTGCGGCTTTTCCATAAGGGCAGAATGAACAAGACAAAGCTAGCTAATACCGTCCGAGTATAAAAAGTCCCGTTAAAGTTTCAAAACACCGTACTAGTACGGTGTTTTGAAACTTTAACGGGACTTTTGTTTAAGGTACACCCACCAGCGGGGCAGGTAACCCCGCACCCCACCGCGCTTTCTTGCTACTGTTATAAGCAGACACAACCGGTAAAGCAGCGAGAGACACATGAGCGAAACACCTAACGGCGCAGCGCCCAACCCAAACAACCAGCACCCCCAGATGCCGCAGGGCAACCAGCAGGGTGACCCTCCCCTGCCCGATGACCTATCACGCGGCTGGCTGCCGGAGGACACCCGCCAGCGCCCGGCGTCCCCCCTGCCAGCGCCCAAGCTCTTCGGCTTTCAGTCGCTACTGCCCTTCAAACTCAACAACGCTATTCGCCACCCCGCCGAAGTGCCCCTAGTGGCAATGGCCTTCGCCCTCACCTTCTTGGTCTACGTTGGTGGCGCAATCTTCCTCACCGTGCAACTGGTGCAAGCCATCGTTGACCCCTACTTCTACTGGGTGCCCAGCAACCTAACCGCGCAGCTCATCGCCATAGCCATCTACCTGCCCATACTCGCCTTCTTTGTGCGCGCCATGGGCTACGCCCAGATGCGTATTCAAGGGGTGCGCATATCGCCCACCCAGTTCCCCGAGGCCTACCAGATGGTGGTCGAGGCAGCCCACGCCGCCGGTCTGCGCCGTGTACCAGATGCTTACGTGGTTCTGGGCAACGGTGCCATTAACGCTTTTGCTGCCGGGCACGGTCACCGCCGTTTCATCGTCATCTTCTCAGACCTCTTTGAAATCGGTGGTAAGGCGCGCAACCCTGAGGCGCTACGGTTCATCATCGGTCACGAAGTGGGGCATATTGCCGCAGGTCACGTCAGCTATTTCCGCCTGATTTTTACCTCCTTCTTCATGCAGATCCCCATCCTAGGCAACCTGCTCTCCCGCACCCAGGAGTACACCGCAGATAACTTCGGCTACCGCTTCTGCCCCGAGGGCGCAGAGACAACCACCACCGTCCTTGCCGCCGGTAAGTACCTGATGAACGACGTCAACTTTCACGAACTCGCCAACCGTGCGGTCTATGAGCGCGGTTTCTTCACCTGGCTATCTAACCTGAACACCACCCACCCACCAGTGACCTGGCGTGCCCATGCCCTGCGCGACCGCAGCGAACCGGGCAGGCTTATCTGGCGGCCCAAGAATAACCCGCCCTACCCGCTCTCAGCCATCCCCGCAGCCGAACCTGCCCAGGCATGGCCAGACCCGCTGCAGGCACAGGACTTCCTAGCAACATACCCCGAGCGCGAGGATAACCAGCACTGGGGTTCTGTTCAGACCGTCTACCGCGAACCTGCCCAGTACCGCGACCGCCGCGTGGGTGACATGCTCTTCACCGGCTGGGTGCCGCCCCAGTACCGCACCCAAGGTGCACCATTCCAGGGGCAGGCACCCACCCCAGACGCTTCTGCTCCCGTAGCTGACACTGCCCCAGAAAGGACGGCGGGCGAAACCGCCCCCGGCGCCACAGGCCCGGCAAGCCCCAGCCCTACTGAAGAAGACGGCAAGCCCCAAGATGAGCAGTAGCCTATGGCTACCCTCTCTAAGCTCCGCTCTTGGCGGCCCGACCCGCTAATTACCCTCATTCTGCTGGCAGTTCTGCTGGCGGTGTTCTTCCCTGCCCGCGGCGGCTTTGCAGAGGGGTTTGGGCTTGCTACCAAGATAGCTATTGGTCTGCTCTTCTTTCTCTACGGTGCACGCCTCTCACCGCAAGAGGCTCTGCAGGGGCTCAAGCACTGGCGGCTGCACACCACCATTTTGGGCTTCACCTACCTGGTCTTCCCCCTGATTGGGCTTGCCCTCTACCCCCTGCAGGCACTGATAGGTAAGGAGCTTTACCTGGGTCTGCTCTTTATGACCCTGGTGCCCTCAACCGTGCAGTCCTCAGTGGCTTTTACATCCGTGGCACGGGGCAATGTTGCCGGTGCGATTGTCAGTGCCTCAGCCTCAAATATTGTGGGTGTGCTGGCTACTCCCCTACTGGTCATGCTCTTGATGCGCAGCGACCAGCTGGTCATTTCAGGCTCTGTCTTTCTTGATATCGCCATCCAGCTACTACTGCCCTTTGTGCTGGGCCAGCTGCTGCGCCCCTGGGTAGGCGAGCTTGCTAAGAAGAAGCTAACCAAGCTGGTTGACCGGCTTTCTATCGCTATGGTGGTGTACGCCGCCTTCTCAGACGGCATCGTTGAGGGCATTTGGACGCGCATCGTGCCCTGGCAGATTGCCTTTTTGGTGCTGCTTTCCCTGGCTCTGGTGGAGTTTCTGCTCTGGTTCAGCGGGTTTGTGGCGCGCAGGTTTGGCTTTAGTTACGGTGACCGGGTGGCGATTCAGTTCTGTGGGTCCAAGAAGTCCCTGGCAACCGGGCTGCCGATGGCGGCAGTGATCTTTGGCGGCGGCTCGGTGGGCGCACTGATTTTGCCGCTGATGATTTTTCACCAGGTGCAGCTCATGGTCTGCGCCGCCCGCGCAGCTAGATTAGCACGTAGCGCCGCTTAGAGCCCCAGCGCCTCCACCGCGCGAATCAGGGAGATATGCGCCAGCGCCTGCGGGAAGTTGCCGGTCAGGCGTCCCTGCTCAAAGTCGTACTCCGAGCTCATCAGCCCCAAATCATTAGCGCAGTTCAGCACGGTATCAAGCAGGGCGCGGCCGTCCGCCCCCCTACCCGAGCGAATGTACTGCTCAGCCAACCACAGGGAAGATATGAAGTGGGGGTTATCCTGCCCCTCAAAACCGTCCTGAGCGTCAGAGTTGTCGTAGCGATAAATCATGCCCGACTCATGCCCAAGGGTCTGCTCAATACGCTTGACTGTTGCCAGCATGCGCTCATCATCCCATGCCACCAGACCAATCTGCGGCAGCTGCAAAAGTGACGCATCCACACTAAAACCACCGTAGGTAGACACAAAACAGCCCAGGGATTCATTAAAGCCCTGTGTCAAGATCTGCTGGGCAACGGTGTCACGGCAGACCTCCCAGGTGGCAGCGTCCCCGTCCAGCCCGTAGTCGCGCACCGCTGACACCCCGGCGTCAAAAGCTGCCCAGAGCATCGCCTGGGAGTGGGTGTAAACCGCCAGCTCACCGTAGGTTTCCCACATGGAACGATCCGGCTCGCCAATGCGGTCAGCCGCCGCATTCAGCAGAGCCTTCTGAATGGGCCATGAAAGGTGGTCCTCACCCACGCCCTGCTCACGCAGGTTAGCGAAGGTCACCAGCACCTGCCCCAGGGCGTCCCCCTGAAAGCGGTCGCCAGAACCGTTGCCAGAGCGCACCGGCTGGGAGCCCTCATAGCCGGGCAGGGCAAGACGGCGCTCAATATCGTCCTTCTCACCGGCAAGCCCGTAGACCGAGTGAACCTGCCGGGGGTTGTTGGCAAGGGCACGCAGAATCCAGTTGCGCAGCTGAGCGGTTTCACGCTCGTGCCCGTGGGTGAGGGTGACGTCCATTGCCATAGCAACGTCGCGCAGCCAGGTGAAGCGGAAGTCGTAGTTACGCTTGCCACCGAGCACCTCAGGTAGGGAGGTGGTTGCCGCCCCCACCAGCGCACCGGTTTCCCTCGAAATCAGAGCGCGCAGCACCAGCAGGGAGCGTAGGCGTGCCTCCCGGTAGCGGGCGTCCGCCTCTTCCCGCTGGCTTTCTTCGGTGGCAGCAGCAACCGGAGTGGCGGCGGTCTGGGCTAGCTCCAGGTAGGTTTCTTCGTCCACCTCAAGGGAGCTGGTGTTCGAGCCGCCCTCTAAGAGTATGGATGAGGTTTTCAGGTTCTCAGTTGCGCCGTCCTCAAGTTCGGGGGCGGGGCGTACCGCAGAAATTTCCTGTGCGCCCTCAGCATCATCACCGGGTGAGGACGCTGCGGCGGGGCTGGCAGTCTCAGCGCCGGTTTCAGTGGGTTCTGGGCTGTAGAGATCTGACCATTCACGCCACTGCTCCTGGGCATAGGTAAGTGATGTGGCGTAATCAAGCGCGGCGGGCGGGTTATGGTTAGAGGCAAAGTAAGACAGGGAAAAGGTGTAGCTTTGACCTGCCGAAACGGTGAAGGTTTCTGCCTTAGATTCGGGGTCGCCCTGCGGGAGGCTGTCGCCTCTGAAGGCTAGGGCGTGGGGCCCCGCCATACCCACTAGCATAGCGGCACCCGGGTCTGGTGCGCCGTCCGCCCCGGTGCCCTCATAGTGGGTTACCCAGGGCGCGGTTTTGCCGTAGTCAAAGCGCAGGGCCAGCTCCTGGTACATGGTGACCTCGCCGGTGAGGCCTTCCACATTGCGCACAATAGTGGTGCCACCTGCCAGGGGCATGAACTCGGTGACGCGCACGCTGGCGTCCCCCACGAACCAGACGGTTTGCAGAATAAAGGTGTTCTCGCGGTAGGAGCGTTCGGTGCGCACTTCTTCTACCGGGGCTGGGTTCACAGATTCGAGGGGTGCCAGCAGCCAGCGCCCGTGCTCACGCTCGCCCAGCAGGGCAGCAAAAACCGCGCGGGAGTCAAAGCGGGGGGCGCAGAACCAGTCAATAGAGCCGGTGCGCGACACCAGGGCGCCGGTGTTCATGTCTGATAGTAGGGCGTAGTCCTCGATAAATGAAGCCATGGGTTCAGTCTACCAAGCCGGTGGCAAGGTGACTTATGGCAGGCGCGTTGACAATCTTACTGTCACTCTACTTCGCTTTTGGGTTGCCCAACGAAAGCTAGTGAATAGGTTGCGAGTATTATAAGAAAAATCGCTCCGAAGATTAGGGCATAGAGCGAAATTACCCCGAAACCTATGTACTGCTCTTCGCTCTGTAAAGCCAAGAATGCATAGATACCAGAAACACAGAAACTTGCAATGCTGATTAATGCAAGAATTTTAAAAACATTTTGACGTATTAAATTTTTAATCATGATGGGTCACCTGAACCCTTGTAATGTTTCTTTCCAAATGTTCTAACTGCCCAATAATATACATTTGATTCATTGAGGCAACTGATGTTTCTATTTGAACTCGGGGTGTACAAGCGGTTGCACAAAGCTCGCATTGAAGAGTAGAAAGCGTTGTCACAAGCTTCTCTTGACCTGCCGCGATTATACTGCGCCGAATAGCAGTAGTCATGACTATTGCAAGCTGGGCGAAAAATTTCCTTATAAGCTCCCCAACTACGAGGATCAGAGCAACCATTCGGAACGTAATTGTAGAGACTGTATTTAGATGAGTTTAACCCCAAAATATCTTCTTCGAGGAAACTTTTCTCTATGTCCAGAATTTCCTGCTCACTATATCCAGCAGCTTTTGAATATTCGATAAACTTTGAATAAGAGTAGTTTTCTTTAGTGTCGCGCAAAAATTGTTCACTTGAAATATTTGTTTCCGCGAACGCTGTACTAGTAAACATAAGTGTTGCAACTGTAGCTATAATTAGAGACTTTAGGGATGAAGCGGTTTTCACCTTGCACTCCTTGAGTTCTTGGTCAGCTTTACAAAAGCAGAAGCTTGGGAATCAAGAGGTTTCTTGTGCCACTCATCATATACAACCCTTGCACTTGCAGCAATAGTGATAAGAGGCTTATTCAAAAGGCCACTCACCAAGCTACACAAAATACACCCACCTACAGCACCCTTGAAATATACCCCCATGGGGTATATCTTAAAGGCATGTGCGAACACCACTCATGCCCCAGCCCACCCCACGGCTATACCCCCGAAAAGGACGCCCACCTCAAGCGCCTACGCCGCATTGAAGGGCAGGTGCGCGGGGTAGCGCGCATGGTCGAAGAAGACACCTACTGCATCGACATCCTCACCCAGGTAGCCGCCATCAACAAGGCACTACACAGCCTCTCAACCCAGCTCGTTGAAGCACATGTGCGGCACTGCGTGGTCGGTGCAGCGGTAGAAGCCCACGAAAGCGGCAACCCAGAAATTCTTGACCAGAAAATCACCGAAGCTATGACAGCCATCAACCGGCTGATCAAAAGCTAGCCCACAAAAAGGAGAAACACCATGTCAGCAACCGTTGTTAAAGCAACCGGCCTCACCTGCAACCACTGCGCCATGAGCGTCACCGAAGAACTGGAAGAGATTCAGAACGTCACAGGTGTAGAAGTTGAGGTCGTTAAGGGCGGCGAATCCACCGTCACCATCACCCACGAAGGTGACCTGGCAGCGTCCGACATTGAAGCTGCCATCACCGAGGCAGGCTTCACCCTCGCATAATTCACCAGCACACCCAGATTTCACGGTCTGCTCTCTGATGTGCACAGTGAAATCTGGGCACCCCCTTCATCTTTCTTACATTAGAAGCTGATCATGACCGCTACACCACAAACCCCAACGTCCACCCCTACCGATCTCTTCACTGAGAAAACCCGCATCGTCAATCTTGATGTGGGGGGCATGACCTGCGCGTCCTGTGTGGGGCGTGTAGAACGCAAGCTCAAAAAGCTGGGTGTGGACCCCTCGGTCAACCTGCCCCTCGAAACCGCCCGCGTGCTGGCACCTGAAAGCATCAGCGACCAGCAGCTCATTGAAACCATTGAGAAGGCAGGCTACAGCGCCGCTATTAAGCAGGACGGCGAGCTGGCGGCGGAAGAGGGTGCGAGTAGCTCTCTGCGCCCCCAGATTATTGTCGCCCTGATTTTTGCGGTGCCGGTCTTCTTCATTTCGATGTTTGGCACCTTTCAATTCCCGAACTGGGGTTGGGTGGTTGCCGTGCTGACGGTGCCGGTGGCTACCTGGGCGGCATTACCCTTTCACCGCCCTGCCTGGGTGAATCTGAAGCACGGCTCTTTCACCATGGACACCCTGATTTCTCTGGGTGTGGTTGCCAGCTTCGGTTTTTCTCTCTGGCAGCTGGTGGCTGACCCGGTAATGACCGCGCACGCTAGCCACGGCGGGCACGGCATGGACCACATGCTCTATTTTGATGCCGCCACCATGATCACCACTTTTCTGCTGATCGGCAGACAGATTGAGCATTCAACCCAGAAGCGCTCATCCCAGGCGCTGCGCCGCCTGCTCGATTTGGGGGCTAAAACTGCCACCGTGCTGCAGGGCGGCAAAGAGGTTGAGATCCCGGTCAAAGACCTGCTGCCCGGTGATACTTTCTTGGTTCGCCCCGGTGAAAAAATTGCGGTGGACGGCACCGTTCTTGAAGGGCGTTCAGCGGTGGACACCTCCCTGCTAACCGGTGAGTCCGTGGCGGTTGAGGTTGGCCCCGGGGACGCCGTGGTGGGTGCAACCATTAACACATCAGGCGCGCTGACGGTGCAGGCAACCCGTGTTGACTCCGAGACGGTGCTGGCACAAATGGGTAAAGCTGTTGCTGAAGCCCAGGCGACCAAGGCACCCATTGCCCGGTTAGCTGACCGCATTTCAGCGGTGTTTGTTCCCATTGTTATCGGCATTTCCCTGGCTGTTCTGGCAGGCTGGCTGCTGGTGACCGGCGATATCAACGCCGCCTTTACCGCTGCTGTTTCGGTGCTGGTGATTGCCTGCCCCTGCGCCCTGGGCCTTGCCACCCCCACCGCCCTACTGGCAGGCACTTCGCGCGGGTCGCAGCTGGGTATTTTGATTCGCTCTGCCCGCGTGCTTGAAAGCACCCGCGGGGTGGACACCATCGCCATGGACAAGACCGGCACCGTCACCAGCGGCCAGCTCACCCTGGCAGAGGTCACCCCTTTTATCTCTAGCCAGGACGGCGGGGCACAAGATTCTGCCACCCTTCTGGCACTTGCCGGGGCAGCAGAATCACGCTCAGAGCACCCCATTGCAGCAGCTATCTTTAGGGCAGCTAGCCAGGGTCAGCAGCCTCTGCCCGAGGTTCTTGAGTTCGAGTCAGCAGCCGGTGGCGGTGTGCGGGCAACCCTGCTCTTGGCAGCTGAAACTCAGGGCGAGCGCCGCGAAGTTCAGGTGCTGGTGGGTCAGCCCAGTTTCCTCTCAACCCAGGGCGTTAACCTGGATGCCCCCCAAACCAGTGCCCTGCGTGCCGGGCAGCAGGCGGGGCGCACTACCGTCGTCCTTGCTGTTGACGGGCAGCCTGCTGGTCTACTGGCTCTGCAAGATTCGCCTAAGCCGGACGCTATCGAGGCAATCTCTGAGCTTAAGGCACTGGGGCTGACCCCGGT
>JAUMUH010000110.1 GCA_030530765.1 Rothia sp. (in: high G+C Gram-positive bacteria)
GGACGCGGCACATCACCGGGTACTGCTCACCAACAATAGTGCGGTTAAAGTACCACCAGGCACCGCGACGAGAAGGCACCGACATATCGGTCTGCTGGGTGCGGCCCTTAATCTCCTCAAAAATCGCATCCCGCAAAGGCTGCTGGTTTTTGGTCACCTCTTCAGTAAAAGCATTCTCAGCCCTTAGATGTTCAAGCACCTCGGGGCTTTCTTTATCTCGCATCCACTCGTAATAGTCCGTAAAAGTATCACCGTGGTGGGTGCGCTCATAAGCAACGCGCTTGGCAAGCGGGGGAGTAAGAGACATTGGGCCACCTTTCTCAAGAGGGGTTTACTCGTAAGGTCGAGATAAGCCGGGCGGAGCGGGACACACCGCCTGCCGCTGGCTCGGGGCTGGCGTGAATCGCATACGAGCGCTCTGCGCGAGTCTGCGAGAGGGTCTTGTGGCAGGCGTGTGCCCGCGTAGCTCGGCTATCAAACGTACGAATATCGAGGAACAGATAAACTACTCCCATTGTATGTGACAGATGGCACGTCATATTTCGCAATCTCTGACATAAACCAGATTTTTACGACCACATCTTGACCTCCAAGGGCACAGACAGAAGAATGAAGACAGGTCAAGAGTGCCAGCGCTAAGCCTCAGCTAGCTGGCCGGCAACCCTCCACCTGCGGTGGGGTGCCCTGAGTGAAGACCCGGCACACCCCTAAGGCGTGTGCAAGCGCGGGACCGATGTGCCAGAGAACCGGTACATCACCTCTGGATTCACCGGACGTCACGGCATACGGCCCCACCTCATACGAGAACACCTCACCAGAGCTTGGAGCTGAAATTAATGACTGCCTCACACACCACACCCACCCCTGCCAACCCCGCCGGTTGGAAATTTGAAACCCAGCAGATTCACGCCGGTCAAGAACCAGATGCAGTCACCGGGGCTAGGGCATTACCCATCTACCAAAGCACCTCCTTTGTCTTTAAAGATTCAGCCCAGGCCGCCGGTCGCTTTGCCCTCTCAGAACTAGGGCCCATCTACACCCGCATAAATAACCCCACCCAGGAGGCGGTAGAAAACCGCATCGCTGCGCTAGAAGGCGGTGTGGGGGCGCTATTGCTGGCGTCCGGTCAGGCTGCGACCACCTTTGCCATTCTGAATCTTGCCGGGGCAGGGGACCACATTGTGGCATCCCCCTCCCTCTACGGTGGCTCCTACAACCTGCTCAAATACACCCTGGCCAACCTGGGCATTGAAACCACCTTTGTAGAAGACCCCGCTGACCTCAACAGCTGGCAAGCAGCGGTACGCCCCAACACCAAGGCTTTATTTGGCGAAACCCTACCTAACCCGCGCGGGGACGTCCTCGATATTGAACCCATTGCTGAGATTGCCCACCAGGCCGGTGTACCCCTCATCGTTGATAACACAATCCCCACCCCTTACCTGCTTAACCCCATTAAGTTCGGTGCAGATATCGTGGTGCACTCAGCCACCAAATACTTGGGCGGTCACGGTACTTCGGTAGGTGGGGTTATCGTTGACTCCGGCAATTTTGACTTTGGTGCAGACCCCGAAAAATACCCACTCTTCAATACCCCCGACGAGGGCTACCACGGTCTCGTTTATGCCCGTGACCTCGGGGCAAACGGAGCTTTTGGGGTCAACCTCTCCTACATTCTCAAGGCGCGCGTTTCCCTGCTGCGCGACCTGGGCTCATCCATCTCACCCACCAACGCCTTTAACATCGCTATTGGTCTTGAAACCCTTTCTTTGCGGATTGAGCGCCACATCGAAAACGCCCGTAAGGTAGCGCAGTTTCTGGAGGAGCATCCAGCCGTTGAATCGGTCACCTGGGCAGGCCTAGAAAGCTCCCCCTACTACCAGCTCAAAGAAAAATACATTCCTCGCGGCCCAGGGGCCGTGCTGGGCTTCACCCTCAAAGACGCAGACTCCGCCACCGCACAGAAATTTGTGGACGCCCTTTCGCTCCACTCCTTGCTGGTGAACATTGGCGACGTGCGCTCGCTGGCGGTTCACCCTGCTTCAACCACCCACAGCCAGTCTAGTGAAGAAGAGCTAGCGGCAATTGGCATCAACCCCGGCTTTATCCGCCTGTCGGTGGGCATCGAGCACATCGACGACATCATCGCTGACCTTCAGCTGGGCTTTGCGGCTCTGACCTAAGGAAAGGTTCCTCAATGACGACCAGCCGCCCCCACCCAAGCCGTCAGGATGGTCTGCTCACCTATGCCCAGGTGGGCGACCTGCATCTGGAAGCAGGGGGGAGCCTGCCCAACGTGACCCTCGCCTATGAAACCTGGGGAACTCTCAACGAGGTCGGGGATAACGCTGTGCTCATCCTGCACGCCTTGACCGGGGACACCCACGTTTCAGCTGGTCATGTGAGACCAGGTACCAGTGAGCAGGACCGCTCCTATGCCGAGAAGCCCGGCTGGTGGCCCGGGGCGGTGGGGCCCGGCTGCGTCATTGATACCGATAAGTACTTTGTGCTTGCCCCCAATATTTTGGGCGGCTGCTACGGGTCTACCGGCCCGGCGTCCCCGGCACCAGACGGAAAACCCTGGGGCTCCCGCTTCCCAACCGTGACAATCCGAGACAGCGTGCGAGCTGAAAAAGTGCTGGCAGACCAGCTGGGCATCAGCTCCTTTCACCACGTTATTGGGGGCTCCCTAGGTGGGGCACGCGCCCTAGAATGGGCACTGACCTACCCGTCTTTAGTGCGCTCAACCGCTGTGATTGCTTCAAACGCGGCTGCCAGTGCTGAAGTCATTGCCTGGGGACATATGCAAAATTTGGCGATTCGGCAGGACCCAGCCTTTGCAGGGGGTGACTACTACGGTGGTCCCACCCCCGATACCGGTCTAGCCCTGGCCCGCCGTATTGCCCACACCACCTATCGGTCTGCTGCCGAACTCGACTACCGCTTTGGGCGTGAAGAACAAGCTGCTACCGGCGTCCTTGCCGAAAAAGCTGTAGAGCGCGGCCCATACCAGGTTGAAAGCTATCTGGACTACCACGGGGCTAAGCTGACCCGCCGCTTTGATGCCAACTCCTACCTCGCTATCAACGAGGCACTGATTAGCCACGACATCAGCCGCGGGCGCGGTAGCCTTACTGATGCGCTAGCTCTTTCAAGCTGTAAGTGGACCCTTGCCTACGTTGATACTGACCGGCTTTTCTACCCGGCAGAAACCCAGCTGCTAGCTGCCTCCCTGCCCCAGCCAGTAGAACCAGCGGTCATTCACTCACCCTGCGGCCACGACGGCTTTCTGATTGAACACCAACAACTCGGCGCTATTCTGGCCGCCAGCCTAGAGAGGCAGGACGCCGCTGACCGGGCGGGTGAATCAGCCAGGCAATTGAGCGTAGTTGCCTAATACATACAAAAGTAAAGCAGAGCATCGCAGAGCCGCTTTCTTTGCTAGCGTTGAGAGATAAAGACCAAGCAAAGGAGCGAACATGACCGAATATGTCACACAGTTTTCTAAGGCTGAGCCCTACCGCCGCGGCAGTCACCTGGTGGTGCTGTTGCACGGCTACGGCTCAAACGAAAAAGACCTGATGGGGCTTGTGCCCTACCTGCCCGGTGAAAAAATTACCTACGTTGCTCTGCGAGCGCCCCAGCCCGTGGGCTACCCCCTGCAGGCGGATGCTGATAGTGCCTATGTAGGGCAGACTGCTATGGGCTACCAGTGGTGGCCACTCAACCAGCAGCTAGAAACCGTAGGCTTTCGAGCCATCGAACTAGCCACCGACTACCTACTGACCTGGCTAGAACCCCTTGCCACTGATTTTGAGAGCGTCAGCCTGCTGGGCTTCTCACAGGGCATGGCGGTGGCAAGTTCAGCTGCCCGCCGCCGTCCTGACCTAATCAAAACCGTGGTGGGCTTATCTGGTTATGCAGTTGAGGGTGGCGAAAACTATTTTCAGGACGCTACGCTAACCGGCGAGTGCAAGCTGCCCTTCTTCTGGGGCAGGGGAGATGCGGACCCTATCATCACCGCCGATAAATTGCCTCTACTGAACGCTGGGTAGCTGAGCACACTCGGCTTGAAGAGCATATCTACCCTGGCTTGGCACACAGCGTTGGGGCTGAGGAGCTGGTACAGGTCTCAACCTTCTTGACCAACCAACTGCTGAGCTAACCCAGTTCGAGCTAAAAATATCGAGATGACCGTTTTGGTATAAACCTTGAG
>JAUMUH010000008.1 GCA_030530765.1 Rothia sp. (in: high G+C Gram-positive bacteria)
CCTGATAAACACAACTAAAACCGCACCAATAAGCGGTAATACGGCAGATAAAAGTGGGTAAACATTGACGTACCCACAGAAACCCACATAAAATCAACTGTGTATAGGGTTTTATTCCCAGATCAAGTTTTAAGGTGATGAACACATGTTCGCTGAAGAACGACGTGCCGAGATTGCAAAACTCGTAGCCTCCGCACGCCGTGTTAACGGTGCAGACCTAGCCCGCCGCTACGACGTCACGATGGAAACCGTCCGCCGTGACCTCGCCGCGCTGGAGGCAGAGGGTAAACTGCGCCGCGTACACGGCGGGGCGGTAACGGTTGAGCAGTCAACATCGGTGGAATCCTCTATCGCCCTGCGCCAGAGCATGAACACCCCCGAAAAGCAGAAAATTGCCATGCGAGCCTACGAACTGCTGCGCGATTCTGACGCGGGAGCAGTGGTGCTGGATGCCGGTACCACCATTGAGATTCTTGCCGACCGCATTGCAGCTAGCGATTCTTCCCTCAAATCTGGTGCTGACCGTCTGATTATTACCCATGCCCTTCACATCGCGGTGAAACTGGCAGAGGCAGATGGCATTGTGCTCGATATGGTGGGCGGGCAGCTGCGTAAGATGACCTGGGCTGCCGTGGGCACCCGTGCCGCTGACCACTTTTCCACCATCCGCCCCGACATCGCCTTTATCGGCGTCAATGGGCTGGACGCTGAGTTCGGTCTGAGCACCCCCGGTCTCAATGAAGCAATTGTGAAAACCGCTATTGTTAAATCAGCCCGCCGGGTCGTGCTGCTCTGCGATTCAGCCAAGTTCGGTCAAGAATCCTTGGTGCGGTTCGCCGGTCTTGAAGATGTTGACACCCTTATTACCGATAAAGCGCCCGAAGGCGAGCTTGCCGAGGCTCTTGAAGAATCTAACGTAGAGGTACTAATCGCATGATTGTCACACTAACCGCTAACCCCAGCATGGACCGCACGGTTGAACTCGGTCACGAGATTAAGCGTGGGGCGGTGCAGCGTGCTGTTGCAGCTGCCTCAGACCCCGGTGGCAAGGGTGTTAATATTGCCCGTGCCCTCACTGTCTCTGGCTTTGAGACCGTGGCTGTCTTGCCTGGCGACAATGAAGACCCCGTAATTACCAGCCTCAAAGCGGCAGAAGTGCCTTTCGTCAATATGCCGATTGGGGCACCTATCCGCTCTAACATCACGGTGGTGGAGCCAGACGGCACCACCACCAAAATCAACGCCCCCGGTAAACCCCTCAACGATGTGGCCCAGCAGCAGCTGACCCGCCTCATGATTAAAGAAACCGTGGACTCCTCCTGGCTCGTGCTGGCAGGCTCCCTGCCCGCCGGCGTCCCCGGGGACTACTACGGGGTAGTGGGGCGCTCCATCCGTGAATCTTTGGGTGAGAAAGCCCCCCGCATTGCCGTTGACACCTCGGGTGCTGCCCTGCGCGATGCCCTGGTTGGTCTAGACGGTATGCCCAACCTGATCAAGCCCAATTCAGAAGAACTGGCAGAACTGGTGGGTAAGGACGAGATGGCAGATGAGCTAGAGGGCAACCCTGAGCTGACCGCCCGCACCGCCAAAGAGCTGGTGGACCGCGGGGTCGAGATGGTGCTTGCAACTCTTGGCGGCAACGGCGCTGTGCTGGTCACCAAGGACGGCGCCTGGCACGCCGTACACGAGCCGGTCAAGGTGCGCTCCACCGTGGGTGCCGGGGACTGCTCCCTCGCTGGCTTCCTGATCGCCCACGAGCAGGGCAAGGAACTAGCCGACTGCCTGGTGCAGGCAGTCGCCCACGGGTCAGCCGCCGCTGCCCTGCCCGGCACCCAGGTGCCCACCCTGGAATCCACCACCCCGCAGGCTGTCACCCTGCGCCAGCTGGCTCTCTAGCCACCCATAAATTTCACCTATCACACACCCATACGCCTTACGCCCCGATAGGTACCGCCAGCGGCGGGCACAAGGGCAGCTGGCACCACATACCGTAACTTGCGAGGAGGAGCATATGTCTGCTCTTATCACCGCGGATCTCGTCACCCTTGACGAGAACCTTGGCACAACGCGCTTTGACGTCATCGAACACCTGGCGCGCACGGTTGTTAACGCTGGTCGTGCAACCGACTTTGAAACCCTCTATGCCGCTGCCCGAGCACGCGAAGAGAAAACCGACACCGGCATCCCCGGCGGTATCGCTATCCCGCACTGCCGTACCGAAGCCGTGACCGAACCTACCCTGGCAATGGCGCGCCCTAACCCCGCCGTTGATTTTGGTGCTAAGGACGGCGCCGCTGACCTCATCTTCTTCATTGCAGCTCCTGCAGACGGTGATGAAGCCCATCTGAAGATTCTGTCTAAGATGGCGCGCTCACTCATGAAGAAGAGCTTCACCTCTGCCCTGCGCGAGGCTAAAACCAAGGACGACATTGTGGTGCTGGTCGAAGAGGCACTGGGCTTGCGTGAAAAGTCTGCTCAACCCGCCGCTGAGGCAGGTTCTGCTGCTGCCACCGCAGCTGCTCCTACGGCAGCTACTGCCTCTGCTCGCAAGAAAATTGTTGCCGTCACCAACTGCCCCACCGGTATTGCCCACACCTACATGGCAGCAGACGGCCTCAAGTACGCTGCCGAAGAACTGGGCTACGACTTCAAGGTTGAGCCCCAGGGCTCCTCTGGCGGTGAGAAGCTAACCCAGGCTGATATTGATGAAGCTGACGCTGTTGTCTTTGCCTGCGCCCTGCCTGTGCGTGGCCGCGAACGCTTTGCCGGTAAGCCTGTTGCTGAAGGCCCCGTTAAGCGCGGTATTGACGAGCCCAAGGCAATGATTGAAGAGGCACTGCGCGAGGCTGAGAACCCCAACGGTAAGCGGGTTGCTGCCGGTGCAGCAGACACTGAAGAAGCTGGCTCAACCGAAGGCTCCTGGGGCTCTCGCATTTACAAGGCACTGATGACCGGTGTCTCCTACATGATCCCCTTTGTTGCTGCTGGCGGCATTATCTTGGCTATCGGCTTCATGCTTGAAGCCATCACCATGCCCAACCTGGGCGATGTTGACCCGCAACTTATCCTGGGTCTCAAAGAAGAATCAACCAATCACCCCACCCTTTTCAACCTTGATGGGGTGCCCCTTTTCCTCTTCCTAGGAACCTCCCTTCACCTTATCGGCGGTTTCGGGTTGTCAGCTATGGTACCCGTCCTGGCAGCTTACATTGCCTACGGTCTGGCGCAACGCCCCGGCATCGCCCCCGGCTTCATTGCCGGTTCAGTTGCAACCCTGGTGGGCGGCGGCTTTTTGGGCGGTATTGTTGCCGGTCTGCTGGCAGGCCTGTGCGCCTACTGGCTCTCCCTGCTCAAGCTGCCCCGCTGGCTGGCGTCCATGATGCCGGTTGTCGTCACCCCGCTGATTGCCACCCTCTTTGCCGGTGGTCTCATGTTCTTCCTGCTCGGTGGCCCCCTGGCATGGGTTACCTCCTCCCTTGAAGGCTGGCTCAACAGCATGACTGGAACCTCCGCCGTCCTACTGGGGCTGATTTTGGGTGCCATGATGGGCTTTGACCTGGGCGGCCCCGTCAACAAGGCAGCCTACCTCTTCGCTACTGCCGGTCTTTCTGCAGGCACCCTGGCAAGTCAGCAGGTTATGGCAGCTGTCATTATCTCTGGCATGGTGCCCCCGCTAGCTATGGCGCTGGCTACCGCCCTGCGCCCCAAGCTCTTCACCGCCCCTGAGCGTGAAAACGGCAAGGCAGCCTGGCTGCTGGGTGCCTCCTTCATCTCAGAAGGTGCTATTCCCTTTGCTACCGCTGACCCTCTGCGCGTCATCCCCTCATCTATGGTTGGTGCCGCTGTTGCCGGTGCTGTTGCCATGGGCACCGGTGTTGCCTCACCGGCACCCCACGGTGGTGTCTGGATTATTGCCCTAGTAGAAAACCCACTTATGTTCCTTGTCGCTGCAGTAGCAGGTACTGTAGTGTCAGCTCTTATGTACATCGTTCTGAAGTCTCTCTCAACCAAGAAGACCGCAGAAACCACCGCATCATAATCACTTACCCCTTTTTAGGTCTAACAAAGGAAATCTCATGACCACCTACAACGGTGTTGGCGTTTACGCAGGCCGCGTCATCGGCAAAGTGCTGCAGATGCCTGAGCCCATCAAGGCGCCCTCAACCTCACTGAAACTCTCAGCAGATGAGACCCCTGAGCAGGCGGCAGAGCGCATCAAGACCGCCGCTGAAACCGTGAAGGCTGGCCTGCTCGAACGCGCAGAAAACGCAAGCCGTGACGGCAAGGCCGTGCTCAAATCCACCTCTCAGATGGCAACCGACCGCGCCCTGCTCAAGAGCGCTATCAAGCTGGTTGAAACCCAGAACAAGGCTCCTGAGCTGGCAGTGTGGGAAGCTGCCACCTCTTTTGCTGACCAGATGGCAGCCCTGGGCGGCTACATGGCAGAACGCGTCACCGACATCCACGACGTGCGCGCACGTATCGTTGCCGAACTGACCGGTCAGCAGGCACCTGGCATCCCCGTCTCAACCGAGCCCTTTGTGCTGGCCGCTATCGACCTGGCACCGGCTGATACCGCCACCTTGGACCCCAAGCAGGTTATCGCCCTGATTACCTCGGATGGTGGCCCCCAGGCGCACACCGCAATTCTGGCTCGCGGTCTTGGCTTGCCCGCTATCGTGGCAGCTAAGGGCGTTACCGAGATCGCCAACGGCACCGAGGTCTACATCGACTCCAACGAGGGTCTGGTAGAAACTGAGGTCACCGCTGAACACCGTGACCTGGCAGAAAAATACGCCAACCGCAAGGAACTACCTGACTTTGACGGTGAAGGTGTGATGGCTGATGGTGCCCGCATCCCTCTCTACGCTAACGTCGGCGATGGCAAGAGCGCTGAGAAAGCAGCCGGTCTGAAGGCTGAGGGCGTTGGTCTACTGCGCACCGAGTTCGGCTTCTTGGGCCACGACGCTGAGCCTAGCGTCGAAACCCAGACCGCAACCTACAAGTCTGTTTTTGATGCCTTCCCCGGCCAGCACATCGTGGTCCGCACCCTGGACGCCGGTGCCGACAAGCCCCTGCCCTTCCTCAACGTCAAGGAAGAAGAAAACCCCGCCCTGGGCGTACGCGGCTACCGCACCGACTGGACCGTGCCCGGCGTACTAGAACGCCAGCTTGAAGCTATCAAGGCAGCAGCTGACGGTTCAGATGCTGATATCTGGGTCATGGCACCTATGATCTCAACCACCTCAGAAGCCCGCCGTTTCAAGGAAATGGTGGACGAGGTTGGCCTCAAGACCCGCGGTGTGATGGTCGAAACCCCCGCAGCAGCGGTTAACGCTGAAGCGATTCTGGGTGAAGTTGACTTCGTTTCTATCGGAACCAATGACCTGACCCAGTACACCATGGCAGCAGACCGCCTGCTGGGCGACCTGGCGCACCTGAACAACCCCTGGCAGCCCGCCGTCCTAAAGATGATTAAGCTGACCGTTGAGGGTGCTCAGCGTGCCTCGACCTCTGCCGGTACCAAGAAGTACGTATCGGTGTGTGGTGAGGCTGCAGCCGACCCTGCCCTGGCTGTTGTGCTGGTAGGTTTGGGGGTTGATACCCTGTCAATGAATGCCGGTGCTATGGCTGCAGTGTCAGCGGTGCTCAAGTCTGTAACCCGTGAAAAGGCGCAGCAGATTGCGGTTAAGGCGCTGTCTGAGATTTCCTCAGCAGAGGCTAAGGCAGCTGCCCGCGCTGAACTGCCCATTCTTGATGAGCTGGGTCTCTAAAGACCTGCCTATCTTTATAAAACTTGCTAAAACAGGGGGCAACACGCGACAAGGTGTTTACCTCTGTTTTAGACTCAATAGTGGAGAACAATCCACCGTCTTTCCCGTTATAAGGAGACCACCATGGCAGAACGTATTGCCACTATCGCAAGCCGTGTAGGCCTGCACGCCCGCCCCGCAGCTATCTTCGCTGAGGCAGCTGGTGACCTGCCCGTTGAGGTAACTATCGCAGCTGAGGGTGAGCCCGCAGACGAGGCTATGGATGCAGCCTCAATCCTGTCCCTCATGTCACTGGGTGCTAAGCACGGCGACAAGGTCGTTCTGCGTGCCGAGGGTGAGGGTGCTGAAGAGGCACTCGACAGCCTGGTCAAGATTCTTGAGACCGACCACGACGCTGAGTAAGTTCAGGCCGTAAGGTTTTTAGCCCCCGCTACTGTGAAGTAGCGGGGGCCATTTTTGTGCCCACCCCGGGAGTTTGTACCACTTGAGTGAACCTTTGTACCAATGGAGTGGTACAAAGTCGGTGGGGTGGGCCGGTAAACAGGGTCACAGCAAGAGGGCAGGCTCGCTAGCTTACTGCTAGCTCATCGGGTGCATCTCACGTATGTAGGGGATGCACAGGCGGGGGCTTCTCGATAGACTGTAAAGCTGAAACCCACATCAAACGCCTTAGTGCACTTAAGAAAAAGAGGGATCTTGCGACACTTCACCGCCCGCTTTGCAACAGAAGCAGAAATCGCAGCCTGGGACGAGCACGTCATCGCTAGCCCCGGCGGCGGCAACCTCCTGCAGTCAGCTTCCTTTGCCTCTGTGAAGGCCAAGCACGGCTGGAAGCCCCTCTACCTGGTCTACGAGGGCACCACCGTCCTTGACGGCGCAGAGGCACCCTTTGTTAGCTACAACCTGGTTCTGCAGAAGTCTGTGCCGGCTCTGGGCAAGATCTGGTACATGATTAAGGGCCCCGGCGTGAACAGTGTAGAAGAGATTCCCGCGATTCTGGACGCCAATAAGAGCTTCATCAGCCGCGAAAAACTAGGGGTCTTTGCCGTTAAGATTGAGCCCGATATTATCGATGACGATAAGACGAACGCTTTGTTGGCTAAGGCCGGTCTGGTGAAGTCCTGGAATATTCAGCCCAATGACTCCACCGCTGTCCTAGCGACCGATAAGAGCGAGGACGAGGTGCTCAAGTCCCTGTCTTCGCGCGGTCGTAATGCGGTGCGCCGCTCCCTGCGTGAGGGGTGTGAGGTTGAGCGGGTGCCGCTGACCGAAGAGAATATGAAGAAGATGTACGCCCTCATGGATACCGTGGGGCAGGGTAACGCTAACGTTAACCTGCGGTCCTATGACTACTACCGCGATTTCTGGACCACTTTTGAGAAGGCAGGTCAGGGGCGCCTCTACTTCACCTATGAGGACGGTGAGCCCTCCGTTGGTGCCTACGTCATCAACTACGGTAGCAAGGGCACCTATAAGGACGGCGGTTCTAAGCCCCGCCGTAAGCAGTACGGGGATTCCCACCAGGTGCAGTGGACTGCGCTGACTGACCTGATGAAGGAGCACCAGATTGTCAGCTACGATTTCTGCGGGACTCCGCCTAAGGATCAGCTGAAAAATAAGGATCACCACTACTACGGCCTGGGGCTCTTTAAGACCTCCTTCACCAAGGACGTCATTGATTATGTTGGGGTCTGGGATCAGGTTCTTTCGCCGGTCAAGTACAAGGCGTGGAACGCCTCGGTTGAGAAGGTTATGCGCCAGCTTTGGGTGCGCAAGACCGGTCAGCCTTTCTACTAAACAGACTCTTGATGCCCTGCTTTATGGGGCGAGAACTTCGTAGATAAGAAGCGGAAGGAGTGCACCTGCTGTGAGCAAGAGCGATACTGCCCTGCAACAAAAGGCCTACCCTTCCGCTTCTGCTTTTGAGATGAGCCCCGGTGAGGTTCACGGTAGCGGTGCTTTTGGTGATAGCGCCCTGCTGCCTCGGGAGGGGCAAGTGGCATCTACTAGCCCCGGTCAGGGAGCCTCTGGGCAGGGTTCTGCTGGTGCCGTTCCTGCCGGTGGTATCCCGGTGGTTTCGCTTGCTGAGGTGCGGGACCCGCAGCTTCGTGACCGTCTTTCTCACTTTGATAGTGCCCCTCAGGGTGGGGCTGGGGGAGCGGCAGATCCTTTTTCCCTGAGTGGGGGCACGGAACCTGCTACCGCTACACAGGCTGCTGAACCTACTCCGTCTGCTTTTGAGGCTAGCACCGCTGTGCAGCTGCCGGTTGCAGAGTCAGCCTTTGGGCCAGAAACTACGCTCGTACCGCTTGTTGAGCCTGCAGAAGGTAGTAGTAGCGAACCTGCCCCTGTTACGGGCTTGCAGCAGGCAGCTTACCCCTCGGTAGCGGGCCCTGGGACGGCGGGTACCCGCCAGGTGCGTAAGCGCTCTAGCCGGGTTCGGTCGTCCTTGAAGTCTTTTGTGAGCACTGATCAGTCGCTGACTAAGCCTATGCGCGGTGTTGCCCGCCTGGCGCAGCGCCCCTTTGTGCTTTCGAGTGCAGCTTCGCACCGAGCTGAGTTTGTGCGCGAAAAAGAAGAGGCACGTGAGGTGCTGAATTTTTCGTTGCGTCTGGCTGAAACCATGTTCCATTATGGGGCAGATACGATTGACGTTGATTCTGCCGTTGTGGCTGTTTGTGCTGCCTATGGGCTTGATGATGTTGAAATTGATATCACGAACCAGTCGGTGATTATTAACTATGTGTCTGATATTGATGAGATAGATGACCAGACACGCGCTATTAACCTAGCTGATCTTCGTGCGGGGAGGGCAGAAGAAAAGACCCCCAGCAAGGAGCGGTTTAGCCACACCGTGATGAGGGTGGTGCGCTCCTGGTCTGAGAACTATGCTTCGCTCGATGATATCTATAAGCTCATTAACGATATTACTGCCGGTGGTTTGCCGCGCCACCGGGCTGAGCGCCGCCTACAAAAAATCAATACCGCCAAGAAACCCTATTCGCCTCTGGTGATTATGCTGGCAAATATGACGGCGGTCTTTAGCCTGGTTATTGCTATTGGCGGCTCGTGGGCGGCAGCTGCGGTGGGCGGTATCGTCTTCCTCGCAATTCATATGGTGAGCAGCTTGATTTCTCAGCTGAAGATGCCGGGCTTTTTCAATATGGCTGCTGGTGCTGGAACCGTTACCTTTGCGGCGATTTATATATCGGATGACAGTTCTATCTTCTCGCAGGTTGGTTTTCATGTGAATGCCCCGCATATTGTGGCGGCGGGGCTGATTATGCTTTTGCCAACGGCGCGGCTGGTTTCTACGGTGCAGGACGCTTTGAACGGGTTTCCGCTGACGGCGGCGGGTAAGTTTGTGTCTACCGGGATGTCTTTTTTGGGTATCGTGGTGGGTTTGGCATCTGCGGTTGCGGTGCTTTCTGCCCTGGGCGTAGGGGAGCTTGATGTCTCGCAGACCAGGTTTGAGCCTGCCCCGGTGGTGCTCAGTTATGTCTTTTTTATGGTTGCATCTCTTGCTTTTGCTGTGACCACTCATGCCCGCTGGGATAATCTCTTGTGGGTTTTGGGTATTGCAACGGCAGGCTTCTGGGTTTATCAGGCATATACTGCGGCCTTTGGTGCGGGCACCGGGCGTGCTAATACGGCGGTTGCGGCGCTGGTCATTGGTTTGCTGAGCACCTATCTTGCCTACCGGTTACATGCCCCGGCAGCTATATTTTATGTGCCGTCTTTGACTTTTTTGTTGCCCGGTCTTTCGGTTTTCCGCGGGCTTTACCTCTTTACCGTTGAAGCTAACTCCGGCACCGGTGTGCCCGGTATGGTGTCAGCGATTGCCATTATTTTGTCGATGGCATCGGGTGTGGTGCTGGGTAGCTATCTCATGCAGTACCTCATTGAACGTTTCTTGGCGGGTGCAGCGGGTGAATCCAGCGAGAAACGTGACCGGTAGGCAGCGGGGCGGGGGTGAACCCTAGCCGTGACGGAAGTGGAGCGTGACCACCAGGTAGAGCTGCCCCAGGCGTCCTACCCGGCAAATACTGCCGATGGTCAGCTGGTAGGGCAAGGGTACCGCCGCAGCGTCAAGAGCAGCTTGCGAACACTTATCAGCTCGCAGCAGGCCATGACGGCACCGCTACGGGGTGTGGCTCGGGTTGCCCAGCGTCAGTTCGCTGCCTCTGCCCAGGTGCAGCAAGATCAGCGGGTGAGGCTAAAAGAAGAAACCCGTAACGTGCTCAATTTTTCCCTGCGCCTGGCTGAGACCATGTTCCGCTGTGGTGCTGATGCTGCAGATGTGGACGCCGCTATTGTGGCGGTTTGCGCGCGGTATGGCATACATGATGTTGAGGTTGATATTGGTTACCAGTCCATCAGAATTAACTATGTTTCTGAGTTCGATGAGGCAGCCGGCAGCTCCCACCGTCTGCCGCTGGGGGAGCAGGGGCTAGAGCGGTTCAGCCACAATCTCGTTCGGGTGGTGCGTTCTAGTGCTGAGAACTATTCTTCCCTGGAGGCAACCTACCGGCTGATTCACCGCATCACAGGTGGGCAGCTGAGCCGCACCCGGGCAGAGCAGGAGCTTGCTGCGCTTGTTGCTGAGAAGAAACCGTATTCGCCTGCTCTCTTGCTGGTGTGGAACCTTGTGATGGCGGTTGCCTTTACCCTGGGGGTGGGCGGGTCGTGGCGGGCGGCTCTGACCTCTTTCTTTGTCTTTATTGCGGTGAATTTTTCTTTGGTCTGGGTTAGCCGTTTTGCCCTGCCTGCTTATTTTAGTCTTGCTCTTGGCTCTGGCATCATCACCTATTGTGCCCTGTGGGTTAGTAGCACTGATTCCTGGTTTTTTCAGCAGGGTTTTGTGGTCTCTGCCCCGCATATTGTGGCAGCCGGTCTGATGATGCTGCTACCGACCTTCCGCCTCGTCTCAGCTATGCAGGATGCCCTGCACGGGTTCCCGCTCACAGCGGCGGGTAAGTTTGTGGTGACGGGGGCTAACTTTACCGGTATTATCGCGGGCATTGGTGTGGCGCTGACCCTGATTAACCTGGTTGATCAAGCTTCTCTTGATGTTTCACGTACAGTTTTTGACCCGCCGCCTCTGTGGATTAACGTTGCCGGTATGACCCTGGGGTCGGTGATGGTGGCAGCTGCCTGGCAGGGGGTAGGGGCTAACCTCTGGTGGAGTATGCTGGTGTCTCTTACAGGGCAGGGTGCCTATTACGGTTTGAGCGCGGTGACTGCTCAGGAGGTAGGGCGCATTAATGTGCTGGTGGGGGCACTGACGGTTGGGCTTTTGGGAGCCATCATCGGTCACCGGTTACACACTCCAGCGGCTATTTATTACATTCCGGGCATGATGTTTATGCTGCCCGGTCTTGCCATTTTCCGTTCTGCCTATGCTTTGCTGTCTGGGGGCGATGTCTTGAGCGGGGTCTACGGTTTATCTTCAGCAGGTATCACTGTGTTGATGCTAGCCACCGGTATTGTGCTGGGCACTTACCTGGTAGATTACCTGGTCAGCCGTGTAGGGGGTCAGAAGCGTAAGGTTAGATTAGCTGCCAGTTGACCGGCTTGGCTCCCTGCTGTACCAGTAGCTCGTTGACCCTGCTGAAGGGTCTGGAGCCAAGGAACCCGCGGGAGGCAGAGAGCGGGGAGGGGTGGGCTGACTCAACAGTGGGGTAGCCATCTAGAAGCGGGGCGCACCTGCGGGCATCAGCTCCCCACAGTAGACCAACCAGGGGGGTGCCGCGCTGTGCTAGCACCTCAATAGCGCGGGTGGTGATAGCTTCCCAGCCCAGGTTGCGGTGTGACCCGGCGGCACCTGCGCCAACCGTCAGAACCCTGTTTAAGAGCATGACGCCCTGGGCGCTCCATGCAGAGAGGTTCCCGTGATCCGGTACGGGGATCCCCAGGTCAGCGTTGAGTTCTCTGTAAATATTCTGTAAAGACCGGGGGATTGGTCGGACGGCGGGGTCTACCGAGAAGCTCAAGCCCATAGCGTGACCGGGGGTGGGGTAGGGGTCCTGGCCCAGCACCAAGACTTTGACATCTGCCAGGGGGTAGGTGAAGGCCCTAAAAATACTGGGCCCCGGCGGTAGGGTCTGCCGCCCAGCGGCATGTTCTTCCCGCAGAAAATTACCCATAGCGCGAATATTCTGTTCTACCGGGGCTAGGGCTTCTGCCCAGTCGGCGGCCATAATGTCGGTCAGCGGTCGTGCAGGCATGGTTCCTCTGTGTGGTGGGTAGTCGGTTAGCTGTTTTAAGATTAGTACAGTCACCGTTTAGGTAAAGGGATGTTAGGTGAGAGGGAAGGGTGCAGTGTGCAGGCTGAAGAAGAACATCTAGGTGCCCTGGGGCAGTTTCTGCCGCCGCCTGCGTCCGACCCTACGCAAGAGAAAATTGACCCTCTTACCCCAGAAGAACGCGCGATTATTACCCTAGAAAAGAAACGCTTCCGCTACCAGGGCAGTAAAGAGCAGGCGATACACAAACAGTTGGGTCTTTCTGCGGTTGCCTACTACCAGAGGCTTAACTCCATGATTGATAACCCAAGGATTATTCAGGCCGAGCCGGTGTTGATACGCCACCTTCGTGAACACCGCGATGCTCTGAGCTAACTGCGGTAACCTAGATAGAGCTAAGCCTCCCTGCCCTGAAAGAGACCCCGTGACTTCTTACCCACACGATGAGTTTGATGACATCGATGAAGACACTGCCCCTCGCGGTGCTTATCGTGGCGGTCATATTGATAGCCACACCTCTAACCGGGGGCTGCTTCTGACCGTCCTCTGTGGCGTGCTCTCGTTGCTGGTGGGCGGTTTTATGTACGTTAACTCCCCGCGCCTGGCATCGCCTGAAGCCGCCGCTAGTGCCTCAGCTGCCAGTGCTAGTCCCAGTGCAGAGGCAACCCCTACAACAGACCCATCCAGTGTGACGGTAGAAGTGTATAACTCCAGTGCTGCTGAGGGGGCAGCTAATGTAGCGACCAAACTTATTGAGTCAAAAGGGTATACCGTCACAGCTACGGGTAACTGGGCAGGTGCCTACATGGAGGAATCTAGCGTCAATTTTGCAACGGGTGCATCTAGCGAAGCCAATGACATCGCCGATGCCCTGGGGTTGCCCCTTATCGCCCAGGACTACCAGGCTGCAAAGGGCAATATCTATGTGGTGCTGGGTGCTGACTTTGATGCCGAAGCTCTGGCCAGTAAAGTTCCTGCTGCACAGCAAACCCCCGACGCTACCCCTTCAGCTAGCCCCTCTGCCAGTGCCTCTCAAACCCTCTATGTTGTTGACCCCGCCACCGGTAGCTATGTAGAGGCGACCGATAGTAATAGCCAGGGGCAGACCCTTTACACCTATGACCCGGCGACCGGCTACACGCCCTACTCTGGTCAGCAGAACGGTGCGGGCACGGTAACCTACTCCTATGACCCTGTGACCGGTACCTATCAAGAAGACCCAGCGGGTAGCTTTATTTATGATTCTGCTACCGGCACCTACATTCAGAAGTAGGTGAAAGTGCAGCAGGACGCCAAGCCCCGGCGTCCTGCCCCTTTAAGGGTGCTTTGTGCGCTGTTGGCGATTAAGGCAGGTGCTTCTTAGTAAGGGGTTTGCACGCCTCGGGTACAAGTGCCAAGATTGTAATTAGCACTCGCAAGGTTAGACTGCTAAATCATGTGCTAGGTTTAGCTGCGCTGGCGCGAGTGAAACTCTGAAAGCATAGGGCAGGATGAGGCGAGTTACTGGCAGGACGTCGGGGCGCGCCGTCCGTCGCGGGCATCTGGCTCTTATGCGCTCAAACCAATGTTCCAGGAGGAGCGAAGCTACATGGCAAAGCTGATTGCTTTTGATGAAGAAGCACGCCGCGGTCTCGAAAAGGGTCTGAACACCCTGGCAGACGCAGTGAAGGTAACCCTCGGCCCCCGCGGCCGCAACGTCGTGCTTGAAAAGGCATGGGGCGCACCCACCATCACCAACGACGGTGTTTCCATCGCCAAGGAAATCGAACTTGAAGACCCCTACGAAAAGATTGGCGCTGAGCTGGTCAAGGAGGTCGCAAAGAAGACTGACGATATCGCAGGTGACGGCACCACCACCGCAACCGTTCTGGCTCAGGCACTGGTGCGCGAGGGCCTGCGCAACGTTGCAGCTGGCGCTGACCCCCTCTCACTCAAGCGCGGTATTGAAAAGGCTGTAGAAGCTGTTACCGCTGAACTGCTTGAGAGCGCTAAAGAAGTTGAAACCGAAGAAGAGATCGCAGCAACCGCTTCAATCTCAGCTGGTGACCCCGAGATTGGCAAGCTCATTGCTCAGGCAATGGAGAAGGTCGGTAAGGAAGGCGTTATTACCGTTGAAGAGTCCAACACTTTTGGTCTGACTCTTGAGCTGACCGAGGGTATGCGCTTTGATAAGGGCTTCCTCTCAGGCTACTTCGTCACCGACGCTGACCGCCAGGAAGCTGTTCTGGAAGACCCCTACATCCTGATCGTTAGCTCCAAGATTTCTAACGTCAAGGATCTGGTTCCCGTTCTTGAGAAGGTCATGCAGTCCGGCAAGCCTCTGCTGATCATTGCTGAGGACGTTGAGGGCGAGGCTCTGGCGCTTCTGGTACTGAACAAGATGCGCGGCTCCATCAAGTCTGTTGCTGTGAAGGCACCCGGCTTCGGTGACCGCCGTAAGGCTCAGCTGGCTGACATCGCTATTCTGACCGGCGGCCAGGTTATCACCGAAGAAGTTGGCCTGTCACTGGACACCGCAACTATCGACCTGCTGGGCACCGCCCGCAAGGTTGTTGTCACCAAGGACGAAACTACCATCATCGAAGGTGCCGGCGACGCCGAGGCAATCGAAGGCCGCGTAGCCCAGATCCGCGGTGAAATCGCTAACTCAGACTCAGACTACGACCGTGAGAAGCTTCAGGAGCGCCTGGCAAAGCTGGCCGGTGGTGTTGCTGTGCTCAAGGCCGGTGCTGCAACCGAGGTTGAGCTCAAGGAACGCAAGCACCGCATTGAGGACGCTGTGCGTAACGCTAAGGCAGCCGTTGAAGAAGGCATCGTTGCCGGTGGTGGCGTGGCCCTGATTCAGGCTGGTGCTAAGGCATTTGAGAAGCTGCAGCTGACCGGTGACGAAGCAACCGGCGCGAATATTGTGCGCGTAGCAATCGATGCACCGCTGAAGCAGATTGCTTTCAACGCTGGCATGGAGCCCGGTGTAGTTGTAGACAAGGTACGCAACCTGCCTGCAGGCACCGGCCTGAACGCTGCAACCGGCGAATACGAAGACCTGATGGCAGCTGGCATTAACGACCCCGTCAAGGTCACCCGCTCAGCTCTGCAGAACGCAGCGTCCATCGCCGGTCTCTTCTTGACCACCGAAGCTGTTGTTGCTGACAAGCCCGAGCCTGCAGCTGCTGCACCTGCCCCCGACATGGGTGGCATGGGCGGCATGATGTAAAACCGGTGAACCCGGTTTTCTGCCCTGAGGCACAACCCTCCTCCAAATTTTTTCTTGGGGGAGGGTTTTTCTATTGCTATACTCCCACAAGTGGAGTATGCTTTAAATCACACCAGATATTAACTGGTAAATCTTCTTCAGTTTCAAGGGCGATCACTGAAAGGTGTGAAGGCTATGTTCACCATTGTCGATTTGGTTCTCTACGCAATCATTGCAGCTCTCCTGGCTCTGCTCTTTGTAGCCTTCGCTTCTGACGGTTGGAAGAAGCTTGAAAAGAAGAGTCAGCAGGCTCTCCACCGCGATTTGGCTCTGGGGCTAGGCTCCTAGGTTCTATTAGTTTTTAGCTGGCACCATATATTTTTTTAACTCCTGATATGGTGCCAGCTTTTTATTTAAGTTTCTGGCGGGCGGCTAGACTAGTAGATGCTATGCACTGCCACTATTTTGATGCCGGGTTATGCCGGTCTTGCTCCCTTCTTGAAACTCCCTACACTGCTCAGCTTGCCCAAAAGCAGGCTCAAGCCCGTGAACTGTTAAGCCCCTTTGGCGACATTGAGTGGCTAGAACCTGTCGCCAGTGCTGAAGAGAACTTTCGCAACAAGGCAAAGATCGTTGTGGGTGGCACAGTAGAGCACCCAACCTTAGGCATCATTGACCGAGAGGGGCAGGGCATTGACCTGCAGGGTTGCACCCTCTATGAGCCTGCCATCAGCCAAGCCCTGCCGGTGCTTGAAGAACTGGTGCGTGCGGCGTCCCTCACCCCCTACAGCGTGCCCAGGCGCAAGGGAGAACTGAAAAATATACTGCTGACGGCATCAGCTCATGGTGAGCTGATGATCCGTTTTGTGCTGCGTTCTAAGAAGCTACTGGTGCCCATTCGCAACCGCATGGGCTGGTTGCAAGAACAGCTGCCTCAGCTGGCGGTGGTTAGCATTAACCTTTTGCGTGAACATGTGGCACTGGTTGAGGGCGATGAAGAAATTATTCTTTCTGATCAGACCACCCTACCCATGCAGGTCAACGATCTCACCCTGCACCTGCGCCCGCAGAGCTTCTTCCAAACTAACACGGCTATTGCCGAGGCGCTCTACCGTCAAGGGCAGCAGTGGGTACAGGATGCCAACCCCTCTAGCCTCTGGGACCTCTACTGCGGGGTGGGTGGTTTCGCCCTTCACACAGCTCAGGTGCTGGACGGCGCGGCGCAGGTTACCGGTATTGAGGTGAGTAAAGAGGCGATTGCGTCTGCCCACCGCACTGTGAACGAGTACGGGCTGAGCAATATAGATTTTCTGGCAGGTGATGCCACCGAATTTGCACTGAGCAGCGGGCAGATACCTGAGCTGTTGGTGGTAAACCCACCCCGCCGTGGCATTGGCAAGAAGCTAGCTGAGTGGGTTGAAAAATCTGGTATTGAGAAGGTTATATACTCCAGCTGCAATGCTCAGTCACTGGCTAAAGACCTGGCTAACATGCCGTCTTTGAGGCCGGTTACCGCCCGCGTCTTTGATATGTTCCCGCACACCAGCCACTTTGAAACCATCGTGCTGCTCGAGCGCGCCTAGCGCCCCGCCGTCCTAACGAAAAATACACAAAATGCACCTTTTGCGGCAGTAAATAGGTGCATTTCGTATAGTTTTCGTATCTACTGGGCAGTAAGGGCGGTCTGACGTCCCCTAACGCACCTGGCATAACCCTCAGAAAATTCCAGTAGACAAAAACTGTGACTGCTGCTAATGTTGTGGGTAACAGGTTTGATATGAACCACAACCACGGGGTTGTTACTTAGGCATCTGCTATTCGTAGATGTACTGGAGGCAAGACCTAAGCAAAGCACATTTAGTGTTTGGCTTGGGTCTTTTTTGTTATCTACCCACAGATAGCCTCCGCTGGTTCCCTAAGCAGCATCCTTACACAAGCACAACCACCCTACCTGTATTTGGTGTACCCAAAAACAGGTGGCAGAATTCAAGGAAGTGACCCATGACTAAGACAGCGGTCAACTGGGATCAGCTCGCTGACGAAATTATTGAGGGCGTCGGCGGACGCGAGAACGTTAACTCGCTGGCGCACTGCGCAACCCGCTTGCGTTTCAAGCTCAAGGACGAAGGCAAAGCTAACGCTGAAGTACTTAAAGCTAACGACGGCGTTGTAACCGTCCTGCAGGCAGGCGGCCAGTACCAGGTAGTTATCGGCAACGATGTACCTCTAGTTTTTGCGGCTATTAGCCAGCGCACCGGTCTAGGAACTACTGAAGCAGAGAGCGATAGCAATGCGTCTAATGGCAACCTGCTGAATCAGTTCATCGAACTGATTTCATCCATCTTCCTACCGATTCTGTGGACCCTGGCGGGCGCCGGTCTTATTAAGGCGTTTACCGCCCTTGCCGTTACTCTTGGCTTCGATAACACCAGCCAGGAATACGTCATCCTGAATGCTATCGGTGACTCAATTATCAACTTTCTGCCCTTTGCGATTGCGGTTACCGCAGCTAAGCGTTTCAAAGCTAACCAGTTCACTTCTCTAGCGCTGGCGGGTATTCTGCTCTACCCATCCATCATCGCACTGCACGCAACGGGAGAACCCGTTTCTTTCTTTGGTATTCCTGTGGTGATGGTTTCTTACGTATCGTCGGTTATCCCTATCATCCTTGCTGTGTGGGTGCAGAGTCACCTGGAGCGTTGGCTACAGCGCATCCTGCCCTCAGCTATTCGTAATTTCACCGTTCCGATGATTACAATCCCCGTTGTTGGTGTGGCAACCCTGATGGCTGTTGGCCCTGTGACTACCTTCCTATCCAACCTCATCGCATCGAGTATTACCTCAACCTGGTCAACTGTTCCTTGGCTCGCTGGGGGCATCCTGGCAGGTTTCTGGCAAGTTTTGGCTATCTTCGGTCTGCACTGGGGCCTGGTACCCGTGATGCTCAATAACCTCACCACTCTTGGATATGACGTTATGGCCGCAACCATCTTCGCTCCAGTTATTGCGCAGGGTGCAGCAGCGCTTGCAGTGATGCTCAAGACCCGCGATAAGAAACTAAAGCAGGTCGCTGGCCCCGCCTCACTCTCCGGCATTCTCGCAGGTATCACAGAACCCGCTATCTATGGTGTCAACCTTCCTCTGAAGAAGCCCTTCATCTTTGCTTGCATGGGTGGAGGCATCGGTGGTGCTCTCGCAGGCGCTGCGGGCGCATCAACCTCGGCCTTCATCGTTCCTTCTGGCCTTACCCTGCCCGTCTTCATCGGTACCCCAGCAGGCCCTATGGTTTTCATCGGTGTTGCGGTCGCTGTTATCTTCGCTTTCGTCATGACCTACCTCTTCGGTGTGCCTGCGGTACAGGAAGAGACTGAAAATGCTTTCGTTGAAAAGCTCGATAACGGTGAAGACTCAGGCATTCCCTCCCCTACCGTTCCGGCTAACTCAAAGATTGTCCCCGCCGATGCTGTTGTGGTTCCCGCAGGCAGCCTAGTTGCTGTGCCGGTGGACGAAGCCTCCACCACTGACCTGGTATCCCCGGCAGCCGGTACTACTGTGGCTCTGTCAGATGTCAACGACCCGGTATTCTCCTCTGGGGCTATGGGCAAGGGCTTTGCGGTTGTCCCCGAAAACGGTAGCGTATTCGCACCTATTAGCGGCAAGATCGTGACTGCTATGGCATCGGGCCACGCTTACGGTATCCGCTCCGAAACGGGTGTTGAGGTTCTGGTGCATGTGGGTATCGATACCGTCAAGCTCAACGGCGAACATTTCACCCCCTACGTTGCTAAGGGCGATACCGTAAAGGCCGGCGAACCCCTAGTCGCCTTCGACCGTGAAGCAGTAGCTGCTAAAGGTATTGACACCTCGGTCATCACCATCGTGACCAACTCTGGCAACTTCACCACTGTCGAACCTCGCATCGGTGAAAACCTGGCAGCTGGTGAGCTAGCAACCGTGATCGAACGCTAAAGCTACATCTTGCCGCACTTACTTACGGATTCCACGTTGGCGGGTATACCACCCGCCAACACCTCACGATTTATACGATAGTCCCTCTACAATTCAAGGAATAGAGCATGTACCACAAGCAACTCAAGCCCTTCCCCAAGAACTTCCTCTGGAGCGCCTCTACCAGCGCCTACCAGGTCGAAGGTGCCTGGGACGAAGACGGTCGCGGCCCCATTGCAATCGACCTCAAAGAAGATCTACCCGAAGGCACCGCTGACTACAAAGTTGCCTCCGACCACTACCACCGTTTCAAGGAAGACGTGGCGTTGATGGCAGAAATGGGCTTTAGAGCTTATCGTTTTTCCATCGCCTGGTCGCGCATTATCCCGGACGGCGACGGCGAGATTAACCCCGCCGGTGTGCAGTTCTATCACGATCTCCTCGACGAACTGCTGGCACACAACATTGAGCCCATCGTCACCATGTTCCACTTCGATACCCCTATTGCGCTAGATGAAAAGGGCGGTTGGGCGTCTCGTAGCACCACCGAAGCTTTTGTCCGGTACGCTGAGGTGCTTTTCAAAGAATACGGTTCTAAGGTCAAGTATTGGCTGACCATCAACGAACAGAACATGATGATTCTGCATGGCCATGCTCTGGGTATTCTCACTACCGTGACCGATAACCCTGAAAAAGAGATTTACCAGATCAACCACAACATGTTCCTTGCCCAAGCCAAAGCAATGAGCATGCTGCATGAGATGCATCCCCACGCTAAAATCGGTCCGGCGCCCAACATCGCCTACGTCTATCCGGCGTCCTCTAAGCCTGAAGACGTGATTGCGGCTGATAATTTCAACGCAACCCGTAACTGGCTCTACCTTGATTTAGCGGTGCGTGGTGAATACAACACTCTGGCCTGGGCATACCTGGAAGAGAAGGGCTGGGCACCGGACATCGCCGAGGGTGACCTTGAGATTCTCAAAGCAGCTAAACCTGACTTCATCGCCTTCAACTACTACACCACCCACACTATGGCAGATGCCCCCATAGGCGAGAGCGCCAGCGAACTGGACCAGGAAGTTGACCAGCAAATAGCCCTGGGGGAGGAAGGCTTCTACAAGGCGGTGTCAAACCCCAACCTGCGCAAGACCGACTTCGGCTGGGAAATTGACCCTGTAGGTATGCGTATGACCTACCGTGCTATCTGGGACCGCTACCATCTGCCCCTGATTGTTACTGAAAACGGTCTGGGTGCCTTTGACAAGCTCACTGAAGACGGCCGTGTACACGATGATTACCGCATTGACTACCTGCGTCAGCATCTAGAACAGACCCAAGAAGCTATTAGTGACGGCGTTGAGATTCTGGGATACTCACCATGGAGTGCCATCGACCTGGTTTCGACCCACCAGGGTGTTTCTAAACGTTACGGCTTTATCTACGTCAACCGTGACGAGTTTGACCTCAAGGATCTTGCCCGTTACCGTAAGGACTCCTTCTTCTGGTATCAGCAGCTTATTGAAACCAACGAATTGCCCCCGCTGGACTGGAAGCCCGTTTACCCTGAAAACTAGGTTCTTGCCTTTACCCAGCCGATAGGCGCTAGGTAGTAACTCCGCCGTTCCTCACCGTCCATGCATAAGGATGGCGGGGAACGGCGCGTATGCGAGAATAGGGGTACTGCGCCCACCAACGGAACAAGGGAGAGTCGCATGAAAATCACCCATATTTACAATAACAACGTGGTGCTTGCCAAAACCGAAACCGGCGAACAGCTCGTAGCGATTGGGCGCGGTCTTGCCTTTGGTAAAAAGATGGGGCAGAACATAGACGAGGCGAAGATTGAGCAACGATTTGTTGCCGAGCACTCCGATGATGCATATAGGGCGCATCTTTTGGCTGAGACACCGGCTGAGATGCTGGCGCTTGCCTCTGAACTAGAGAAGCTGGCGGTGGGCGAGTTGGGACTGAACGTCACCCATTCCTTTATTTTGCCCCTAGCTGACCACTTGCGTTTCGCTGTTGAACGTGCGGATAAGGGCATCGTCATGGAGTATCCGCTGGCCATTGAGGTTAGCCAACTTTACCCGCGTGAAATCGGGTTCGGACGGCGCGCGGTGGCGTTGGTTGCCGAAAAACTGGGGGTGCAGCTGCCGGCAGAGGAAGCGGTGCCATTTGCATTGCACCTGGTAAATTCGCAGTTTACCGCCGAAGACCTTGGCAAGACCTACAAGATGACTGAGGTCTTCGCACAGATTTTTAGCGTGATTTCTTTTGCCTACAACTCACCGATTGACCAAAACCAGATGTCGGTGGCACGTTTTGTTACTCACCTACGTTACCTCTTTGTGCGCACTGAGCAGGGAAAAGAAGTTTCCCTGTCTTCAAGCGTCCCCGCCGTACACGAAGCGGTACGCACTTCTTATCCTCAGGCCTATGCCTGTGCTGGTAAGGTCAAGATGCTTCTTGAGATGCACCTTGGGGTAGACCTTTCTGATGATGAACATACCTACCTAACCATCCATATAGCCCGCTTAGCCGAGGAACTACTGGGCATCACTGAAAAAGCCTAGATATTTAGAGCGCACCTAAACTCTTTCATGCGTTTGCCTTACATTTGTCTGAATGCCCACAGTTTATCTGGAGGCAAACAGACAAATGTAAGGCAAACGCGTAGAGGGGTGGGAATAATCTGCTGCTACCCGGTCTTAAAAGGTGTGAGAAAAAGAGACTCAAAGGAGAAGACGATGAGCACCCATTTTGACTTACTGGTTATTGGCTTTGGTAAGGGCGGCAAAACCCTGGCGGTGACCCTGGCAAACCAGGGAAAGAAGGTGGCACTGGTAGAGCAGAGTGCAGACATGTACGGTGGCACCTGTATCAACATCGGCTGTGTGCCCACCAAGGCGCTGGCCCACCGTGCCCAAGAAGTAAGCCACATCAAAAGCGCCGCAGACCTAGAAGCAGCCTTTGAGGGGGCAGTTGCCTTTCGAGGTAGCCTAACCGAAAAGCTGCGCGCCGCTAACTTCTCTATGCTCAATGACCTGCCCAGCGCCACCGTCATCACCGGTCATGCCCGCTTTACGTCTGACACGCAGGTTGAGGTTAGCGCAGGGGGCGAAACCCTGGTGCTGACCGCTGAGACCATCGTGATTAACACCGGTGCAGTGCCCGTGCTGCCGCCCATCAAGGGGCTGGCAGAAAGTAGCCGGGTTCTTACCTCCACCGAAGCCCAGCAGCTACCTGGACGCCCAGCCTCCCTCGCCGTTATCGGTGGCGGCCCCATCGGCATCGAATTCGCCAGTATTTTCGCCCAGTTCGGCACCCGGGTCACCCTCATTAATGACAAACCCGCCCTCTTTGACCGCTACGATGCGGACGTTGCCGCCACCGCCACCGGGCTGCTTGAGGACGCCGGCATCAAGCCCCTCAACGGCATGACGGTCACCGAGATTCAGGACGCCGAAACCAGGGTGAAAGTCTTAGCTGAAGACAGCCAGGGTCAGCAGCTAGAGGTAGAGAGCGACTATGTGCTGGTAGCAACCGGCAGAAAGCCCGCTACCGAGAACCTGGGGCTAGAAAATACCACCATTAAAACGACCGACCGTGGTGCCATTGTGGTCGATGAGTACCTGCGCACCAGCGTCCCCGGTATTTTTGCGATTGGTGACGTTAACGGCGGGCCCCAGTTCACCTACATCTCCCTGGACGACTTCCGCATCGTCCTTGATCAGCTGACAGGTAACGGTAAACGCTCCACCAAAGACAGGGTGGCGGTACCCAACACCATCTTCACCAACCCGCCCCTGGCGTCCGTAGGTATGACCGCTGCGGCAGCTGAAGAAGCGGGCAAGAATATTCGCACCGCAACCCAGACCGTAGCAAGCATCAAGGCCATGCCCCGCCCCAAGATTCTGGGCAACCCCGCCGGCATCATGAAATTTGTCATCGACGCTGAAACTGACCAGATTCTAGGCGCCCAACTGCTCTCTGTAGATGCCCAAGAACTCATCAACCTGGTGGCACTTGCCATGCGCACCGGCACCACCGCCACCGAGCTGAAGAACGGTATCTACACCCACCCCTCATCGACCGAAGCCCTCAACGAGGTGCTGGGGCAGAAAGAGTAAAAACGCAGAAGAGATGTGGCGGGGGTGACTCCAGTTTGCCCCCGCCGTATTATGCAGTACCGTAAAGAAGGCAGAACCCACCGACCCAGGAAAGAAACCCACCCATGCCCAGCTCAGCGAACCTCGCGCACTTCACCCTGGCGCAGGGTAATACGGTAGTGCGCGCCCTGGGCACATTGACCCCGGTTGATGAGCACCGGGCGCTCGCTGTCGCAGCTGCCCAGAAATCGGCAGTGGTGGGCCTGCTCCCCTTCGACCCGGCTCAACCTGCCTACCTGATGGTCCCTGAGCAACTGATGCGCGAAGAACATGAGCTACCCCAGGAAACGAGCCAGTCTGCCGCTTCTCTGGTTAAGGGCGTTGATAACCCCGGCTACCGTGCCGCTGTGGCAAGGGCGGTTGAAATGATGAACCGCGGTCAACTGGATAAGGTTGTACTAGCCCGCCTGCTCAACATTGAATTTTCAGCTGACCTCAACCTGACCGGGTTAGTTGACACTCTGCGCGCCCAGCAGCCCCGCGCCACTGTCTTTAGTGTGCAGCTACCTGGCGGTGACTACCTGATGGGGGCGTCCCCAGAGCTGGTTTTCCGGTCTGACGCCGCCGGTTTTGCCACCGGCCCCCTAGCGGGGTCAGCTGCCCGCACCGCACCTATCGGTAGCACCGAAGACGCCCAAATCGGTGAGGCCCTCATGAAGTCGGCAAAAGATCGGGCAGAGCACGCCACAGTAGTTAACGATATTCGCCAGCGCCTTGCCCCGCTGACAGAAGAACTCAGCATACCCGCTGTCCCCAGCCTCAAAAGCACCCCGCAGCTGTGGCACCTTGGCACCGATATCACCGGGCGGCTCACACCCGGTCTAACCTCACTGGACGGCGCCCGTGCCATCCACCCCACCCCCGCCATCTGTGGCACCCCCACAGAGGCTGCGCGGCAGCTCATTGGGCAGCTTGAGCCTTTTGAGCGGGGCTTTTTTGGCGGGCTAGTTGGCTATATGGACGCTGAAGGTAGGGGGCAGTGGCACCTCGTCCTGCGCTGTGCACGCGTCTCTAAGCGCCGGGCTGTTCTTTTTGCCGGTGCTGGTATCGTGAAAGATTCTGTTCCTGCCAGTGAGCACGCTGAGACCGCTACTAAGTTCTCCACGTTTGCCCGCGCCCTTGGGGTGTCTCTCAACTAGCAGTTTTGTCTAGCGCCTACCTCTCGTAGCAACTAGGCTAGAGATAATGCCAACCTACCTATATGAAGTTTCGGGGGTGTTCGATTGAGTAAAGAAATTATTGCGGCGGCAGACGGCTCTGCCCTGGGCAACCCGGGCCCTGCTGGCTGGGCGTGGTATATCGACGAGGGTACTTGGGCAGCCGGCGGCTGGCCCCACGGAACCAATAATATGGGTGAGCTCAAAGCGGTGCTAGAGCTTTTTACGGCGACCGCCCACCTCCCTGAGGTGCCCTTGCGGGTGCTGTGCGATAGCCAGTACGTCATTAACTCAATTACCAAGTGGATGCCGGGCTGGAAGAAAAAGGGCTGGAAGAAAGCAGACGGTAAGCCGGTGCTCAACGTGGATCTCATGAAGGAGCTGGATGCCGCCTTAACCGGCAGAAAGTACACCTTTGAGTGGGTGAAGGGGCACTCTGGTCACTCGCTGAACGAGGCCGCTGATGAGCGGGCAAACGCAGCTGCTCAGGCTTTTGCGCAGAAAGAGGAACCTAACCGCGGCCCAGGTTTTGATGATTCTTATTGCGAGACTGACAATGCAGAAAGTAACGCTACTGAACCCTCAGCAGAGCCTGCCGGTGGGGTGCAGCCCGGCAGCTTACAGCTGGCAGCCGTTGAAAGGGCAGAGCTTCAGCTGATGCAACCTACCATGTATGGTTCTGCTCGTTTGCTCACAGGTCTGTTGGCAGAAGAACTCATCTGGGTGAACCCTGCGGGTCGGTTACTTGATCGGGCAACCGTTATTGAGCATAGGGAACGAGCTTTTTCTGTTAAAGGTACGCCCAAGATCCTGCACTCTGTGCCGCTGGCAGACGGCGCGGTGCTGCTTGTTTCGCGGGTCGAAACAGCCCGGGGGGCGGTGCTGCGCTCAAGTACCTGGCAGCAGGGGGAAAGCGGCACTTGGCAGCTGCGTTTCCGCCAGGAAACAGCAGCTGCCTAACCCGGTTGAGAACCGGCTGCCCTAACCTACAAACATGGCGGCATTTGCCATTTCGGTTTCTGAGTAGTTGACTCCTGCTCGTGAGAGGGCTTCGTTAATCTGAGCGATAGATTCTTCAACCTGCCGCTGGGTATTGCGCCAGTTGGTGAGCACGCCCTGGAAGTTAGCTGAGGCAGAACCTGTCCAGGAGCCTTGAAGGTCTTGTAGGGATGCTGTTAGACCGTTGACCTCAGCAACGATGGAATCTACCTGTGCCCGAGCCTGAGCTGACTTAGTAGCGATAAGGTCTGCATCAACATTGAACTGTGCCATGGTGGCCTCCTAGAAGTGAGTGAGGGGGAGCGGGGTTGCTCCGTGGTTTTAGAATAGGCAGCCGAACAGAGCAGGAAACAGCGAGGTGCTGGGGTTGTGGATAAAGCCATGCCTGTGGCGGGCGTAAAACCGGGGCCAAGATAAAGCGGGCAGGTGAAAGAGGTGAACCTGTGACACCTTTATGACGTGCCGGTGGGGGTTATCCACACGCCTGGTTCACCGTCTTCTTGAGGTGGTTTTAGGCGGTAACTGCCGGGGCGGTCTGGGGTTGCCCACTGTACTGGGGCAGACGAATGACAAAGGTTGCACCACCGCCTTGAGTTTCTTGCACACGCACGGTGCCATCGTGCTGCCCAACGATAGCGGCAACAATAGCAAGCCCCAGACCTGTGCCACCGGTTTCGCGGGTGCGAGATGTATCTGCCCGGTAGAAACGCTCAAAGACTCTCTGGGCGTCCTCACCGTGGATCCCCGGCCCGTGGTCACGCACCTCTAGCACGGACGTCCAGGTGCCATCTGCCCCGGGGGTTGAGCCCACAGCAAGTTGGATGGGGCTACCTTCTGGGGTGTAGCGCAGGGCGTTGGTCATGAGGTTGGCAAGCACCTGGCGTAGGCGCTGCTCATCGCCCCACACGGGTGCTGATTGCCCTTCAGCACCATCTAGCCCAATGACGTCAATATCGCGGTCGGGGGCGGTAGCAAAAGCATCGTTAGCGGCGTCCTGTGCCAGGGTCAGCAGGTCGATGCGGGTACTTTCGTTGTAGCGGCGCTCATCAAGACGGGCGAGAGTCAGCAAATCTTCAACCAGCCTGCCCATGCGCTGTGCCTCTGACTCAATGCGGCTCATTGCCATGCTGATCGCTTCATCGTTAGGTAGACCGCCCATGCGGTATAGCTCAGAATAGCCGCGGATAGACACCAGGGGAGTGCGCAGTTCATGGGAGGCATCCCCCACAAAGCGCCGCATCTTAACCTCTGAATGTTTTTGAGCGTCAAAAGCAGCCTCGATATGCGAGAGCATGGTGTTCAAGGAGGTGGTGAGGTGCCCCAGCTCGTTATAGGGGCTGTAATTTTCAATGCGCTGGGAAAGATCCCCGGCGGCAATCTGGGCAGCGGTTTGCTCCACACGGGCTAACGGCTCAAAGGCCCTGGTGACAATCACCCAGGTCAGTGCAATAGAGGCGAGCAAGGTGGCACCGCCAAAGAACATGGTGAGCAACCCTACGATAGCCACGGTGTCATTGATTTGGTTGAGCGGCGCGGCAATGACCAGGGTCTGCTGTGTTTCCTCCACGGGGAAGGCAATGAGACGCCACTCGGAATGACCGCTCGATGATCGCACGGTGATAGCTTTTTGCCCGTATCGTTCCACCACGCTGGCGGTGAGACCTGAAATGACGGGTGAAGCGCTTTGGTCATCAAGGGTAGCTACGGGGCGTACCGTGTTGCCATCTGAATCGAGCAGGTATGCCTCGTAGGGGATGAAGGTGCCCTGGGTCTGCGAGATCTGCTGGTCTGAATAGACGGCGGCTACCAGGTAGCTGTAGCTTGCTTTAATCTCATCGTCTAACTGATCCAGCATCTGTGCCCGGATAGAGGAGATAGCCACCAGAGACATCACTGAGATGGCAAGCGCTATCAGCATGGAGGTTAAAAGAACCAACTGGGTTCGCAAAGACAGCGAACCCAGCCGGGAGAACGATAGGCGAGACTTCAAGCCGCAACTACCTTTCGGTTAGTTTTTGCTAGTGCGTAGCAGGTAACCAACACCGCGCTTGGTGTGGATGAGCGGGGGCAGGTCCTGGTCATTGTCAATCTTGCGGCGTAGGTAAGAAATGTAGGATTCAACGATGGAGGCGTCCCCGTTGAAATCGTATTCCCACACATGGTCAAGAATCTGTGCCTTAGAGAGAACCCTGTTTGGGTTGAGCATTAGGTAGCGCAGGAGCTTGAACTCGGTGGGGGAGAGGTCAATTTCTCGGTCGCCGCGGAAGACCTCGTGGGCGTCGTCATCTAGCACCAGGTCATCCACACGCAGGCGGGAGTCTTCTTCAATGCTGGGCTGAGTGCGGCGTAAGACAGCCCGGATGCGCGCCACCACCTCATCGAGGCTAAAAGGCTTGGTGACGTAGTCATCACCGCCAACGGTTAGACCGGTGACCTTGTCTTCTGTGTCGTCTTTGGCGGTGAGGAAGAGCACGGGAAAGAGCCGACCGGAGCTGCGCAACTTGCGGGTAACGGTAAAGCCGTCCATGTCAGGCAACATCACATCGAGCACCGCAAGATCCGGTGTTTCGGTTTCTGCTTTTTCGAGGGCTTCACGGCCGTTTGTTGCGGTGACTACTTCGAATCCTGCAAAGCGCAGGGAGGTCGCAAGGAGCTATAGAATTATGGGTTCGTAGTCAAAAACGAGGAGTTTTGCTTCAGGTTCTTTGGTATTCACGCTTTCAATTGTGCTCTTACTTCCTGGGTGCTGCCTGTATGTTTGGTTGATACTGGGCTAGATTTTTCGTTGACGCTAGCTATGACGCCTTCTTGCGCAGGACGGCGAACAGAAGTGCTGCGAGCAGGGCAAGAAAAGAGGTGGGGATGAAGAGCAGAGGAATAATGCTCAATATCTGGGGTGCGCTACCGCTTGCCCATTTGAGCAGTAGCATAACAATAGTGCTGGTGACTCCTAGAACCATAAGGACACCAGCAGTTATTCCCAGGCCACGAATAAGCCTGCTATAGGGTGGCTCTTGCAAATCAGATGACATACCGTCCACGGTATCAGAACTCTTCTGAACTGGGCCTGTCTGTTCCTTCCCCTGGTGTAAATACAGACCGAAACCCTGTTTAATAGGAGGTATGACTGAACAGGTAAAAGAAGAGACCTCACACCCCGGCAACCCCGCAACTGAGCTTGCTGGAGGTCAGGTTTCAGCAGAGTGCACCGCTGCTGAGCGTGAGCCTGTGCTGGGCGAGCCCACACGCCGCCGTCGTACCGCAAAGGTTGATGCGGTACTCGCCGATGCTAAGGACGTGGCGCTGGCAGGTCTTGCAGATATTGCGCCAACGAGCGCTATAGGCCCGGTGCATCACCTGCGCGGTGAAGAGGAGCGCCTTACCACCCACCTCTTTGAATGTACTCTTCCCGGCTATCGCGGCTGGTTTTGGTTTGCCACTCTTTCCCGTGCTCCTCGTTCTAAAGTTGCAACGGTGTGTGAGGTCGGACTGCTCCCTGGCGACGATGCCCTGCTAGCCCCCGCCTGGGTGCCCTGGGCAGACCGGGTGCTGCCTGAAGAGCAAGAGGAGCAAGAAGAGTATGATTTTGAGGCAGAGACTGAATAGTTTCTCATAAGCCCCGTGCCCAGCGTGGGGCTTATCGGAAGCCCCGGTGTGAAAGACGATGAACTAGTTGACGAATGAACAGCGAGGCTCCGATGAGAGATGAGCACACCGACCCGCGAACCGCTAAAAACATGGCAAAGACCTTCCGCTCCTTAGGGGTTTTCAACTACCGTATCTGGTTTTTGGGGGCCTTGATTTCTAACATCGGCACCTGGATGCAACGCACAGCCCAGGACTGGCTGGTCTTCAATGACCTCTCTGATCATGACTCCACCCAAATGGGCATCGTTATTGCCTTGCAATTTGCCCCACCTCTGCTGCTCACTCCCTACGCTGGGGTACTCGCTGATCGGGGTAACCGCCGCAAAATTCTGCTCTTGACCCAAAGCCTGATGGGTCTGTTAGCGCTCGGTTTGGGGCTGCTGGTGCTCTTGGGCGCGGTTGAAATCTGGCACGTCTACCTCTTTGCCCTAGCCCTTGGCGTGGTCGGGGCATTGGACGCCCCGGTGCGCACCACCTTCGTCTCTGAACTGGTCAACGATAAGGACCTGCCTAATGCCGTAGCCCTCAACTCTCTATCCTTTAACACCGCCCGCATGATTGGCCCCGCCCTTGCAGGTTTACTGGTGGTAGCGGTTGGTACCGGCCCGGTTTTCCTGATCAATACGCTGACCTTTGTTGCCATGATTCTTGCGATTAACACCATTAAAGAAAACCAGCTGAGACACCTACCTCGCTCCACCAAGGCAAACAGCCGCATGAGAGACGGCCTCACCTACCTGAAAAACCGACCAGACATCAGCATTGTTATGGTCTCCGCCTTTCTCATTGGAACCTTTGGGCTCAATACCGCCCTTAATATTGCCGCCATGGCAACCACCGAATTTGGTCAAGGAGCAGGTGAGTTCGGTGCCCTCAACTCGGTGGTGGCTATCGGCTCAGTTGCAGGCACTCTGCTAGCAGCCCGCCGTGACACACCCCGGTTGCGGTTCATGTTTGGCTCCTGCTTTGCCTTTGGTATCACCACCGCCCTTGCCGCTCTTGCCCCTACCCTCTGGGTTTTTGCCCTTACCCTCATCCCGCTGGGGTTGGCGGCGCTAACCATTATTACTTCAGCCAACGCCTATGTTCAGGTCACCACAGACCCGCAGATGTGCGGTCGCATCATGAGCATCTATATGGCGGTCTTTATCGGCGGTACCCCCATCGGCTCGCCTCTAGTCGGCATGGTCAATGATATTTTCGGTGCTCGCTGGGGGTTGGGGGTAGCCTCAGCCTCAGGCTTTATCGCCGCGCTCATTGGTCTAGTCTGGGTCATGCGGTACAGGCACCTGCATTTCTCATACGACAGGGAATCCCGCACCAAACTAGTACTGCGCCCCCGCCCGGCTTCTTTGAACGAAGAGCTGGACGAGGGCGCTCACCCGGTCACTGCCGCTATTGATATACAGCAGCCGCGCTAGAGGCTAGATGCGCTCTACTAGGTAATCAATGCAGTTCAGCAGAGCTGAAACGTCATCAGGGTCAATAGCGGTAAAGGTCGCAATGCGCAGCTGGTTACGACCCAGCTTGCGGTAGGGCTCGGTGTCGACGATGCCGTTAGCACGTAGCGCCTTAGCCAGTTGCGCCGCATCTACATCATCAGCAAAATCGACGGTGGCAATCACGTTAGAACGATGGGCAGTATCAGCTACAAAAGGCTGGGTAAAAGAGCGCTCTTCAGCCCAAGAGTAGACTCGGGCAGCAGAGTCAGCGGTACGCGCCGCCGCAAAGGCCAAGCCCCCCTGCTCATTCATCCATTTGATCTGCTCGTTCAGCATCACCAGGGTAGCTAGCGCTGGGGTGTTATAGGTCTGGTTGAGACGGGAATTGCTGATGGCGGTTACTAGGTTGAGCGAGTCAGGGATCCAACGCTCAGTAGCAGCAAGTCTTTCAGCCCGCTCTACCGCCGCCGGGGAAAAGAGACCAAGCCACAGCCCGCCGTCCGAGGCAAAATTCTTTTGAGGCGAGAAATAGTAGACATCAGATTCAGCGATATTAACATCCAAACCACCGGCGGCACTGGTGGCATCAACCAGAACCAGGGCACCATCAGAAATACCTGCCGGGCGGGCTACCGGCGCAAATACACCGGTAGAAGTCTCATTGTGAGGCCAGGCGTAAACATCTACGCCCTCTTCAGCCTGTGCCACTGGGCGGCTGCCAGCCGGTGAAGAAATCACGCTGGACTCCTGCAAGAAGGGAGCAGCCTGGGTAGCGGCAGCAAATTTAGAGCCAAACTCACCAAAGACCAGGTGCTGGGCTTTGCTCTCTACCACGCCAAAGGTTGCTGCATCCCAAAAAGAGGTAGCGCCACCGTTGCCCAGCACCACCTCATACCCGTCAGGGGCAGCGTAAAACTCACGTAAACCCTCACGAATCTCACCCACCAGGTTCTTCACCGGTGCCTGGCGATGTGAAGTGCCCAGAAGCTGGGCAGCGGCGTCCTGAACCGCCCGCACCTGTTCGAGGCGTACCTTAGAAGGGCCTGCGCCAAACCGGCCGTCGGCAGGTAGCAGGGTGGTGGGAATATGAGGGAAGCTGGTCACGGTAACTCCTTGATGCAGTCTCAGTGGTAGCAGAGCAGTATGTATCTGAGAGAGAAACTGCCCTCGCCTTCTTTCTCTATTGTGCAGGGCAAGACCATACTTTTACGTGAAACACATGATGGATAGGGTCTAAATAGGGCAGGTCTTTGTATAGTGAGACAAACAGCTGGGTTTTGCCGCACAGCGGGACGAGCGCACGGCATGAAATTTAGCTCGTGAAGAGCAGTTTCCCCATGAACTGTTCAAAGTGCATACAATTAAGGTCAAATGATAACGCGGCTAACGAAGCCCGGGTGTGATGAAGCCACAAGGAAAGATGCGAGGGAGCAATGACCGACCTAATCGACACCACCGAGATGTACCTGCGCACCGTACTGGAACTTGAAGAAGAGGGCATCATGCCGATGCGAGCCCGCATTGCA
>JAUMUH010000111.1 GCA_030530765.1 Rothia sp. (in: high G+C Gram-positive bacteria)
TTTCAGTTGCCAGACGGCGAGAAGCCGGTACATCAACAAAGGACACACTCGGCATGTGCGAAGAGGGCATCGTAAAGCCAACCAGCACAGGGTCGTGGTCTGAAGAACGGAACTCGTTGTTCTCGTAGAGATTGCTGACGTTGTAGTTATAGCGGCTGTATTCGTGGGCAATTGACTCGGTTGAGTTGACGTTCCAGACCTGCGCTTCAGTTACTTTCTGAGTCATCGAGGGGGAAGCTAGGATGTGATCCAGCGACCCTACCCGACCACCGTGAAGGTAGGTGTTCCCTGCCCCAAACTGTTCACCCAGGTTTGTGTAACCTGCCTTGTAGAAGAGCCGCATAGGGTCTTCTTGGGTGTAGGAATTGAAGTCACCGAGCAAGAGAACATTATGCGTGTGCGCCTCTTCTTGCTGTTCATGGGCGAATTCGATGAGGGCCTTTGCCTGAGCCACGCGGTCCGCGTTAGAAGCGCCTTGGCCATCGCCCTGGTCGGCGTTTTTGCCACTGCCAGAGCCCTTAGATTTAAAGTGATTGACAATCGCTACGAAGACCTCGTCATCGTAAAGCATTGTAGCGTTTACCGGAGCGAATACCTGTGCCAGGGGCTGACGGGCGTTTGCAAAGGCCGGGGAGTCGAGGATTTCGGATTCACCAACGGGCTTGACCTCAGCGGGCTGGTAGATGAAAGCGGTGCGGATGACATCTTCAGTAGTAGGGAGCACTGAGGGCGAGGGGACGGCCGCCCACTTCTGATACCCGGCGTCCTCATTGAGGGCAGCAACCAGAGTGTTGAGGGCTTCGTCCCTGTCCTTACCGCCGGTGACAAGGCTATTTTCAATCTCTTCCAAAGAGAGGACGGAGGTGTCAATGGCATTAATTGCCTTAACGATCTTTGACTCCTGGCGCTCGAAACTAGCGAGCGTCGCTGCCCCTCGTACCGCGCAACTGCCGCTGACGGTAATGGGGGTGTTCGCGCGGTCGGTATAGAATTTGCAACCTGCCACGGTATCGCCCAGGGTGGTGAAGTAGTTGAGCACATTGAAGCTAGAAGCGGTCTGGGGGCTGGTGAGAGCAGGTGCCGCTGAACGGGTGTTGGTCCATGTAGCAGGTAGGGCGGCGGGGTCACTCGCACCGGTAATCTGGGAGGTCGGCTGTAGCCGCCAGGCGTCAAAAGAATAGGAGAGGACGACGGGGTGGGTAAAGGTGAGCTGTGCCCCCACCCGCAAGGGGGGCTGCTCGCTGAGGTAGGGCAGGGGGACGTCCTTGCCGCCGCGAGTGTAATCAATGGTCGCGCCGTCGTCGAGAACAAAGGCTTTAGCGGCGTTGTTAGCCTCATAAGCAATTGCATCAGCACCTGGCGCTATCACATCGGTTGCGGTTCGTAGGGGCTGTGTGCCGTTGACAAGACCGATTTCACCGTAGCGATTGGTGTTGTAGTTATCTGTTACCGTGATAGGGCCGGTGGGTTGCACCAGCATGCCTTCAAGAGACTCCCTGCCGGTTTCATCTTCTGGAAGTGCCTCTGTGACGGGGCTGATGGGGGTAAAAGGCTCTGCTAGGAGTTTCATATCCGCCGCCTGAGTAACGGCAATTTGGGTTTGCCCCTGGTGCTCAGAGACCGTGCCGGTTACTTCAAGGAACTGCCCCTGAGATACCGAGGCCACGGTGGAGGGGGAGTAGATAAAAATACCGTCAGAAGCTGAGCTTCTGCTGGCATCGCCGCCGGTGCCCTCTGTTTGGATGTAGTAACCCCGAATACCACCTTCGGGGTAAACGGCGGTTACAACGCCTCTGGTGGTTACAGTCTTGCCGTTGAGAGGGCTGACCGCACCTTCGCCCTGAATTGCAGCGATACTGGTAGTTTCTGCTGCATAGACGGGGGCGCTGATGAATGGCAACAAGGTTAAAGCTGCTGCCAAGACCGGCGCTGTGGAGCGGTAGGTAAAAGAGTTTTTGAGAGCCATGATGTCCTCGAATGTTATGCGGGTAGGTAAGAGGCTTGAAACGACTGAGAACTGCCGTGCAGTAGCTTTGAGCCCATTTTCGGAAGGAAGTGCCTTACTGTACCCGTGGGGGAATAGGGGTAGGTGGGGCAAAGCCACCTGCACTGTTATTCTACGGGGTGAAGGTTCCACTCATTGGGTAAAAAAGCTAGATAGCTGAAATTTTAAAAAAATCACCCCTGTTGGTTTGTATTGTTTTGAGCGGCTGATTTTTGATGAAAATTGGGTTTAGGGTTGAGGGCAGAAAAGTGAGAGTAAGACCATGGAATTAGGGTAAGGGTGTATTTTAGGGAAGCTAAGAGGTAAGGGTTTATTTAGAAATAAGTTTTTGACGTGGGGTAACGATGTGGCTTCTGCGTGGTTAGCCTCGGGTGGGCTGGGCTTGACCTTGCTGACGCGTCGCCCCTGTGGGCGAGAGAGGGGTGGATGTTGTTTTCCTTGCGTTTTATGTGTGAATGAGTGGTATTTTAGTAGTAAGAAATGTGTACAGGGCACCGGATGCTCTAATTGGCACATACGATACACAACTTGATACAAAGGACACATACACATGTGGCAGCAGGTCTATGACCCCCTCAATAACCAGGCTTTGTCCGCTCTTGTTGCGGCAGTCCCTATTCTGGTCTTCCTCCTAGGGCTTACCGTCTTTAAGCTCAAGGGGCTACATGCGGCTCTGATTTCTCTGGCAACCGCCGTAGGTCTGGCTATTTTTGTTTTTGGTATGCCGGCAGCAGCCTCTGTCTCAGCAATCGCTTACGGCTTCCTCTCAGGCATGTGGCCTATCGGCTGGATTGTGCTGATGGCAGTATGGCTATACCGCATTACCGTCCGTGCCGGAAACTTTGAGGTAATCCGAGGCTCTGTATCCGCTATCTCTGCTGACCAGCGCATCCAGGTGCTCCTGATTGCGTTCTGCTTCGGTGGCTTCCTTGAAGGCGCGGCAGGTTTCGGCATTCCCATTGCTATCTGTGCCGCTCTGCTAGTAACCCTGGGCTTTGAGCCCGTCAAGGCCTGCCTCGTTGCCCTCATCTCTAACATTGCCTCCGGCGCTTACGGGGCCATTGGTATTCCGGTGTTGACTGGTGCTAATGTATCTGGTCTTCACCAGAGCGACCTTAACGGCATGATGGTCTGGGTCCTGCAAATTATCACTATCCTTATTCCCTTAGTGCTGGTTATGATGCTGGACGGTCTGCGCGGCGTAAAAGAAACCGGTCTGGTAGCCCTGGTGCTGGGCTTCGTTGTCTCTGCCGCCCAGGCGGGCGTCCTGCTGGCTATTGGCCCTGAACTCGTTGACATCATCCCCTACCTGCTCGGCCTCGTCCTGCTGGCTGGCATTATGATGAAGTGGCAGCCTGCCCACATTTACCGTGAACCCGGTGCCCCCAGCCTGCAAGAGCTGGGTTCACGCTCTAGCGGCTTCACCTTTGCAGGTGTGGTTAAGGCATGGAGCCCCTTCATTATTCTTTCTGTCATGATTCTGCTTTGGAGCACTCCCACCATCAAGGGGCTGGTTGCCACCAAGAGCGCAACCGTTGAGGCAGGTCTGCTCAGCTGGACCACCATCCCTCTGCAGATGCCCGCTCTGCACGGTCAGATTTCCCAGATTGCCCCTATTGTTTCTGAAGAGACCGCCATGAAGGCTGTGTGGAACTGGAACCTACTGGGTGCCTCCGGTACCGCCATTCTCTTGGCAGCCCTCATCACCATTCTGATTTCTACCATCAGCTGGAAGGCTGCCTTTGAAGAACTCGGTGGCGCGTGGAAGCAGCTCTGGCAGCCCATCCTCATGATCTGCCTGGTCATGGCTGTTGCTAACGTGATGAACTTTGGTGGCATGTCCTCTGCCCTGGCGCTAGCACTAGCAGCGGTGGGGTCAATTTTCCCGCTCTTCTCGCCCATCATCGGCTGGATTGGCGTGTTTGTTACTGGCTCAGTGGTCAACAACAACACTCTTTTTGCCGGTCTGCAGGCAACTACCGCCACCCAGATTGGCGCCAGCTCACCGCTGTTGGTTGCAGCTAACACTGCCGGTGGCGTGATGGCTAAGGTCGTTTCACCGCAGTCCATCGCTATCGCGGCGGCTTCGGTGAACATGGCAGGGCAGGAGTCCAAGATTACCAACGCCGCCATCAAGTTTTCTCTGGCTTTCTTAGCTGTGCTCTGTGTTTGGGTCTATGTGCT
>JAUMUH010000112.1 GCA_030530765.1 Rothia sp. (in: high G+C Gram-positive bacteria)
CAAAGTGCGGGGTTTTGAAACAAAACGCGGGGTTTCACTGTACAACTAGGTCAAAAGCAGTGGCTGTTAGGCACATGTCGTGCCCCGTTTGTGAAAGTGACTGGGCGTACAATTGCCTTAGATTTGCAGTAGTGCACATCACCACACATTCATCATGCGAGAGGACCGTCATGGTCGCAATTATTGTGGCAGCCCACGGTGAGTCGGCACCGGCTCTTTTAGATACTGCCAGCATGATTCTCGGTAACCTAGAGAAGGTCACCCCGGTGACCTTCTTGCCGGGTGAAGGGCCCGAGAACCTGATAGAAAAATATGCCGCAATCACCGCCGATTTACCGGTAGAAGAACCCGTGCTTCTGCTCGTTGACCTTTTTGGTGGCAGCCCCTACAACGCAGCGGCTCGTTTCGCAGCAGAACGCGAGAACACGGACGTCGTGTCGGGTGTTAACGTGCCAATGCTCCTTGAGGCCATCCCGGCTGCAGGCCGTAAAACCGCCACCCTTTCAGGGGTCGTTGCCAAAGCAGAAAAAGCAGGTGTTAAGGGTATCCGCAGCTTCCAAGCAATCATGAACCCGCCTGCTGAAGCGTCCCCCGCACCCGCGGCAGAAACAGCCCCCGCCGTCATTTCAGCGCCTGCCCCAGCGGCACCAGTGCAGGGTGAAGGGCACATGGATATCACCTTTGTGCGTATTGACTCCCGCCTCATCCACGGGCAAGTTGCCGGTAACTGGGTTAACTACGTTGCCCCGCAGACCCTCATTGCCGCATCAGACGGTGCAGCCCAGGACAAACTGCGTAAGACACTTCTGCTGCAGGTCGCCCCATCACACATCAAAACTAACGTCCTAGATATTGCCAAGACCGGGCGCGTCTACCACAACCCCAAATACACCGGCATGAAAACCATGCTCGTGGTCGAGAACCCGCAGGACGTGCTGCGTCTGCTCGACCAGGGGGTTGGCTTCAAAGAAGTCAACGTAGGGGGCGTGACCTACAAAACCGGCATGAAACAACTATCAGAAGCCGTCTACGCATCTGAAGAAGACATCAAAGCATACAAAGAACTCGCAGACCGCGGCATCAAACTGACCATACAGCAACTGCCCAACACCGGCCGCGAAGACATGATGCACAAGCTCAAAGAGAAAGGTCTGCTCTCATGAGCCCTCTCGAATTTACTCTCGTCATTCTTGTGGCCCTTATCTGCGGTATGGCGTCCGTCCTTGACGAACGCCAGTTCCACCGCCCGCTCATTGCCTGCACCCTTATGGGGCTGGTGCTCGGTGACCTGCAAACCGGCATTATCCTGGGCGGTAGCCTTGAACTGATCGCCCTGGGCTGGATGAACGTTGGTGCAGCTATGGCACCGGACGCCGCCCTGGCGTCCACCATCGCCACTATCGTTGTAATTGAAGGGCACCAGTCCATCGGTGAAGGTATCGCGCTTGCCGTGCCTCTTGCCGCAGCAGGGCAGGTGCTTACCATTTTTGTCCGTACCATCACGGTCTTCTTTCAACACCAGGCTGATAAGTACGCCGCGCAAGCTAACTTTAGAGGCATAGAAATAATGCACTTCAGCGGCCTGCTGCTGCAGGGCTTACGCGTGGCAGTGCCCACCGCAGCTGTTGCGGCGGTAGCTGGCACCCACATTGTGCAGACCTGGCTGGACGCTATCCCAGAGGTCATAACATCGGGTCTACAGGTTGCCGGTGGCTTCATCGTGGTAGTCGGTTACGCCATGGTCATCAACATGATGAAGGCAAAAGCTCTCATGCCCTTCTTCTTCCTGGGCTTCGTCCTGGCGGCTTTTATCCCTGACCTTAACCTGGTGGGGCTGGGCATCATTGGTGCTTGCCTAGCTGTTATCTACGTTCAGCTTAACCCCGTTTTCCACGATGCCATCGTCGCCCCCGCCCCTGCTACCGCTGGCGCCCCCAACACTCTTGATAACGAGCTTGAATAGGAACACCCCATGACAACCGAAAACACCGTAACCCCTCAAAGCTCAACAACCCCCAGTGAAGCGGTGGCAAACCCGCCGCAGGAGGTTCAAGAACTCACCAAAGGTGACTACGCTTCTACCTACTTCCGATCCACCTTCCTGCTCGGCTCCTTCAACTTTGAGCGTATGCAGGCTATTGGTTTCGCGGTCTCTATGATCCCAGCCATTAAGCGGTTTTACTCGAGGAAAGAAGACCAGGCAGCAGCCCTAAGCCGCCACCTGGAATTCTTTAATACCCAGCCCTGGATTGCCTCCCCCATCATTGGTGTTACCGCCGCTATGGAACGCCAAAAAGCCCTGGGCGAAGATATAGATGAAGCGGCAATTACCAACGTCAAAGTAGGTCTAATGGGGCCGCTTGCAGGTGTCGGTGACCCCATTTTCTGGGGTACTGCCCGCCCCGTTCTTGCCGCCCTGGGTGCGTCCATCGCCCTGTCAGGGAGTATTCTTGGGCCCCTGCTCTTCTTCTTCGGCCTCACCATCATACGCGCTGCTACCCGCTGGTACGGTTTCAAAATTGGTTACGAAAAGGGCGTTGAAATCGTTTCTGAGGTGGGTGGCAACACCCTGCGCCGTTTCACCCAAATCGCTTCAATCGTGGGTTTGTTTGTGATGGGTTCGCTGGTCTCAAAATGGACCAGCATCAACGTGCCTTTTGTGCTCTCTGACTACACCAACCAGCAGGGGGAGCAGGTCACCACAACCGTGCAGTCAATTCTCGATAGCCTGCTACCGGGTATGCTTGCCCTTCTACTGACCTTCCTCTGCATGTGGCTGCTGCGCAAGAAAGTTAACGCTATCTGGATTATCTTTGGCATGTTTGCGGTGGGTATCCTAGGCTACTGGGCAGGCATTCTCGCCCCGTAAGCCGGACGGTGCCTGCTGGCTGCTTAAAGCGGGCAGCAGGCACATGAAACCACAGCAGGCCTACCTCAACCAAAGGCAAATTCGTGAGCGAAAAACTCAGCTTCAAAGAGACCTTTATAAAAGTTGGTCAGCAGACCCTGGATAAGAACCGCCAGGGGGAAGGCGTCTATATTGTCTCGGTGGCCCCCCTGGTGACGGGGCTGATGATTGTTGCCGCCCTGCTCTACCTATGGACGCATGGCTGGGGCACCCTTATTGCCCTGGTCTGTGCGGTTATTGTCCTGTGGGGCAGGTGGGTTTTGCAACGGCAGGCGAGTAAAGATTTTCACGACATGTACACCTCCCGGGAGGGGTTCGAGAAAACCGGTAAGCCTGAGTATCTAGAGTTTATTCGCTTGCGTGGCGAGCAGATGCTCCGCGATAACAAGGCACTGACTAGCTCTGCTAAGGCTGAGATTCGTGTGCTCGTTGACGCTGCCCGTCAGCAAGAAGAGAAGCTGCGGGGTAAGACCCCGTAACCTGTGCTTACCCCCGCATTTTGTTTCAAAACCCCGAAACAAAGTGCGGGGTTTTGAAACAAAACGCGGGGGCTGGTTTTTGTGCGGTCTATTTAAAGCGCAGCAGGCGCGTAGAATTCAGCACCACAAAGACTGACGAGAAGGCCATAGCAGCCGCGGCAATCATAGGGTTGAGCAGCCCTGCGGCAGCCACCGGAATCGCCACCGTATTGTAGGCAAAAGCCCAAAACAGGTTGGACTTAATCAGCCGCAGCGTAGCCCGCGCCAGACGGATCGCCGTAGGTAAGGACGCCAGGTCGCTGCGCATGATGGTCATATCAGCTGCCTCCATAGCAACATCGGTACCCGAGCCCATTGCCACACCCAAATCAGCCCTGGCAAGGGCGGCAGCGTCATTCACACCGTCACCCACCATAGCAACACCGCCACCGGCAACCTGCAACTGCTGAATCTTCTGCAGCTTATCGTCCGGGCTAACCCCGGCAAAAACATTCTCAGCGGCAATGCCCACCTGGGCCGCTACAGCCTGCGCTACCGGCTCAGCGTCCCCGGTCAGCAGCACCGGGGTCAGCCCCAGTGCCTTAAGCTCAGAGATTGCCTCGATAGCGTCCGGCT
>JAUMUH010000113.1 GCA_030530765.1 Rothia sp. (in: high G+C Gram-positive bacteria)
CAAGAGCCTAAAAATTGTTCAGCTCTACCCGCGCGACATGAACATTTACGGGGACTGGGGCAACACCCTGTCCCTGTCTCGCCGCGCTCAGGCGCACGGCTTTACCACCGAAATCGTGGACTACAACCCCGGCGACACCTTTCCCCTTGACGGCGATATTTTCATTGGCGGCGGCGGGCAGGATTCAGGCCAGTCCATCGTGCAAGATGACCTGCTAGCAAACGCCGAAACCCTGCGTACCCTGGCGCAGGAGGGCACCCCCATGCTGGTAATCTGCGGCCTCTACCAGCTCTTTGGCAAGGAATTCAAAACTGTAGGCGGCGAAACCCTGGGCGGTATCGGCATCTTTGACGCTAAAACCGTAGGCGGCGAAGAACGCCTGATCGGCAACATCGTTGAAGAATCCGAAGAGTTCGGCACCCTCATCGGCTTTGAAAACCACTCCGGCCTCACCTACCTTTCGGGTGATACCAAGCCTCTGGCAAAGGTGGTCAAGGGCGCAGGTAACAACACCGAGGACGAGGGGGAAGGCGCACACATCCACCACGTCATCGGCACCTACCTACACGGTTCCTTGCTGCCTAAGAACCCTGCAATCTCTGACTACCTGATTAAACACGCCGCCATTAAGAAGTACGGCGAGTTCACCCCGGTTGTCATCGACGATTCACTGGTTGAGAAGGCACGCGCCTCAGCGGCAGGCCGTCCCCGCTAAGTTAACGGCAGGACGGCGGGAAGGGGGCCGTGCAGGGCGGAAACACTCCCGTAGGCTGACCCTCTCGCTGACTCGCAAGCTCGTAAGCGATTCACACCAGACCCAGCCAGCCAACGGATCGTGTTCCCGCCCCACACGGCTCAGCTGGGCCCGCCGTCCTTACCTGGCTAACTGCACCGTAACCGTAAAACCGCTAGAATAGATGGCGGTAAACCGCGCCCTCAGGTGAGAGGGTGCAGATTGATAGAAGGAGACTCATGTCAGGTCACTCCAAATGGGCAACCACTAAGCACAAGAAAGCTGCCCTGGATGCCAAGCGCGCTAAGGCCTTTGCCAAGTACATTAAGGGTATTGAAGTAGCAGCTCGTATGGGTGGCCCCGACCCCGCCGGCAACCCCGCGCTCGACCTTGCTGTGTCTAAGGCGAAGAAAAACTCTGTGCCTAACGACAACATTGACCGCGCTATCAAACGTGGTGCTGGCCTGACCGGTGAAACCATTGACTACACCGAAATCATGTACGAGGCACGTGGCCCCCAGGGCACCGCTCTCTACATTGAGTGCCTGACCGATAACCGCAACCGCGCAGCAGCTGAGGTTCGTACAGCGGTAACTCGCAACGGCGGTACTATGGCTGACTCTGGTTCAGTTGCCTTCCTCTTTGAACGCAAGGGCGTTGCTGAAGTAACCAAGGCTGACAGTCTGACCGAGGACGATGTGCTCATGGCTGTTCTAGATGCCGGTGCTGAAGAAGTCATTGACGACGGCGATATCTTCACCGTTGTATCTGAGGCTACCGACCTGCCCGCCATCCGTAAGGCTCTGGACGAGGCTGAGCTGGAATACAACAACGATGACCCGGTCTTCCGCCCCACCATGCAGGTTGATCTTGATGCTGAGGGTGCTAAGAAATTTCTTAAGCTGGCAGATGCCATTGAAGAGCTAGACGATGTTCAGAATGTTTACTCTAACGCTGACATTAACGAAGCCGTCATGGCTGAACTTGAGGCTGAGTAAAGCACAAGGGAAGGGAACTCACAGAAGTGACTTCACTACCGCGCCCGGAACACGCCACCCCGCGAGTTCCGGGCGCTGCCCGTATTTTGGGGGTTGACCCCGGTTTGACGCGCTGCGGTTTTGGGTTGGTTGATATGACAGCCAACCGCAAGGTGCAGATGGTGGGAGTGGGGGTAGCCGGCACAGCAGCAGCAGAGAGCCTTGACCAACGTATTTTGAAAATTTTGCGCGCGGCTGAGAGCTGGCTTGATATTTACCAGCCTGATGCGCTGGCGATTGAGCGTGTTTTTGCCCAGGAGCAGGTCAACACTGTGATTGGTACCGCTCACGCATCGGGGGTGGTGATTGCGGCAGCTGCTGCGCGCGGCGTCCCTGTTTATTTTCATACGCCTTCTGAGGTGAAGGCTGCGGTGACTGGTTCTGGTCGTGCAGATAAGGGGTCGGTGGGGCGCATGGTCACCCGTATTCTTGGTTTGGATGCTATGCCTAAGCCTGCGGATGCTGCTGATGCCCTAGCCATTGCTATCTGTCACGGCTGGCGTGGTGGAACAGTTTCTGGTGGGCTAAATATGACAGCTCAAACTCAGACGCATCAAGGCTCCCGACCAGCCACAGCGGTACGGTCTGGGGCGCTCACTCCTGCGCAGCGTGCCTGGTTAGAGGCAGAAGCTAAAGCCCGCAGATAATTGTTTTAGTACATATGTTCGATTAGACTGGTTTCTATGATTAGTTCCCTCACCGGTACTGTAACCCACCTTGGTCTTTCTACCGCAGTACTTGACGTCAACGGCTTCGGTATGCTCGTTCACCTCAACGCACGTACAGCCTCCCAGCTTCGCCTGGGTGAAAAAGCCACCGTTCTGACCACTATGATTGTGCGTGAAGACTCAATGACCCTCTACGGTTTCTCAGAAACGGCAGAGCGAGAAGTTTTTGACCTCATGCTCTCAGTCTCAGGTATAGGGCCACGTATTGCCCTGGCTGTACTGGGCGTGCATACTGCCAGTGAGGTTGAGCGGGCAGTTGCCACAGGTGATGACAAAGCGTTCACCAAGGTGCCCGGTATTGGCCCTAAAGGAGCCCGCCGTATCGTCCTGGAGCTTGCTGGCAAGCTCATTCTTGCCGATGACGCTGGGGTAGGCAGTGACCAGCTCCCCCTTAACCAGGGGCTCTCGTGGAAACCCCAGGTGCTCGACGCCCTTACCGGTTTAGGGTGGAATGAAAAGGACGCAGAAGCCTCCATTGCAGCCTTCATCAACCACAACACCGCGGCAGAGACCATGGGTGTTTCTGAAGCTCTGCGCGGCGTCCTTGCTTCCTTAGGCAACCAGAATACCCTTGCCCGCTAACCACTCAGGGAGAAAAAGACAATGAGCCAATTCCCCCATGCTGACGGGCAGATGCCTGGCCAACGCCTGGTCTCAGTGGACGAAGAGCCCGAAGAAAAAATGATTGAGGCAGCGCTACGCCCCAAATCCCTTGACGATTTCGTAGGCCAGCAGCGAGTACGCCAACAACTGTCCCTCGTTCTTGAAGCCTCCAAAATGCGCGGCAGAAGCGCCGACCACGTACTGCTCTCTGGACCTCCCGGCCTAGGTAAAACAACCCTGGCAATGATTATTGCTGCCGAAATGGACGCCCCCCTGCGCATCACCTCAGGCCCCGCAATCCAGCACTCAGGCGACCTCGCCGCCATTCTCTCTTCATTGACTCCCGGTGAAGTGCTCTTTTTGGATGAAATTCACCGTATGAGCCGCCCGGCTGAAGAAATGCTCTACATGGCCATGGAAGACTTCCGTGTAGATATTGTGGTAGGTAAAGGCGCAGGGGCAACCTCTATTCCTCTTGAGCTACCTCCCTTTACCCTGGTGGGCGCCACCACTCGTGCTGGTTTGCTGCCGGGGCCGTTGCGTGACCGTTTTGGCTTCACCGGCCACCTTGAGTTCTATTCGGTGAGTGAGCTTGAAAGCGTCATTCGCCGCTCCGCCGGGCTCATGGAACTCCCCATCACCCCAGAAGGACTCACCGAAATAGCCAGCCGATCCCGCGGCACCCCCCGAATCGCCAACCGCCTACTACGCCGCGTGCGCGACTGGTCCCTCGTCAAAAACATCAACCGCATCGACGCCACCACCGCCGCC
>JAUMUH010000114.1 GCA_030530765.1 Rothia sp. (in: high G+C Gram-positive bacteria)
AGCCCCCGGGTCCTCGGCCCCGGGGTAGAGATCAGGGTAGTCAGTGGTAACCGTGGTGTAGAGGGCATTGAGAATACACTCATCACCGCAGTTAAAGCCCTCGGGGTAGACGCCCCACAGCGGGGAGCCCTCTTCAAAGATAGCGTTCTGCAGGTTACGCGGCACCGAGATAGTAACCGCCTGACCACTTGAGGCATCAATACTGACCACGGTCATAGAATCGGGGCGGCGGCCCACCCGGTCGGCACCAGCGTCCCCGCCCATGAGCAAGATGTTATACCGACCGTCCTGCTCTTTCAGCGAGCCCTTGGCAAAAATTGACCCAATCGCCCCGCGCCCTACCCAGGTGATGTAGGCAGCATAGCCCAACCCGCCACCGGTGAGCAGCATGGCAGCTACAAGCCCCAGCGACACCAGGCTGCGGGACTTGCCGGTCAGAAGCGAGGGGCGTATAGCGCGCAGGGTATCACAAAAGAGAAAAACCCAGCCGGCAGCTAGAAGAAGCAAAAGGAGGGCAAAAAGGGTCAGAAACCAGGTATTGGTGAAAAGAGCCAGAACCAGGGTGCGGCGCATCGACCAGAGAATCAGGGTGAGAATAAGGAACGCCCAAACGGTAGCGGTGATGCCCAAAGCACGTTTGCCCAGCTTCTTTTTGCCGGTGATGAGCTGGACAGAACCGGGTAGCAACAGGGTGAGCAACAGGAAGGCCCAGGCGCGGCGCGACCGTATGGAGGCAGAGGCAGCCTCGGGGTGCTTAACGGGGTCAGTGAAGAGTGGCTCAGCAAGGCGCTGCCCGCGACCGCGTATACCGGTGAGGCGGTGCTGTAGCTGAGGGCTCTGTTCATCTGACATAGTCTCTCCCCGAGAGTTAGTAACCGTGTTTAAAAGCCTGGTGGTGTGCGCAGGGAAACCTTTACGCACACCACAATAGCTAAAGAAGCTGGACGCTCAGCCCAGGTAAGGGGCAAAAAACCTGGGAGGAGCTAGACCTCACAGTGAGCTGTGCCCTCGCAGTCCAGTGCAGATTTTTCTCTGACCTCTCTTACGGCGCGTAAGGGGTCTTGCCCTCTGCAGCCGGTGCTGAGCTCTTGCTGGTTTCTGAGGTTTCTTCTTCCGTGCGCTCGCCGACCTTTGAGCGCAGAGTAGCGCCCTTGTCCATAGCGGTCTGGCGCAAGGAGCCAGCAAATTCAAGCAGGTCAGAGCGTACCTGCTTAGCAAAGCTGTCGTTTCCGCTGCCCAGCATACGCAGTGCCAGCAGGCCAGCGTTGCGGGCACCGTTGATAGAGACGGTTGCTACGGGCACACCGGCGGGCATCTGCACGATAGAAAGCAATGAGTCCATACCGTCCAGGCTCTTGAGCTTGACCGGCACACCAATGACGGGCAGGGGGGTAACAGACGCCAACATACCGGGTAGATGGGCGGCCCCGCCTGCACCGGCGATAATCACGCGAATACCGCGCTCGTGAGCCTGCTTGCCGTAGGCAATCATGTCCTCGGGCATGCGGTGGGCTGAGACAACGTCAGCCTCAAAGGGGATGCCGAACTCTTTGAGCACTTCTGCGGCGGCTTCCATCACGGGCCAGTCGGAGTCTGAACCCATAACGATGCCGACGATGGGGGTGGTTGAGTCGTAGGGTGAACTCATAGCTGTCTCTTTTCTCTGGTGGCTAGATGCCGTGGGTGAGCAGGTCAGCAGCGGCTTTTGCCTGGCTGCGCATGTGGGGTAGATCGGTTCCGGTCATATTGAGGTGACCGATTTTGCGCCCTGGCTTGGGCTCCTTGCCGTAGAAGTGCACCTTCGCTGCCGGGTAGTCTGACATGAGCTGGGGGTAAACACCAAAGATGTCCTGGTTTTCCCCGCCCAAAAAGTTTTTCATCAGGGCGTTTTCGCCCTTGAGAGAAGTGTCGCCCAACGGGTAGTTGGCAACGGCGCGCAGGTGCTGCTCAAACTGGCTGGTGACCGAGCCGTCCTGCGTCCAGTGCCCGGAGTTATGCGGGCGCATAGCAAACTCATTGACCATGAAACCAGCGGGGGAGCCGGGCACCTCAAAGAGCTCAGCTGCCATCACACCGGTAACACCCAGCTCAGTAGCCACCAGGACGGCGGCAGCAGAGGCTGCTTCTGCTACCTCAGCTGCGATGCCGGGGGCAGGGACCAGAACCTCATCACAGACCGAATTGACCTGAATGGATTCGGCAACCGGCCAGGCGCGTACCTCGCCAGAATCGCGGCGGGCAACCAGGGCTGATAGCTCACGGGTGAAGGGTACCTTCTCTTCAGCTAGCAGGGCTGAGAAATCGGTACGCTCGGGCAGCTGCTCAAACCAGCCGGCAGCTTTCTCACGGGCTTCAGCGGCATCATCAAGCACCATCACGCCCTTGCCGTCATAGCCGCCGCGCGGCGTTTTGAGCACCAGGGGCCAACCGGTTTGATCGCCAAAGGCAAGCAACTGGTCAAGGGTGGTTACCTCAGCCCAGGCAGGGTTGGGCAGACCCAAGCGGTCAACTGCTTTTCGCATCTCAATCTTGTCTTGGGCATGGACGAGGGCTGACGGGCGAGGCTGAACATTGATGCCCTCATCAATGAGCTGCTGCAAAAAATCTGTGGGCACATGCTCATGGTCAAAGGTGAGCACATCCACCTGCTGGGCAAAGGCACGTAGCGCCTCAAAATTTCGGTAGTCACCCACCGGGGCGTAGGGCACGGCGCGGGTAGCGCAGGCATCATCAGATTCTGCAAGAATCTGGAGCTCAAAGCCAAGTTCGGTTGCAGCAGGCGCCATCATGCGGGCAAGCTGCCCACCACCAACAACGCCAATTTTGGGGCCGGTTACAGGAAAAGTCACTCTCTTAGGTTACCGGTCACATCACGGCTTGTAAAAGACTGGATTCTCACAGGTAACCCTCTGCTTTCTGTGAGCAAACACGTATAGCCTTTCATCCCGCTATGAGTACCGGCGGCGGTATATTTGACCTTGCAAGACCTTGCCCTCTGCCCGCACACCGGTAGAGCCGGTGAGACCATGCACAGGGACTACCGAGCGAAGGGCACTATGAGTTCATTTTCTGAGCGGCTTCACCTGATTTGGCAGAGCCACGGCAGGGAAGTTATGCAGTTTTTGACCGTTGGCGGGGCTGCCTTCATCATCAACTCAGCTGTGACCTGGTCGCTCATGCACTCTATTTTTGCGGACGGGCACGGCAAAGCAAAAGTCGTGGCAGGTGTCGTTGCCACCATCTTCTCCTGGGTTGCCAACCGCCTGTGGACCTTCAAAGAAAAGCGCACTGGCAACAAGGTGCGCGAAGCCGTTGAGTTCGCCATCGTTAACGCTATCGGTATCGGCGTAGAGCTTGGGTGCGTTCTTTTCAGCTACTACGTCCTGCACCTAACCAGCCCCATAGCCTCCTTCATCTCAGGTACCCTCGTCGGCACCATCCTGGGCACTATTGTGCGCTACTTCCTCTACAAGTTCTGGGTTTTCTCCCAGGGCAAGGGCAAGACCGACCTTACCGAAGAAGAACGCCGTGCCCAGCTGATTGAAGAAGCCACCAGCATTATGACCGGCAGTATCCCGCAGGTACAGAAGCACCCCAAGAAACACAATCTCAACAGCTCCGTGCACATCAACTCACGCGACTAAAGAACAGTGGGGAGGATCACCTCCTCATTGCTCTCTACCCTAAAAGGCCTCTGCCCGTTCATCAGCGAGCAGGCGCTGGTGGCGCTCGCTCTCCCAGGTGATAGCCGGGTCAAGAAGGACGACGCCGTAGCCAGCCGCCAGCCCAGCCAC
>JAUMUH010000009.1 GCA_030530765.1 Rothia sp. (in: high G+C Gram-positive bacteria)
AGTCAGGGTAAACGCATGACCTCCTTTGCGGCGGTTGAAGTAATCCCCCTGATTGAGCAAACTGACAGTGTAGAGATTCCTGAAGCAGAAATTAAGGTAGATGTTTTTAGGTCCTCTGGGCCCGGTGGGCAGTCGGTAAACACCACAGATTCGGCGGTGCGTATGACGCATCTTCCAACTGGAATTGTGGTTTCGATGCAAAATGAGAAATCGCAGTTGCAGAATCGTGCAGCTGCCCTGAGAGTTTTGCAGTCCAGGCTTCTGCTCTTACGTAAAGAACAAGAGGGCGCCAAACGCAAAGAGCTAGCCGGTGACGTTAAGGCTTCCTGGGGGGATCAGATGCGCTCCTACGTCCTGAACCCCTATCAGATGGTCAAAGACCTTAGAACTAACTACGAAGAAGGTAACCCCAGCAACGTGTTTGATGGCGGGCTGGATGGCTTTATCGACGCTGGCGTGCGATGGAGAGCCGCGGCGAGAGCAGAAAGACAAGACAAAGAGAAAAAACGTGGCGAAGAAAAAAGTAAATCAAGCTGACCCCAATAACAGTACTGTCGCATCGAACCGCAGGGCGCGGCACAACTATAACATTGTCGAAACCTGGGAGGCCGGTCTGGTGCTGATGGGCACCGAGGTTAAATCTTTGCGTGACGGTGGTGCCTCAATCACTGATGGCTTCTGCCAGATGTACGTTGATGAGCTGTGGCTGGAAAACATCCATATTGCAGAGTACGGGCGTGGCTCCTGGACGAACCACGCTGCTCGCCGCCGGCGTAAGCTCTTGATGCACCGCAGCGAGCTGAATAAAATTGGGCAGAAGCTACGCGAAAGTGGTTACACCGTTGTACCCCTGAAACTTTATTTCAGCCGGGGTAGGGCAAAAGTTGAAATTGCGCTTGCCACCGGTAAACGGGACTACGATAAACGCCAGGCTTTGCGTGAACGCCAAGATAACTTGGAAGCCCAACGAGCTATGCGGTACAAGAACCTTGGCTAAGAAACCTTAATAATCTAAAGGAGAACACACACATGACCACCGGTAATAATAAGGAAAACCCCTACAGCGAATATGTCCCCGGTCAGTATTCAAACCCTGGTGCCGCAGAAGCCCCTCAAGGGCAAGATGCTGCACAGCAGGCAGCTAGCCCAGCGCCCGCCGACCAGAATTATTCGGCACCTAACTATAACCAGCAGCCTGCGCAGGCCGATTATTCTAGCGGTTACCAGCAGCCCGCACCTTACAGCGCGAATCCCTACAATGCTCCTGCATATGGCTACCAGCAAGATAATAAGCCTAAAGGGCTAGCTATTGCATCTTTGGTGCTGGGTATACTTGCTGTTCTGAGTGGCTGGCTGATTATCGGCGGTCTTTTTGGCTTGGTCGGTCTTATTTTGGGTATCGTGGCACTGGTGAGTGCCAATAAGGGGACCACTGGCGGTAAGGGCATGGCAATCGCTGGTATCATCACCAGTGTTTTGGGCATCCTTGCTGCCATTGTCATCCTTGTTTTCTCAGGGTGGCTTGTGAGCCGTGTAGGTGACTGCGCGAAATACCAAACCGATGCCGAGATTGAGCAGTGTGTGAACAACCGGCTTGGGTCTGACAATGCGGTAAATATTGAGCGCTCATAAACGTTTCTCCCGCCCTTTACAAGCCTGAGGGGCGGGTGTAAACTGGGTTATCCAAGTCAAACGGCCCGGCGCCTAGAGTTGCGGCTCGAAGGGTTTGCCAGATAACGGTTGCTTGGGGTTCTTTGATAAAAGAATATGGGGATGATCGGTTTCGACGATGTGAGTTGAGATGGATGAAGCGTGCCGAGGACGCAGGGTTGTCTCGTTAACGCCCTCTGCAAAAAAATAAGTGCAGAATCTAAGCGCACTGACTTCGCACTCGCTGCCTAATTAACCCAGCGATGCAGTCTGGTAGCCTGGGCTTGCCTTTGGCTCAGCCACTACCATCAGTTTAAAAGGCCGCTGCTGCCTGTTCTCTTCGTAGGAGTAGGCGGGACTTTTATACGAATAGGTTAGGCCTTGTAAGTGTTTGTGCAAGCAAGGTAGCCGAAAACACCGCTTTCACTAACTGCACACGGAGAAGACCCGTTGACGCCACATCGGACCGGGGTTCGATTCCCCGCATCTCCACGCTTAAAAGCCCACTAGACTCTGGCAGTGTAGTGGGCTTTGCTGTATCTAAAAGCACAACTGATAAGCTAGGACAGGAAACACCATGCCAAAGAATCAGGGTACCTATGTCACACCAGAATAATCCCGGCACACCACAAGGAAACTTTCCTGCGCCGTCCTCTCTGCCTCTTGCCCCAGCACCTGCCTTCGACTTGGCTACTCCCGGTGAGCCGGAGGGGTACCGGGTGCCGGCTACCTACCGCCGACCCTACGGTTCAGTAGTGCGTGATAAGCGAGGCCAAGGCTACAACACGGCCTTTACCGCCCTGATGTGTGCAGCGGTTTCTTACCTTGTCGTCTTTCTAGCAGGAAGCTTATCCATCACTGCCACAATACCTGCGGTGGCAGCAGTGATTCTGGGGATTAAGGCTCTCCTGCAGCATAAAAAGGCGCCCCGCACCATGTTTACCGGTCGAATCAAGGGCATGGCCTGGGGTGGTCTTCTAGGCGGTGCCTTCTGTTTGCCCCTGATTCTGGTCATGGTTCTGCTGACTTCTTGGTTTCTAAACTTTGCTGAGGCGGCTAACTGCGAGGTTATGCATGCCGGTGATGATGAGGCAATTGCCCGTTGCCTCGACAATAATTTATAAAGTGAAAAGTAAGCAGAAGGGCCGCCGAGTTACTGCTTGGTGGCCCTTCTGACTTATTCAACCGTTTGATCGGTGCTCAAATACCTGAGAGCAGCCCTGTGCAATTTTCCGTTAGAGGCAAGTGCGTTACCGCCGTGGGGTCCCTCTTCCCCGGCTAGAGACGTAAAGCTACCACCTGCTTCAGTAACAATTGGTACTAGAGCCGCCATATCGTGAAGATTAAGTTCAGGCTCAGCGGCAATGTCAACGGAGCCTTCAGCCACCATGCAGTAAGACCAGAAATCACCATAGGCGCGGGAGCGCCACACCCTATCGGTCAACTCAATAAAACGATCCCGTAGCCCTAAGTCATCCCACCCCGTCAAAGAGGAGTAAGAGAGTGAAGCATCCCCCAAACTGGTCACAGATGAGACACCGATGCGCTTTGCCTGAGCTAGGGACCTGCCGGTGTATGCGCCGGTACCTTCAGCTGCCCACCAGCGACGTTGAAGGGCAGGAGCTGAGACAACGCCCACCACAGGCTTACCATGATCGAGCAGAGCAATGAGGGTCGCCCAGACGGGGACGCCGCGAACAAAGTTCTTGGTGCCGTCAATCGGGTCTACGACCCACTGACGGGGAGAGGAACCTGTTGCGCCATACTCTTCACCCAGCACCGAGTCACGCGTGCGCACCCGAGATAGCTGCGAACGGATCAGCCGCTCGGCCTCACGATCAGCACTGGTGACTGGGGTGAGGTCCGGCTTAGACTCAACCGTGAAGTCCTGGGAGTTGAATTTGGTGAGAGTTAGGCGGTCCACGGTGTCTGCCATAATATGCGCTAGGCGCAGGTCATCGGTGTAGTTATTGCTCATAATTCTGTCTCTTTAGTGTTCCAAATTTCCAAGTTCTTTTTCTGTGTCGCCTTCAGCTTCATCAACTCGCAGTAATTTACGTAATGACTCGAGACGTTCAGCCCCCGCTGTTCCTGCCTGACCTGAATCGACGTAGGCCTGCAAGCCGCAGCCTGGCACGTTCGCAGAGTGGGTACAGCCCTTGGGGCAGTCGGCAGAGCCGGGAGCAATATCAGCGAAAGCTGAAACTAAGTTTTCTGGTTCTACATGGGCTAGACCAAAGGAACGAATACCCGGTGTATCAATAATCCAGGTGCCTACCTTGCTACTGTGAGGCTGGAGGGCAAGAGCGGAGGACGAGGTATGCCGCCCCCTGCCTGTGACCGGTAGCCCGTTCTGCGCCGGTGAGCGCGTTGACCAGAGTTGATTTGCCGACCCCTGAATGACCTAGCAGTACCGACACCGCACCGTCCAGCCTCGAACGAAGCTGCTCAACCAGTGAAAGGTCTAGCCCCTCTGACCCATCTTCGCTTGGTGCCTTTCCATCAACCGATTTGGACAGCAAAATCGTCAAATCTACATCTTTGTAATAATCCAAAAGCCATTGGGGGTGTTTGAGGTCGGTCTTGGTGATGCAGAGAATAGGGGAGAGACCGGCATCAAAGGCAGCAGCGAGAGAACGATCAATGAAGCCCGTGCGAGGCTCTGGATTCTCAGCGGCAACTACAATGACCAGGTAGTCTGCGTTGGCAACCACCACGCGCTCTACAGGGTCAGTATCATCTGCGCTACGGCGCAGCAGATTGGCGCGCTCTTCAATGCGGATAAGGCGGGCAAGAGTATCAGGTTTCCCAGTGGTGTCCCCAACCAGCCCGACCTTATCACCAACGACAACGGGGCAGCGGCGTAACTCTTTTGCACGCACCGCAGTCACCGTTCGCTCTGAGCTGGTACCTTCATCTAGTATTGCGGTGTATCGCCCTCTGTCTACCGTAACTATGCGACCAACTTCAGCGTCCTTATAGGTGGGCCTGTCCTTAGTGCGGGGGCGCGAACCCTTCTTGTTGGGGCGGATACGCACATCTGATTCATCCCAGTGACGGCGCATTAGTTCCCCTCTTCCCACTGGCTCAGCATCTTCTGCCACAAACCGGTGAATCCGGGTAGGGTTTTTGCGGTAGTCTCCACATTTTCAATGATGATACCTGGGACCACCAAACCCATTACGGCAGCTGCCGTTGCCATGCGGTGATCCTCATAGGTCTTCATTAGACCACCGTGCTGCACCGGGGCAGTGATGCAGATTCCGTCAGCTGTTTCCTCAGCTTGCCCGCCAAGTCTGGTGATTTCAGTGGTAAGGGCAGCAAGCCTGTCTGTTTCATGCCCGCGCAGGTGGGCAATACCAGAAAGGACGCTGGGGGTAGAAGCAAGAGCGCAGATAGCGGCGAGGGTAGGGGCAAGTTCCCCTGCTTCAGAAAGGTCTTGGGTAAGCCCCGGGTACCCTGCTGTAGCTCCTCCCGAGGGCCCAGCGACGAGTAGGGTAGCATCATCTGCGAGAGTGACTTCAGCACCGAATGATGGGAGAATATCGAGCCAGTGGTTACCCCCCTGGGTAGTGCGTGAGGGCCAGCGAGGTATGCTGATCGTAGACCCCGTGACAACAGCAGCTGCCAGGAAAGGCCCAGCATTTGAAAGATCGGGTTCAACGGTGACCTCAAAACCTGGGAAGCGGCCAGGAGCAACCCGCCAGGTATTTCCACCGTCAAAATCCACTGAGATGCCCACCTGCCGCATGGTTTCAAGGGTCATCTCGATGTGGGGCATCGAAGGGATAGAAGCCCCGACATGGCGCAGAGTTAGACCATCTTTAAACCGACAGGCAACAAGAAGCACCGCAGAAACAAACTGGGAAGATTGAGAAGCATCGATGGTGAGCTGGCTTGTTTGTACTGAGCCTTTAGAAATGACGGTGAAGGGGAGCGCTGCACGGCCGCCGTCCTCAACTTCGACCCCTAAAGCGCGCAGAGCCTCAATCACAGGTTTCATAGGGCGCTGGCGGGCGTGAGGATCCCCATCGAAAGAAAAATGACCTGCTACCAGTGCGGTGAGGGGAGGTACAAACCTCATGACGGTACCCGCCAAGCCAACATCAATGGAAGCAGAAGTTACTGGCGCGGAAAAATCAATGGGCGTGACTTTGAGGTCGGGGCCAAAGGGTGAACCGGTTCCAACCGCTTCAAAACGTGCACCCAAGATGGTGAGTGCATCAATCATCAGAGCAGAATCACGCGAATGAAGAGGAGCATGAATCAAGGACGGTGAATCGGCCAGAGCAGCTAGAAGAAGATAGCGGTTGGTCAGGGATTTAGAACCAGGGATTGCTACCTGAGCCCGAGCCCCCTGAGTTACCTCAACCGTGGGAGCTGCCCAGTCACCCTGTGCCTCCCTTGAATCTTCTGCGCTCACTGACATAAACCTGCTTTCACTACCTATAAATGTCAAAGTCTACCTATCATTTTATGGGGCAGTAGCACGGTAGCAAGAAACCCCGCACCAAAAGTGCAGGGTTTCTTGAACTCTTAAGGTCTTATGAGGCGAAGAGATCTTCTACCTTCTTCTGCGCATCAGCACCGGCATCTTTTGCATCGGCAACGAGCTGTGAAGATTTTTTTGCCACCTGGTCACCCAGCTTCTGCGCGCGCCAGCTCAGTGAGGGGCTCCCGTTGGTATCAACAGCGGTGATAGCAACAGCACCCAGCAGTGAAGCATTGCGGACGGTATGATTGCGGCGAGCTGACTTCTGGTCAGCCGTGTTAGCTTCAGCAGCTGCATACTCAACATATGCATTGATTGTGCCAGTAGCCACTAGAACAGCTGATGAGAAACGGGGGAACTTGCCAAGAGCAAAGAGAGTACCTGCTACTACCTGTGAACCTGCAAGCGCTTGACCAACCAGCTTTTCTTGCCCGCGAAGAGACGAAAGTTGTGGGGCACTTTTTGACGCAAGGTCGATAACCTTGGTTAGGTGCTGTGAAGAGTCAGAATCACGCAGGCGGTCTACGCCCGAGACGATAAAACTTGATGCCAGCAGGGGGCGGGCAAAACGGCGAACCAATGACATGGTGTGCTCCTTGGCAGGGTGCTATATATGAGATACCTATCGGTAATAAGCATACATATAAAGGTCTTTCTTATCTACCTTCTGACCGTCCAAGACACAATGGCACATGAAAAACTACTAGCTTTATACCGGGAAGTGAAGCCTTGGCACGAGCTCAAGGAATAAAACATGCACTGCTTTCCTTATAACCCTTAGACCCCTTCGTACTCATCACCTCAGGCAGGTAGAGTAAGAGCTACATGACGAACCCAACCTGGAGGGCTATGACCACCACCGCACCAGAGACGGGCGCCTCTATACCAGAACAAGCTGCCACCAACGTCCTTGCTGAAACAGACACTGAACGTAAACTGCGTTTTGAGCGCGAGGCGATGCAGTATGTTGACCAGCTTTATGCTGCTGCCCTACGCATGGCACGTAACCCAGCAGATGCTGAAGACCTAGTGCAAGAAGCCTACCTCAAAGCCTTTGCAGCTTTTCACCAGTACAGGCCGGGCAGTAACCTCAAGGCCTGGCTCTACCGCATTCTCACCAATACCTACATCAACGTTTACCGTAAACGCCAACGCGAACCACAGCAGGCAAACACCGACACTGTGGAGGACTGGCAACTAGCCCAGGCAGGCGCCCATGATTCAAAGGGCCTAGAATCTGCTGAAACAGAGGCGCTGCGGCACCTGCCCGACAGCAATGTAAAAGAAGCACTGCAAGCAATACCAGAGGACTTTCGCATGGCGGTTTACTACTCAGACGTTGAAGGCTTTTCTTATAAGGAAATCTCCGACATCATGGATACCCCTATCGGTACCGTCATGTCACGTCTGCACCGGGGGCGAAAACTCTTACGAGACCTGCTAGCAGACTATGCCCTAGACCGCGGCATCACACCAGCACAATAATTACCGTTGAACGCTACGAAAGCAGAATACAGTGAATAAACAAGCCCATGCTTCATATGAGACAACCCCCTGCGCAGAACGACTAGCCAGGATCTACGAATACATCGATGACCCCATTAGCTGTAAAGATCTCGATGAACTACAAGCACATCTGGCCGAATGTGCGCAGTGCGCTCAGGAATACGATCTTGAGTGCATTATTCGGCAGGCAGTACGCCGTACCTGCAAAGAAACCGCCCCGCAGGACCTTACCTCAAAAATTCGTGCTCGAATCGATGAATTGCACGCAGAATCGCACCTTGGGCAGAATTAAAAGTTATCTGTAGCTGCATAGAAAAGAGGGTCATCACCGGTAAGTGATGACCCTCTTTGAGCCTTATGAATTGGGGCGCTTACCGTGGTTCGCACCGTTCTTGCGGCGATCCTTACGCTTACGACCGCGCTTGCTCATATGAGCCTCCTTGTTTAAGGTGAAACCGCCCCACCACAGTGGTGCAGCTATTGGTCGGTAGCACCAACTAAATGGCACTTCTGCCTATTGTTGCATATCTTGGCTGGCTTTGCACACTAAAGAGTCCAAGGGTACGAACCACAACAGCTTAGGCAGGTTCAGAAATCTGAAGCCAGTTATACCAGCCGCGGTGCAACACCAGCCATGCGATAAGACCATAACCAGACTGACCGGGGCGACCGTCATTGGCAGCAAGGTCATTGCGCCATTGCTCATGGTGTAGCAGAGGATTAAAAGTATCAACATAGACATGGTTACGGCGGGTTACCACATCGGCGTAGGCCGCTGATAAATCAGCAATCTTTCGGTTGCGCTCAGTATCCAAGGTAGGTGGGGGGCCGACCACAAGAACCTTGACATTATTTTGGGATGCCATATCAACCATGTTGGCAAGATTAAGGCGTGAGCGTGCGCTGGTCAGACCCAAGTCAATGTCATAGGTAGAGGGTGCAATAACTAGACGGTTCTCATACCCCTGCGCAAAGCGACGGGAAGCTTCTTCAAACCAACGATCGTTGAGCATCTCACTACCCTCGCCGGGGGCAGCGAGGTTATACGTAGAAATGGTAGCTGAGGTTTGGGGGGTACGTGCCATAACTCGACCGAACCACCCGAGGGTGCGGGGGTCCCCGACGCCTGCGAGTAAATCATCGCCAACGGCAACAAGACGAATTTTTCGCTGATCCACGTGTATCTTTCTGATGAGTCGGTACCTTCGGCACCGTACTTGTATTTTGGGGTCTTTTCAAGTCTAAACCCTTATACGGTGCTGGTGCACACCGCAATGCTTTGATGCCGTCCTCTCAGCGGCGTCCACACCCTGTTGTAAGCATGTGGCCGCCGCTGCAATATCGACCGGCAATCTTAGCGTTCGAAGACCTCTGAAATGAGGTCATCGAGTTCACGCTGGTGCCGCTTGCCGGTGCCAGCTGCGGGGGAAGCAGCAGCGGGACGGGAAATCAGCCGCATCTTGTAGCCAATCTGCGGCATGAGGTTCAACATTATGAAAGGCCACTGACCTTGGTTAGCCGGTTCGTCCTGAACCCAAACAACCTCAGCATTGGGGTAGTTAGCGATTTGCTCCTTAATTTCGGCAGCGGGTAGCGGGTAAAGCTGTTCCACTCGCACAATTGCAGTGGTGGTGTCCTTCTTCTTGGCTCGCTCTGCCTCTAAGTCGTAGTAGAGACGACCAGAGACAAAGACAAGATGGGTGACCTCAGCAGGTGAGAGGTTAGCCTGGTCTTCGATAACGGGCTTGAAGCTACCTTCAGTGAAGTCCTCTACCGATGAAGCGGCTGCCTTCAAACGCAACAGCTGCTTAGGAGTAATCACAATCAGCGGCTTGTGCGGGCGTGAGTGCGCCTGACGGCGCAGCAGGTGGAAGTAGGACGCCGGGGTTGAGGGAACAGCCACGGTCATGTTGTTCTCTGCACACAGCTGCAGGTAGCGTTCCATACGAGCTGATGAGTGGTCAGGGCCCTGACCTTCAAAGCCGTGGGGGAGCAGTAGAACTAGAGAAGAGCGCTGCGCCCACTTCTGCTCAGCTGATGAAATGAACTCATCAACGATGGTTTGAGCGCCGTTGGCGAAGTCACCGAACTGTGCCTCCCACAGAATGAGGGAGTCAGGGCGTTCTACCGAATAGCCGTACTCAAAGCCCATCACGCCGTATTCCGACAGGAAAGAGTTGTAGATGGAGTACTTACCCTGGGTTGCTGAGAGGTTTTTGAGCGGGTTCCACTCTTCATCGGTGATGCTATCGTGCAGCACTGAGTGGCGTTGAACGAAAGTACCGCGCTGAACGTCCTGACCGGTCAGACGAACATTCTTGCCCTCCAGCAGTAGTGAGCCGAAAGCTGCCAGCTCGCCAAAACCCCAGTTGATGTTGCCCTCGGTCGACATTGCAACGCGCTGGTCAAGGAGCTTCTTTAGCTTCTTGTGTACGGTGAAGCCCTCAGGCACCTGACCGAATGCTTGGCCAATCTTGGCAAGAGTATCTGCTGAAATTGCGGTTGAATCAACCACCTGCACAGAATCTTCATTCTGTTGGGCTGCAGGGCGTTCAATATTAGAAACAGCAGCAGCATCAGCGGTGACCAGGGGAGCAGAAGAAGACTGGGCCTCATGGGTTTCAGTAAAGATCTGCTCAAGTCGCCCCTGGTAGTCACGCAGGGCACGCTCTGCTTCTTCCTGAGTGATATCACCGCGGCCAACGAGGGACTCGGTGTAAATCTTGCGGGTCGAGGGCAGTTCCTCAATCTGCTGGTACATCTTAGGCTGGGTCATTGAGGGATCATCAGCCTCATTATGACCGCGGCGGCGGTAGCAAACCAGGTCGATGACCACGTCCTTGTTGAACGCCTGACGGTATTCAAAGGCGATGGCACCTGCACGCACTACCGCCTCAGGGTCATCGGCGTTTACATGCAGAACCGGTGCTTGAACCATGCGGGCAATATCAGTGGAGTAGGTTGCGGTGCGACCATCGCGCGGGGTAGTGGTGAAGCCAACCTGGTTGTTCACCACGATGTGCACGGTGCCGCCGGTGGTGTAGCCCTCCAGCTTAGACATCTGCAGGGTTTCCATGACAATGCCCTGGCCTGCGAAGGCAGCGTCACCGTGAACCAGAATAGGTAGGACGGGGTAGCCAGTGACGCCCTGCTCAGCAAGAGTGTCCTGCTTAGCACGGACGATGCCCTCAAGCACGGTGTTGACCGCTTCGAGGTGGGAGGGGTTAGCAGCCAGGTAAACCTGGGTCTGGTTGCCGTTGTGGGAGGTGAAGACGCCCTCGGTACCCAGGTGGTACTTCACGTCGCCAGAACCGCCGGTGAGACGGGGGTCCATCTGCCCCTCAAATTCACGGAAAATCTGGGCGTAGGACTTACCAGCGATGTTGGTCAGAACGTTCAAACGACCGCGGTGTGCCATGCCGATGCCCACTCCGTTGAGGCCAGCATCCGCTGCTTCAGAGATAACGGAGTCAAGCAGGGGGATTAGAGATTCGCCGCCCTCAAGAGAGAAGCGCTTCTGGCCCAGGTACTTGGTCTGCAAGAAGGTCTCAAAAGCTTCAGCAGCGTTGAGGGTACCTAGGACGCGGAACTGCTCGTCCCTGCTGGGCTTGGTGTAGCCGTGCTCCAGGCGCTGCTGGAACCACTCACGCTCCTCTGGCTTTTCGATGTGCATGTACTCTACAGCCAGGGTGCGGGTGTATGCTTCACGCAGTAGCTCAAGGATGGTGCGTAGCGCCAGGGTTTCCTTGTCACCGAAGCCGCCGGTGGGCCAGTGGCGGTCAAGATCCCAAAGAGTCAATCCGTAGTTTTCTAGGCGCAGATCGGGGTGAGAGAGCATCTCGTAGCCAATGGGGTTGGTCTGCGCTACAAGATGACCGCGCACACGGTAGGCGTGAATCAGCTGCTGGATGCGGGCAACTTTTGAAACTTCAGCTTCAGGGTTGACCTGGTTGTCACGAGCCCAGCGTACAGGCTCAAACGGGATGCGCAAATCTTTGAAAATCTGGTCGTAGAAACCGTCCCCACCGAGCAGGTAATGTTCAACCAGCTTAAGGAACTCGCCGGAACCAGCGCCCTGGATGACACGGTGGTCATAGGTGGAGGTGAGGGTCAGAATCTTTGACACACCGTTGCGGGCAATAACCTTCTCAGAAGTACCGCGGTACTCTGCCGGATAATCCAAGGCACCTGCACCAATGATGGCAGCCTGCCCCTTGGAAAGACGGGGCACAGAGTGGACGGTGCCGATACCGCCGGGGTTGGTCAGAGAAACAGTGGTTCCCTTGAAGTCTTCAACGCCCAGCTTACCGTCACGGCCGCGGGCAACAATATCGTTGTATTCGTTCCAGAACTCGATGAAAGAGAGCTTCTCAGCAGCCTTGATGTTAGGCACCACCAGGTTGCGGGAACCATCGGGGCGGGGCAGGTCAATAGCCAGACCAAAGTTGATGTGGGCGTGCTGAATAGCAGCGGGTTTGCCCTTAGCGTCCTCACCGTAACTGACGTTCATTGAGGGGAAATTGGCCAGAGCGCGAATAATGGCGTAGCCGATGATGTGGGTGAAAGAGACCCTGCCGCCACGGGTACGTGCCAGGTAACTGTTAATTTCGGTACGGTTGTCAATCAGTAGCTTCGCCGGGATTGCACGCACGGTGGTTGCGGTGGGGACGGTTAGGGATTCATCCATGTTGGTGGCAACTGCCTTAGCCGGGCCGCGCAGGGTGACCACGGTATCTTCCTCTGGCGAATCAGGGGCAGTCTCAGTTTTCTGAGGTACCGGGGCAGCAGGCTTATTTGCGGCAGGGCTTGCAGGCTTCTTATCAACGGCAGGCGCTACGTTAGTTGCAGAGCCCTCTGCCTTAGCCAGAGTCTCAGGGGCAGGGACGGCGGGAGCTGGAGTGCTCTGCTGCTGCGGCTCAGTAGCGGCGGCGGCATCAGCAGCAGTGCCTGCCCACTGATCAAAGAGAGCCCACCACTTCTTATCTACAGAGTTTCGGTCTGCCTCATACTTCTCAAAAAGCTCTTCAACGAGCCATTCATTTCCCGCAAACTCTTCGGGTACCTTACGCTCTGACTGGTTTGGCACTGGACTTACGCCTCTTCCATCTCGTGATGTTTCTTATGAGCACCCTCGGGTGCATAGGGGAGCGGCACACCGCACACTACCTTGGGTGCGTGATGCAACGCATATTCTCTAGTACAGTTTAGGTTTCTTCTGCCCATACGTCCAACGGGCAATAGGTTCTGTGACAGATGATGTCAAAGAATAGTCACATTTTCTTTCTCACTTGAGGTCAAGTAGACCCATAGGACACTAAAAATCTAGCTGCTGCCTGAAAAGTAACCAGAAAATATTGGCTTATGTCTTTCGCAGGAAGAGAAAACCCTGCCTCTCTCACACACTAAAAGCGGTATTCGATAGAATCGTGCATTATGGATGGTCCTTCTAGTTGCCGCCTTTATCTGCGGCCCTTAAATAGCTTTGCCCTCGATAAAAGAAGGCAACACCAGCACATAGATATTTTCGGTGCTCTTTGCGGCGCCACAGCGAGTGAGCCGGCGGTGAGAAGCTAATGGAATGGCTCCTGCTGATCTTCGGTTTGCTGCTGATCTTAGGTACGGGCTTCTTTGTCGCCGTCGAATTTTCGTTGGTAGCTCTTGACCAAAGCAAGGTACAACAAGAAATTGACCGTGGCGATAAAGCCGGGCATAAGGTTCTTGCCTGCATTAAAACCCTCTCAACCCAGCTCTCAAGCTGCCAGTTGGGCATTACCATTACCACCCTGCTCACTGGCTACACTCTGGATAGTGCCCTGCAATCTCTGACCACAGAGACTATCGCATCTTGGGGGTTATCCGAAGGTGCAGCCCGTCTTATTTCACTGGTAGGTGCAATGGTAGTAGCGACCCTGCTTTCCATGATTATCGGTGAGCTTATTCCTAAGAATCTGGCTATCGCAGAAGCATACAAAGTAGCACGAGCTTTGGCCCCTGCCCAGCTGCTCTTTACCAAGCTCATGGGACCCATCGTCCGCTCCGCTAACGGCTCAGCCAACTGGGTTCTGCACCGCTTTGGCATGGAAGCAAAAGAAGAGCTTTCTACTGCACGTTCACCAGAAGAGCTTTCATCGATGGTGCGCCGCTCAGCAGATCTAGGCACCCTGGACTCAGACACTGCCCGCTTTGTCGATAAGACCCTATCCTTTGCTGAACTCACCGCAGCGGACGTTATGACTCCTCGCCGCAAGGTCATCATGCTAGAGGATACTGCACCCGTTAGTGACGTGCTTGACTTAGCTCGCACCACCGGCCATTCTCGGTTTCCTCTGTACCGTGAAGACCAAGACAACATCGTTGGTGTTATCCACGTTAAAAAGGCGGTGGGCCTGCCTGCTGATAAGCGAGACACCCTCGAAGCCGGCACCCTCATGGAAGACGTATTACAGGTGCCTGAGACTGTTCACCTTGACTCCCTGCTCGTACAGTTGCGTGAAGGCGCCCTTCAGCTTGCTGTGGTGCTGGATGAATACGGCGGCACCGCAGGCATCACCACCCTCGAAGACCTGGTCGAAGAAATCGTTGGTGAAGTCTCTGACGAACACGACACCAACTCCTTCGACGAACGCCCCCTGCGCGTAGGCAACGGTGACTACATCTTCTCAGGCCTATTGCGCCCCGATGAAGTCAACGAACACATCCAAGTACTTGACGTAGAAGATGACCCCGCCTTCGAAACTATGGGTGGCTTCATGATGGACCGCCTGGGCAGAGTACCCGAAACTGGCGACCTGGTGCCCGTGGACGGCGGGCACCTACGCGTTGAAAAAATGGAACAAAGACGCGTCGACCGCATTCGCTACATACCAAACCCCACAGAAACCACCCCTGAAAGTGACCGAAAGAAGGTGCAAGCGTGAACGACTGGGCAGCAATAGCCTTTCTTTTCGTGCTTCTAGCAGGCAATGCCTTCTTCGTTGCTGCTGAGTTCTCAATTATGTCCACCCGACGCTCGCAGATAGAGCCTCTGGCAGAAACTGGGAATAAGCGGGCGGTGACAGTTCTTTACGCACTAGAAAATGTTTCACTCATGCTGGCAACCTGCCAGCTGGGTATCACTGTTTGTTCCCTGCTGATTCTTAACGTTTCAGAACCGGCTATTCACCATCTGGTGGCGGAGCCCTTAGAGCATGTGGGGATTCCATATGAGGTCGCTAGCGGCCTAGCATTTGTATTCGCCCTGATTCTGGTGACCTACCTGCACGTTATTTTCGGTGAGATGGTACCCAAGAACATGGCGGTTTCTACTGCGGCGCAGGGTACTGCCCTGTGGATTGCCCCACCTCTAGTTGCAGTTTCCCGTCTGCTCAAGCCGGTAGTTTGGCTGCTGAACTGGATTGCAGATCACGCTCTGCGTCTCATGAAGATTGAGCCTAAGGCTGAGGTGTCATCAACCTTCACCCTGGATGAACTGCAGAATATTGTTGCCCAGTCAACCGCTGAAGGCACGGTTGAGGATGGCTCCGGTGTGCTCTCTGGTGCTCTTGAATTCAGCTCCAAGTCGGTAGAGGAAATCATGGTAACCGGTGACAAACTGGTGACCATGACGTTCCCCTGCACTCCGGCAGACCTTGAAAAAGCGGTTGCCCAGACCGGCTACTCCCGCTTTGTGATGCAGGATGCCCAGGACGGTACCTACATGGGGTACCTCCATATCAAGGACGCTCTTGCTTATGAGGGTGAGCGCCTGAATCAGCCCATTGCTTGGAGTAAGTTGCGCGCCATGTCGATTGTGCGCCCTGAAACTGAAATAGATGAGGCACTTGCTACCATGCAGCGCAACCGCGCCCACGTCTCTCATGTGGTGGATGCCTCGGGGAGGAGCGTAGGTGTGCTTTTCTTAGAGGACGTGCTTGAAGAACTGGTGGGTGAAATTAAGGACACTACCCAGGAGCACGTGCGCCGCCGTGAAGAGGCTGCCGCCCGTGTTATCAGCGAGTAGATTCAGAGATATGGATGCCCCCACTTGTATGAAGCGGGGGCATTCTTGTCTTTGAGAAGGGATAGTAATTTGCGAATGGTTCGCACTTATTTTAGGCTGATATAGAATCATTCTCAATAAGTGAAGTTTAGAGTGGGGTTTAGTATGAAGAAAATTGTTCAAGTGGCGTCTTTCGCTACCGTGGCTACACTAGTGCTTGTTGGCTGCGGTGCAGATGGCAGCACCCAAACAGATGATGGCACCGTGAAGGTTGTAACCACCACCGATGTCTATGCTGACATCGTAAAAGCGATTGCCGGTGACAAAGTTGAGGTTACACCGCTCATTGCTTCTACTGCAGTAGACCCCCACTCCTACGAAGCAACCAGCTCAGACCGCCTGACCGTGAAAGACGCTGACCTCGTTGTGCTCAACGGTGGTGGCTATGACACCTTCCTTGAAGAGCTGGCCGGAAGCGACAACAAAGATCAGAAGGTCATCAACGCTGTAGAAATCTCCGGTCTCTTTAGTGAAGAGGAACTTGCCCACATCGCAGACGAACATACTGACCATGAGGGCGAAGAGCATAACCATGTTCATACCTACAATGAACACGTTTGGTACGACCTGGATACCATGAAAAAGGTCGGGCAGAAGGTCGCTGAAGACCTAGCCACCTTGGATGCTGGTAATGCCCAGACCTACCGGGACGCAGCGTCCTCGCTAGATAAGCAGCTAGACGAGCTTCTCACCCGTGCCAAGGGTGTCGATACCAAAGAACGCAGCTACCTGGCTACCGAGCCTGTGCCCGGCTACCTGCTAGAGGACGCCGGCTACAAGGACGTTACCCCCAGCGACCTGGTTGCGGCGGTAGAAACCGATAGCGATATTGCACCGCTGACCATGCAAGAAGCCAAAGATGTGCTGACCAAGGGCGGGGCAGATCTGCTTGCCTTCAATGAGCAGACTCAAACTGCCCAGACCAAGGAAATCTTCAATTTTGCGCAGGAAGCTAAGGTTCCCAGTATTTCCTTCACTGAAACCCTGCCTGAAAAGCAGACCTATGTGCAGTGGATGGCAGGTAACATCGAAAATATTGAAAAGGCAGTAGCATAAAACCTATGTCTTCATATTCTTCAAAGCTCGCTCCCGCAGTTGAGATTCAAGGGGGCGGGCTTTCCTTTGGGCATCGTACGCTCTGGCAGGGGCTTGACCTGAACATTAAACAGGGGGAGTACTTTGCGGTACTTGGCCCTAACGGCTCGGGAAAATCTACCTTCATCAAGGCGGTTTTGGGCCTGACCGGATTGAGTCAGGGCAGTATTAAGGTGCTGGGCAAGCCTGCCCATTTAGGTAACCCCGGCATTGGTTATGTGCCTCAGCAAAAAGCAATTGGCACCGAGGTGCCCCTGCGGTCTAAGGACTTTGTAGGGTTGGGGCTGGATGGCCACCGCTGGGGTTTTCGCCTGACTGGCAAGAAATGCCGCAAAAAGGTTGATGAGCTGCTTGAAGCAGTTGGCGCTAGGGACTACGCAAATGTACCCATTGGTTTACTCTCAGGCGGCGAGCAGCAGCGCCTGCGTATTGCCCAGTCGCTGGCAAACAACCCCAAGATTTTATTGGCTGATGAAGCGTTGCTCTCGCTAGACCTCAATCACCAGTACGCGGTGTCTGAGCTGATTCACCGTTATAACCGTGAGCAGAATGCCACCGTTATTTTCGTAACCCACGAAATCAACCCCATCATTGAGCATGTTGACCGGGTGCTCTATCTTGCCGCAGGTAGGTTTACGGTGGGTACAGTTGACGATGTAATGCGCTCTGAAGTTCTGACCGACCTTTACCAGACCCCGGTCTCTGTGATTCACACCAACGGTAGATATGTGGTAGTTGGTGGGGAACACCCCGAAGACGACCACCACTGTGCCGTCAGTGGGCAGGATCTTTTGCACGGTGGCCACACTAATGAGATTCACGGGCACAGCCACGGAGTAGGGGAGGACGCATAGTGCAGCTTAGTATCACCTTCTCAGATGTTCTGAGTAAAGTTTTTGTCTTTGACCGCTATGGCGAATTGCTGGTGCTGCTGCACCAGTCCATTCTTGCTGGTGCTGTGCTTGGTGTGATTGGTGGCTTTGTAGGCATCTTTGTGATGATGCGCCGCCATGCCTTTGCGGTTCACGCTATTGCTGAGATGTCTTTTGCTGGGGCCGTCCTCTTCTTGCTACTGGGTTATAACGTGGTGACCGGTTCTCTAGTTGGTTCGCTGGTATCAGCCCTCTTGATTGCTTTTATGGGCGCTAAGGCTCATGAGAATGATTCGGTTATTGGTGCCCTGATGCCCTTTGGCCTGGGCTTGGGTATTCTCTTTCTTTCCCTGTATTCGGGGCGGGCGGCTAATAAGTTCTCGCTTCTGACCGGTCAGATTGTCTCAGTTGATTCTTCTCAGCTGACCACTATGGTTGTTGGCGGGATCGTTATTATTGCAGCCCTAGCTCTGATGTGGCGGCCGCTCATGTTCGCTTCGCTTGACCCGGTGGTAGCCCAGGCAAAGGGCGTGCCCCTGCGCGCCCTATCTATCGCTTTCATGCTGGTGCTGGGTATTGCTACAGCCCTGTCGGTGCAGGTGGTGGGATCCCTGCTGGTACTGGCGCTGCTCATTACCCCGGCAGCTGCTGCTCTACAGGTAACGGCATCTCCGGTCAGGGCACTCATTCTATCTGTAGTCTTTGCTGAAGTCTCAATGGTGGGTGGCATTATGCTGGCACTAGCTGGTTCCCTGCCTATCAGCCCCTACGTCACCAGCATTTCCTTCTTCATCTTTGTTATCTGCCGGGTCATTCGCTTCATCAAAGAGCGCTATAGCGCTTCAGGCCGTGCCCTGCCCGCGGCAGCCGAGCACTAGCGTCCTGCCCCATAACACCTCAGATAAAGATTGCCCCGGCACCTTGAAAGTGCCGGGGCAATCTTTAGCCTTGGGCTGCGCAAGAAGAGCAAAGCCCAACAATCTCAATAACGTGGCTGATATCGGTATAGCCGTGCTGCATAGCGGTTTTCTGTGCCCATTCTTCAAGTTCTGGAACCTCAAATTCAACGGCAGCTCCACAAGAGCGGCAGAGAATATGGTGGTGATGATGCTCGGTTTCGCAACGGCGGTAAATAGCTTCGCCGCCTTCAGTTTTAAGGGCTTCTACCTCACCTGTGCCCAGCATGGACTGCAAAATACGGTAGGTGGTTGCCAGAGAGACGGACTCTCCGCGGGAAGACATCAGCTGATGCAAATCCTGGGCCGTAATAAAATCATCGAGGGTGTCGAGCGTGGCGGCAACAGTGCGGCGCTGCTTGGTGTTGCGCACTTCGGTTGGTTTCTGTGCAGGGTTTGCCATAGATCCCTCTTTCTTGCCAGGTCGATATCGCTTCCTTACTGTACATGATAGTAGTAGCCATCTTTACAAGCTCTCACTACGGGTGTAAGAGGGGAAGACGGTGCTGTTCTGCGCGACACAAAACCACTAGGCTAGAGAGTATGAAACTAACAAAATTTACTCACTCCTGCGTGCGTCTTGAAGACCACGGTACCGTGCTGGTGCTAGACCCCGGTAACTTCTCAGAGGTAGAAGAAGCGCTGGCTGGTGCTGACCATATTCTGATTACCCACGTCCACCCTGACCACTTCGATGCAGAAAAGGTCATCGCTTACCTGCGCGAGAACCCCCAGGTTACCCTGCACGCGCCTGCCTCCGTCGTGGACGCTGTGCTCGCCGTCCTGCCTGAAGCGAAGGCAAGCGCTGTCACTGCTGATGGGGAATTTAGCCTGTCAGGCTTCTCTGTTAAGACCTTTGGCGGCCAGCACGCCGTCATCCACCCCCTGATGCCGGTGATTGACAATGTGGGCTATCTGATTGACGAAAACCTCTTTCACCCCGGCGACTCCTTCGTGGTGCCCCACGGCCTTGAGGTAAAAACCCTGCTAGTGCCCATCCATGCACCCTGGAACAAGATTTCTGAGGTTATCGATTTCATCATCGCTGTTCGTGCTCAAAAGGCGTACCAGATTCATGACTCCCTGCTGGCAGAAACCGGGCGGAACATGATTGTTGGGCACGCGAGTAACTTTGGCAAGAAATACGGCACCGACTTTGAATACCTGGCGCCGGGCACCACTGTAGAAATCTAGGAGAGCTATGAGCACCGTTTTTACCATGATTATGAAGGGTGAAATTCCCTCACGCATGATTTGGCAGGACGAAAAGGCAGTTGCCTTCTTTACCATTGAGCCTTTTCAGTACGGACATACCCTGGTGGTGCCGCGCGAAGAAATTGACCACTGGGTTGATATGCCAGCTGACCTTTCGGCTCACGTTTTTGGCGTGGCGCATAAGGTATCTGCGGGGCTTCAGAAAGCCTTTAATCCTACTCGTGTGGGGATGATGATTGCTGGTTTTGACGTTCCTCATACCCATATTCATGTGTGGCCCGCTCTTGACCAGAGCGAATTCACCTTTGAGCAGGCTAACCGTAACCCCGATGCTGACAAGATGGACGAGGCGGCAGCTCAGCTGCGCGCTGCCTTGACGGAGCTGGGGCATGGGGAGTTCGTAGCAAGCTAGTTGCTTTGAAACCTCACTCACAATGTAAAGGTAGCTTGACATCAATTTTTGCATGTGGGTAAAGTAAGCTTTATATGCTGATGTAAAGCTTACTTTACTATGGAGGTTGCTATGAACAGTCAAGAAAAGACCCGCTGGGGCAGGGCAAAATTCGGTGAATCAAGCCAGCTGTTAATAGCCCTTTCGCTGTTGGGTGGCGCCCTCGTCCCCTTGGGAACGGCGTTTTTGCTCTTTATGAATAAGCAGGACGGCGACTTCTGGTTCTACCTGCTCGCCTCCTTTGTCGCCACCTACCTGATCAGCGTTGCAAGTATCTGGGCCCTGCTGGTAGACCGCAATACCCTAGCTGGCGCAGTAGAAAAGCCAGAGAACAGCGTAGAGAGTCTCTGGTACAGCAAGGCAACAGAAAACACTTTCCATATCATGCTGGCTGTTCTGGGGCTGAGCGCAGGTGTTAGCAGTATTTATAACTGGCAGTTTGCTACCGGTTATGTTCTAACGGTGGCAACCCTCTTGATGGGGCTAGTGTTTATCGTTAGCTACCAGGTTCATAAACGCAGGTAGGTAATGGAGAACAATCTTAAAGAATTACGGGCGCAGGCGGGGCTGTCCCAGCAGGGTCTTGCTGATGTGCTGGGGGTCTCCCGTCAGACCATTATCAGCATTGAGAAGGGGCGTTTTGACCCCTCCTTGCCGCTAGCCTTTCAACTAGCGGCAACCTTCAACTGTCGTATTGAAGATATCTTTATCCCTTCTCGATAGCATCTACCGCTTCACGCAGTGCCTTGGCGATGCGTTTTTCAGAGACGGTGTAGGCGGTGCCTAATTCTTGGGCGAAGAATGAGACACGGAGTTCTTCGATCATCCACTCCACCGCGGCGAGTTCCTGTGAGGGCGCCATGCCGCCGGGCAGGGACTTGACTGCCTTATCGTAGGCATCCTCTAGGTCTTGCACAGTGAGCATGAGCTGGTTGTCACGGTTGACGTTGGGCCCCAGTTTCTCGATGCGTTTGGTGACCGCCTTGAGGTAGCGGGGCAGGTGGTGCAGCTGGGCAGCACCAGTAGCGGCTACGAAGCCGGGGTAAATGAGATGATCGACCTGCGCCTTCATATCGCTCATGGCGTGAACTACGCTCAGCGAAGTGCTCTTCTTAATGAGCTTACGCACCTTAGCTGTCTCAGAGAGAATATCTGCCACCAGTTTGGTGATCACAAAGACCGTATCAATGAGTTCAGCCCGCACCGTGTTGAAGAGCTCGGTGTATTCTGCCTTGGTAGTGGGCGGGGTTGCCGGGGTGAGCTGGTCGATGGCAGCTACCGTGCAGTCGCTGATCAGCTCATCAATAGAACCGTGGGGGTTTTGGGTAAAGATGAGTTTTTCGCGGTTGTTCAGGTGTTCTGAAACGTAGCGTTCGGGCGAGGGTGTATTGAGTTTGAGCAGGCGAATTACACCGCCGCGCTGGGCCTGGAGGGCCTCAGCCCGGCTGGGGAAGATACGCACAGCAACGCTCTTACCCTCATCAACCAGGGCGGGGTAGCCAGCTACGGTTTGGGTGGCGATAGTGCGTTCAACCTTGATAGGCAGATCAGTGGCAGGCCAGTCAGTCAGCCCAGAAACCTCGCGCACTGCAGTGGTTTTAGCACCGGACGCTGCCGTGCCGTTCTTCTGCCCAGCGGCAGGGGAAGCGGTAGCAGGCGTCCTGCCACCTGCTGCTGAAGTCTTGGCACCAGAGCCGCCCTTGCCCGCTGCCATGGCGCTGAGCTTGCCAAAAGCCTCGGGTGAAGCACCCAGGGAGGCAGCCAGGGCAGATCGAATCTCAGCCTGTAGTTTCCCCTGTAGCTCCTTGAGGTCTTTGCCTTCACCCAGAATCTTGTTCTGGTGATTGCGCACCTGGAAGGTAAAGCGCAGATGTTCGGGTACAGCATCCCAGTTGAAGGCTGCCGGGTCTACCACATGCCCGCGCAGACGGCGCAGGGTGAGCGCCAGCGACTCTAGGAGGTCATCACTAGCGGGGGAGTAGCTTTCGGTCAGCTGAGCAAGAGCCTGACGGGCGACGTCCGGGGCGGGAACAAAGTTCTTGCGAACCGCCTTAGGCAGAGACTTGATGAGAGCGGTTAGCAGTTCTTCACGCAGACCCGGAATCAGCCATTGGAAAGGAGCTTGCTCAAGCTGCCCCAGGAAGAGCACCGGCACCTGTACCGCAATACCGTCAGTCTGTGCCTCAGAAGAACGCACACCACCGATAGAAACTGAAGGGGCAAACTCGTAGCGCAAATCGAGGGTAAGGTCACCACCGGCAGTTTGAACCGTCCAGGTGCGGGGGAAGAGGGACTCATCGTAATCTGCCGCCTCTTCATCAATCAGGTTCTCGGGGTTGAAATCCAGCAGGTGCTCATTGACTCGCCGTTCTTCCTTCCACCACTTGTCAAAATGCCGCTCAGAAACAACCTGTGCCGGGATACGGGCATCGTAGAAGTCGAAGAGGGTTTGGTCATCCACGCGCAAATCTCTGCGGCGCAGGCGAGCTTCAAGTTCTTCAACCTCAGCCAGAGCCTTTTGGTTGCGGGCAAAGAAGTGGTGGCGGGTAGACCAGTCACCTTCAACTAGCGCCGAGCGAATGAACATTTCGCGTGCCGCTACCGGGTCAATGCGCCAGTACTGAACCCGGCGGTCAGCAATCAGAGGCACGCCAAAGAGGGTGACCTTCTCGTGGGCCAGCACCGCCCCCTGCTTAGCCGACCAGTGGGGGTCAGAATAGGAGCGCTTGAGCAGGTGAGTTGCCAGCTCCTCAACCCACTCAGGCTCAATTTCTGCATTGACGCGCGCCCACAAGCGGGAAGTCTCAACCAGTTCAGCAGAAACCAGCCAGTCCGGGTTCTTTTTGAAAAGAGCAGAACCGGGGAAAATAGCAAAGCGGGTGCCGCGAGCGCCCCGGTACTCGTGCCGGTTGGTTTCATCCTGCATACCGATGTGGGAGAGCAGGCCTGCCAGTAGGGACTTATGTACTGCTTCTTCGGTGCCGGCAGGGTCGATCTCTCGCCCACCGGTTACGGTGATACCTGCGCTCCTGCCGATTTCTCGCAGCTGGGCAAAGAGGTCTTGCCATTCGCGAATGCGCAAGAAGTTAAGGAACTCGCGGTGGCACATCTTACGGAACTGGCTAGAAGAGAGTTCTTCTTGCTTTTCGTTAATGAACTGCCAGAGCAGCAGGTAAGAGGTGAAATCTGATTTTTCGTCTTGGTAGCGCTTGTGCAAGGCATCTGCTTCACCGCGTTTTTCGGCAGGACGCTCGCGCGGGTCTTGGATAGTCAGGGCTGCTGCCAGCACCATCACTTCCTTAGCAACACCGCGCTTAGAGGCCTCAACAATCATGCGGGCTAGGCGGGGGTCTACCGGCAGGGCAGCCATGGCGCGCCCTACAGCTGTCAGCGGGGACGGCGCGCCGCGGCGTCCTCTCTTGGCGCGGGGTGCAGCTGCTCCGGCTTCACGAATGGCACCGAGCTCGCGCAGCAGGTTCACACCGTCATTGATAGCGCGCGTTTCAGGTGGCTGTACGAAGGGGAACTTTTCAATATCGGCAGGGGAACGCACCACGCCGATGGCAGTCATTTGCAAAATGACTGCAGCTAGGTTGGTGCGCAGAATCTCGGGGTCGGTGAACTCGGGGCGGGAGGCAAAATCCTCTTCAGAGTAGAGGCGAATAACGATACCGTCTGACACACGGCCGCATCTGCCTGAACGCTGGTTAGCGCTCGCCTGCGAAATACGCTCAATGGGTAGGCGCTGCACCTTGGTGCGGGCAGAATAGCGGGAGATACGGGCGGTACCGGTATCAATCACATACTTAATACCAGGTACCGTCAGAGAGGTTTCAGCCACATTGGTTGCCAGCACAATGCGGGGCCGCCCACCGGGGGTAAAGACTCGGTGCTGCTCGGCCATAGACAGGCGGGCGTAGAGGGGCAGCACCTCATAATCGGCAAGACGGCGGGTGGAGCGTACCATATCCTCAATGGCATCGGCAGCATCACGGATTTCACGCTCACCCGAGAAGAAAATCAGAATGTCACCGGGAGCTTCTTCGGCTAACTCACGAATAGCGTCCAGCACGCCGTCCAGCTGGTCACGGTCTTCGTCCTCCAGCCCATCGCCGGCGTCCTCAGCATCCTCCCCACCGTCACCGGTGCGCGGGTCAGTCAGCGGGCGGTAACGAATCTCAACGGGGAAGGTGCGGCCTGAAACCTCAATGATGGGCGGGGCGTCATCGGGCAGGGTTGCCTCAGCGATTTCTTTTTCTTCAGCGCTCAGTGAATCGTCTACGATGCCCACACCGGGCACAAAGCTGGGGGAGAAGTGGCGGGCAAACCGCTCGGGGTCAATGGTTGCTGAGGTGATAACAATTTTGAGGTCTGGGCGCTGGGGCATAATGCGCTTGAGGTAGCCCAGAATGAAGTCAATGTTGAGGGAACGCTCGTGTGCCTCGTCAATGATGATAGCGGAGTACTTGCGCAGCAGCCTGTCCTGCTGAATCTCTGCCAATAAGATGCCGTCGGTCATCAGCTTGATCGCAGAGTTCTCGCCCACCTCAGAGGTGAAACGCACCTGGTAACCCACGGTTTCACCGATCCTCTGGCCCAGCTCTTCAGCAATACGCTCAGCAACCGAACGGGCCGCCAGACGGCGCGGCTGGGTATGACCAATCAAGCCCTTAGCACCCAGACCCAGCTCAAGCAGCATCTTGGGCAGCTGGGTGGTCTTACCCGAACCGGTTTCACCGGCAACAATGGTCACCTGGTGATCGCGGATAGCTGCCATAATGTCATCACGGCGGGCAGAAACAGGCAGACCCGGCGGGTAGCTGATCTTCTCAGGAATCAGCGGGGCATAGACAGACTTCTCCCTGCGCTGTTGCTTCTTATCGTGGGCGCGGTTCTGCTTCTTGCCGCCCTTTGGCTGGGGCGCGCGCCGCCCGCCGTCCTTGCTCTTGGTCTTAGCCTGCGGCTCATTGGCGGGGGAGGATGCGCGGGTGGGGGCAGCGTGCATAGCGGCTGCCAGGGCACCCAGGTTGGGGGTTTTGCGGGAAGAATCAGATGAAGTAGACATACTGCCTACCAGTTTAGTGCAGAGTCTGGGGTGGGGGCAGTCTCATGCGAGCAGGTGCTGGTATTAGGGTATTTATATCAGCTGACTTGAGGATTCGACTATACTCGATACCTGGAAGGCAAGGCAGTAAGAGGTCAGGTATAGACGAAGGAGAGGCCTGGAAGCAGTTATCGATCGCCCTCGCTACACAGCGGCACTGAAGAAGCATATCGATGTGCCTGTCATCAAGGTTCTTACCGGGGTGAGGCGCTGCGGCAAAACCACCATTCTCAAGCTCATCGCGGAACACATCTGAACAACCAAAGAAGGCGTTCACTGCGTTGAACTCAACTTTGAATCCTTGGCAGGGCAGCGCATCCGCACCAAAGACCAATTCTTGGACTACCTCCTAGCAGCTGCCCCTGACCCCGGCCAGCGCACCTACTTTTTCTTTGACGAGATTCAGCAGGTACAAGGCTGGGAAACCGTCATCAACGCTCTTCGCGTAGATTACAACTGCGATATTTATATCACCGGCTCTAACTCTCAGATACTCTCGGGTGATTTTGCTACCCACGTAGCTGGGCGTTACGTTAGTTTCCATATTCAGCCCTTCACTTTTGCAGAGTTCTATGAGCTGCACGGGCAAGAACTTACCCAAGAAGAGGCATTCAACCGTTTTCTTACTTTTGGTGGGTTTCCCATGCTTAAGTATTTTGACTTCGACAGAGAAGAGTCGCTGCGCTACCTTAGCAGTGTTTACGATACTGCCGTCATGCGAGATGTCATCGAGCATCATCAGATACGGGACATCGATATTTTTAACCGCATTGTTTCTTATTGCCTAGTCAATGTTGGTAGAACTTTTTCTGCTTCATCCATCAGCAGGTACCTCAAAAGCGAGCAGCGCAAGGTTAGTGTCGATACTGTGCTCAACTATCTGACCTTTTGTGCTGATGCCTTTCTCATCTATAAGGTGCCCCGGCAGGACGTCGCAGGTAAGGCAATTCTGAAAGCTGAAGAGAAATATTACGCGGTAGACCACGGTCTGCGGGAAGCACTTGGGTTTTCAAACAGTAAAGACATTGAGCTGGTGCTTGAGAATATTGTCTACACAGAGCTGCTTTCGCGAGGTTATAAAGTAACCATCGGCAAGGTCGGTGATAAAGAGATTGACTTTGTTGCTGAGAAAAATGGTGCCCTTGAGTATTACCAGGTTAGCTATGTGATGCCCAGCGAGCAGACAAGGGAGCGGGAGTTCTCGGTTCTTCTCGAGGTGAGGGATAACTACCCAAAAACTGTTTTGTCCTTGGATACCGTGGATTTTAGCCGTGACGGTATCGTGCATCGTAATCTTATTGACTTTCTGCTGCAAGGTTAAAAGAAAGGGGGTAGGGTTCTGTGAACCCCACCCCGCTTATTTAGCTTTCGAAACGTTTAGAGCCCTGCTGCTACAGGCAGAACCAGCTCCATCATGCCGGTAAAGGACTTCTCGCGCTGCTCAGCGGTGGTGTCTGAACCCTTGAAAAGGTGGTCAGATACGGTGAAAACAGAGAGCGCCTCAACACCGGCAGCTGCTGCTACAGCGTAAATGCCAGCGGTTTCCATCTCAACAGCTAGAACACCCATATCCGCCCACTTCTTAGCGTCGCTGGGGTCCGCCTTGTAGAAAACATCAGAGGTCAGTACGTTACCCACGTTCAGCTTCACGCCTTGCTTTTCTGCTTCTTTGGCAACCGCTGAGAGCAGCGACCAGGAGGCGGTGGGGGCAAAGGTACCGGGGAGCTTGTAGTGTGTCATGAAGTTGGAGTCGGTTGAAGCAGCTGCTGCTACCACGATGTCGAAGGTGTCAACATCGTCCGACATGCCACCGCAGGTGCCAATACGGATCAGGCGCTTGACACCAAAGGTATGAATGAGCTCGTGGGCGTAGAGGGAAGCTGAAGGCACACCCATGCCGGTGCCCATAACCGATACGCGCTGGCCCTTGAAATCACCGGTGTAGCCGAACATGTTGCGAACGCTGTTGAACTGCACAACGTTCTCTAGGTAGGTGTCGGCAATGAACTTGGCGCGCAGCGGGTCGCCGGGCAGCAGAATGGTTTCAGCGATTTCAGCGCCGTTGGGGGCAATGTGAGGGGTGTTGGTGCTCATGCTTCCTTCTCGGTCAAAGAGCGGTTTGGTCTGCTCCCTATTCTATAGTGGCTCTTGAGACTCAAAAGTTCGAAGGGGAACGATGCGTTTACGACACTGGCAGCTAGAGGACGCTGCGACCTTACTTGACCTTTACCAGCAGGTGGAGGATCTACGGCGGCAGATGCCTGCTTTATACAGCCTTGAAGATGCCCGCGAGTTGGTCAGCCAAGAGCTGCTGCCTGCAAACGGGCGCGCTATCTTTGCCCTGGAGCACCAGGGGAAAGCAGCTGGTTTAGTTGGGCTACGGTTTAGTGCTACCGATGATAAGGGTAACTGGGATCGAGGCTGGGTGTTCTACTGGTCAGCTCCGTCTATTCGTGGTCTTGGTGCCATAAAAACTGCCGTCAAAGCTGTCTGTGATTGGGCATTAGGGGAGTGGGACGGTAGCGCTCAGCGAACCTTGAAAGAAGGTCAGTTGGATGTGTCGTTGCTGTCTGATAGTAAAACTCCTGCCCTGCGCCGTCTTGAACTGGGCTACCGCACTAATAACCCGGCGTCCGGCGCGGTTGCTGCTGCCGCTGGGTTTATGGTTGAAGGTATTGAGCGGGAGAAATTTCTATATGCGGGGCAAACCTATGATGCGGTTATAGCTGCCCGTTTGCGGGGCAAACCGGGGCGAAATCTGGCAGCGGTGCACCATATTGAGTTATGGACAGCAGACTATAAGGCCTCGGCTCCTAGCTGGGATTGGTTACTGCGTAACCTAGGGTGGAAAGAACAAGACACCTGGCACTTGGGTAAGTCCTGGCGGGCTGCTGATGCTTCTTACCTTGTACTAGAACAGTCTTCAGACGTGAACGGTCAGCACGACCGTATGAGGGCAGGGCTCAATCATTTAGCTCTAAACTGCATGAGCCGTCAAGAGCTAGACCACATCAGAGCAGAAGCGCCAGAGCACGGGTGGGCGGAGCTTTTTGCTGACCGCTACCCTCATGCCGGTGGCAACCAACACACGGCCCTCTACCTCGAAAACGCCGAGGGGTTCGAAGTTGAGCTAGTTGTCTGACATAAGATATCTTTCCCGCGAAAACTAATACAAGGAAAATCAAATGGAACTCCCTCAACTTGCAGATGCCGCGGACGAGTACACAACCCTCACCGGGTTTCTCGACTACTACAGGGCAGTGTTCTACCGCAAGAGCCAAGGAATCAGCCAAAAGCAGTCACAGACAGAACTGCTACCATCAAACCTGACCATATCCTCTTTGCTAAGGCACATGACCTA
>JAUMUH010000010.1 GCA_030530765.1 Rothia sp. (in: high G+C Gram-positive bacteria)
CCGTTCTTAGAGCTAACCGATTAACCAGAAAACTAGCTGAAACGAGCTAGGGTGACGCAGCCGTAGTCACCAACAGCTTTGAAGCCGCGGCCCGTGTAAAGGTCAATAACGTGTTGATTGCTGGCGTGGGTGTCTGTGGTGATGTAAACCTGGCGGACGCCACCAACGGCTTCTAGCGCAGCATCTAGCAAGTGAGCACCTACGCCCTTTTTCTGAAAGTCAGGGTGAACCAGTAGGTCCTGGATGTAACTGATGCTCACCCCATCGCCTACCGCGCGCACCAGACCGGCGAGCCGCCCACTGTGTTCTTCGCGGGCTACTGCTAGATAAAGGCTGCCCTGGCACATAGGTATAAGGTTTTCAGGCTGGTCAGTATAAGCACTCCAGCCCACTGCGGTGTAAAGTTCTACCAGCTCTGCTTGGCTAGGTACTTCACCCGTAATGAACGTATAGGTCATCCTATGCTGCCCTCCACTGCGCTAGGCTTCGAAACTCTTATATAAGTGGAATAAACCCTATCGTACTATGGCCTGTGCAACAACCAGTCGATTAAGCCTATTCTTCAGATGCGGTAGTCGGTCATCTCAAAGATTTGCAAGAAACGCTGGATGCGCTGATGATCTGAGGTGAAGAACCCCTCGGGCGCACCGTCATAGGCGACGGTGCCGCCGTCCAAAAAGACAATACGGTCAGCCACACGGCGGGCAAAAGCCATATTGTGGGTCACCACCACCAGTGAACGCTTCTCAGCTGCCAAATCAACCAGAACCTGAATCACCTCAGCCTCAAGCTCCGGGTCAAGGGCGCTGGTGGGCTCATCAAAAAGCAGGTAGTCCGGGGCAACTGCCAGGGCGCGGGCAATAGCTACGCGCTGCTGCTGGCCACCTGAGAGGTTATCGGGGTAGGCGTCCGCCTTATGTTCCAAACCCACCTTGGCAAGAAGCTCTAGTGCCTGCGCCTTAGCCTGATCCTTGCTCTTCTTGCCGTTGAGCACCGGCGCTAACGCCACATTCTGCTCAGCGGTGTAGTGGGGGAAGAGGTTGAAGTTCTGAAAGACCATGGCGGAGTGCTTGCGAATGGTGCGCACCTGCTCATCGGTTAGCCCCGCACCGAAGTCTACCGAGTCACCCTCGATGCTCAGCACACCGGCTTCGGGGGTTTCTAGCAGGTTGAGGCAGCGCAGCAAGGTTGACTTACCCGAACCCGATGGCCCAAGAATAACGGTGGTCTCCCCCGCCTCTAGGTTGAGGGAAATATCGCGCAGAATGGTGTTGTCACCGAAGCTCTTAGAGAGGTTGTTGACGCTAAGCATTGGCAGTCCTTACATAACGGCTGGTGCGCTTCTCAAGGTAGCTCTGGGCAAAAGAGAGCAGGGTGAAGATGACCAGGTAGATCGCTGCTACCTCAAGGTACATTGCCAGGGGCTCAAAGGTGCGGGCGGCAACCTGCTTGCCAGACTGGAAGAGGTCAACCATAGAAATCACCGAAACCAGTGAGGTTCCCTTGACCAGGTCAATGAGATCATTACCCAGCGGCGGCAGGGCGATACGGGTTGCCTGCGGAATCACCACATGGCGCAGGGTCTGCATCTTGGTGAAGTTAAGGGTGCGGGCAGCTTCAAACTGGCCGCGCGGAATAGAAGCATAGGCTGAGCGGAAGGTTTCAGCCACATAAGCCCCGGTGTTGAGGCTCAGGGCAATAATTGCTGCGGGCCAGGTGTCCAGGGTGATGCCCAGGCGGGGTAACCCGTAGAACACCAGGAACAGCTGTACCAGCAGCGGGGTGCCACGGAAGAACCAGACGTAAACAGTAGCCAACCAGTTAAGCGGGTTGAACTTGCTGAAATTACGGGCGGTGGTGGCCAGCAGACCAATCACCAGTGAAAGCACAAAGGCGATGAGGGTCAGTGGTAGGGTGACTTGCACGGTTGCCAGCAGAAGCTGCGGCAGGGAGTCAGCCCAAAGCTGTAGGTAGCGGTCCATGGTGTCCTAGGGGTTGGCGCCGGATTAGGACGCGGGGGTCAGGTCGATGCCGACGTACTTCTCGTAGATTGCCTTGAGGTCGCCGTTGCGCATGTGCTTCTTCAGGGACTCGTTGATAGCGTCCTGCAGGCTGGTGGCACCCTTGGGCATGAGGATGGCGGCGGTGGAGGGCTCGCCCAGGATGCCGTCCAGCAGGCGGATGGGGGCATCGGGGTGCTGCTCCCTGTAGTAGGCGAAGGTGACAGCGTCATTGCCGCAGGCGTCCACGCGGCCGGTGAGAACCTGCTCGATTGCCTCGTCGAAGCCGGTCACGATGGTCATCTTGGCGCCGGCTTCTTCTAGCAGGGTACGGAAGTTGGAGGTTTCAGATGAGGCAGCGGTAGCGCCCTTGAGGTCTTCTACCTTCTTGAGAGCGGAGCTTTCCAGTACAGCTACCTTGCCTTCTGAGGCAACGTAGGGCACTGAGAAGTCGTACTTTGCCTTGCGCTCTTCAGTGGGTGAAACGTTGTTGATGACGATGTCGTAGCGGTCAGCGTCCACACCGGCAATCAGGGAGTCCCACTGGGTTTCAATGTATTCTGCGTCTACGCCCAGGTCTTTGGCGATGAGGTCTGCAATGTCCTTTTCCATGCCCACCAGTTCACCGGCCTGGTTGTGGTAGTTCCAGGGGGCGAAGGTGCCTTCAAAGCCGATGCGGATCTTACCGGCGTCCTTGATGGCTTGTAGCTTATCGGCTGGGTTGCTGTTGCCGGAGTTTGATGAGCCGCAGGCTGCCAGTGCGAGTGCTAGGGCGCCAGCGCCGGTAACTGAGAACATGGTACGGCGGGTGATATTCATGGGTGGTCCTTATCTAGGGTGGGTTATTTTTTTAGGCGGCGTCCAGGGCAGCGGTGATGTCTGCCAGCAGGTCGTCAATATCTTCAATACCTACTGCAACGCGCACCAGGTTCTTGCTCATCCCGGATTCTGCGAGGTGCTGGTCACTGTAAGCACCCTGGGTCATGGTGGAGGGCAGGCAAATCAGGGACTCAATGCCACCCAGGGAGACGGCGAAGGTGAAGACCTGCAGGGCGTCCAAGAATGCCTTGACGTTCGCACCCTCTTTGAGGGTGAAGGAAAAGAGGGCACCAAGACCGGACGCCTGGCGCCCCTGAATCTCTGCCTCTTCAGCGCTGTGGGAGCCGGGGTAGAAGACCTGCTCCACCGCCGGGTGGGCGGCAACAGCGTCCATCACCTTGGCGGCGTTTGCCTGCTGACGGTCCATACGAATGCCCAGGGTCTTGACCGACTGCACCAGACGGTAGGAGTCAATGGGAGGCAGCACATTACCGCTAATTAGTTGCGCCTTGAAAAGCTCGTCAGCCAGCTCCTTGCTGTTGGTGGTGGCAACACCTGCCAGCAGATCAGCGTGCCCGCCCAGGTACTTGGTGGCAGACTGCACCACAAGGTCAGCCCCCAGCTCGAGGGGGCGCTGCAGGTAGGGGGTCATGAAGGTGTTATCAACTACCAGCAGGGCACCGTTGCGGCGGGCGGTTTCTGCAATCTTTTTGATATCGACGACGCGCAGGGTGGGGTTAGTGGGGGTCTCTAGAAAGACCATGCCCACGTTCTTGCCCTCAAAGTCAGCATCGGTGAGCTGGGTAAAGTCGTAGATAAAGTGGGTTTCTACACCGCGCTTGGGCAGTTCAATGGTGGCGTAGCGGTAGTTGCCGCCGTACACGGGCATGCCCAGCATAAGACTCTGCCCAGTTTTGAGCATACCCATTGCCGCTGCGGTAGCACCCATGCCGGTGGCGTAGGCGTAAGCGTATTCGGCACCTTCTAGGGCAGCCAGGGTGGTTTCGGCAGCTGAGCGGGTGGGGTTGCCACCGCGCTGGTATTCAAATGGCCCTTCAGTGCCATCGGTGGGCTGACCGAAAGTGGTGGAGGTGTAAATAGGCGGAACAACCGCATTTTCTTCAATGCCGTGCAGGGCGTGAATGGCGCGAGTGGTGAAACCTGCCATGTGATACTGACCTTTCTTGTTTTTGGGCGTATCGTCTGAGCCTATACCGCCTACTGGCAAGCAGAAGAATTATTGTTACGCGTTTATGACGCGGTTCTTGGGCAAATACCCCATATGTGCCTAAAGACACCCCCGCTGTTAGAGGGTAAATGGTGGTGGGGAAGGCAAAAGCGCCACCCCTGGGTTGGGGGTGGCGCTTTTGTGGAACCTACTGTTTAGCCTTAGAGGCCAGCAGGTGATACGAAGATCGGTGCGGACGCGGTGGGCAGGTTGACCGAGAATACGGAGGTGCCCATGCCGTTCCAGCCGCCGTGCACTGCCTGGCCGTTGCCAATGTAAACAGCGATGTGCTGCTGACCGAAGCCGTTGGACTGGTAGAGAACCAGGTCGCCGGGCTGGGGGTTACCGGTGACGGTACCCAGTGCCATGTAGTCCATGGGCCAGCCGTGGAAGTTGATGCCAGCTGCACTCAGGGCGTTGGTTGCCAGCATGGTGCAGTCGGTCTGGGCGTTGACAGATGCTGCTGCCATTGCCGCTGCCACAACTGCGTCACGCTTACCTGAGTTAGCGGCAGTTGAAAGGGCGGGGGCAGGGGCTGCTGCGGGTGCAGCTGCCACGGGTGCAGCAGGTGCCGATGCTTCTGTGGGTGCCGGGGCAACAGCAGCTACAGGCTCTACGGGGGCGGGAGTTGCTTCAATAACTTCAATTGCCTCAGCCTGGGGTGCTACCTCAAGGGGGGCAACTTCAGGTGCAGCTACTTCTTCTACAGCTACTGCCTCGGCGGGAGCTTCTACTGCTACCTCTTCAACAATGGGAGCCTCTTCTTCAACCACGGGGGTTGATTCAACGGGCTTTTCGGGGGCGATTACATAGGCGGGGACGCCCCAAAGGCCGACCTTACCTTCGCCAGCTACAGCCAGTGACTTGAGGGTGGGAGTCACTGTAACGGCACCGTTGTTTACGGTGGTTTCGGGAGCTTCATCAGTTGCGTTGGCCGCTGCAAAAGCACTACCTGCAAGAATTACGCCTACCGCACCTACTGAGAGTGAACGACGCACGTTTGCACCTTCCGTCTTCTTCTTGGGATTTTCAGCAGCCTGCGTGGGGTCAGGCTGTTTTGTAAGCTCTTTTTGCTTCGGGTCTCGAAGCTGATTGGACTCTGAACAGCATATAACGATTTGGTAACGATGTATACCAAATCGTTACAAAAATTTGCTGACTGCGGGCTGATACACACCCCACTGCACCCTTAGCCGGCACACCAAAGTGGTATAAGCACTAGTCAGGGCGGCATTTTTGCCTTAAGCTGAACGCTTCAAACTGCCGTAAAAATTTTGAGACAAAAGGCGTGTCGGTGCCGTCATAAAGACGCTCTGACATGCCCCTATATCATCTGAGCTGTACCCCAAACCGCCTACTAGGCAAGCACCTGCCGTTTAGACGAAATCACGCCGGTCACCAAAAATTGTTGGGACGTATCGGGAGCCGTTGAGGTGGTGGCTAACGATACTGCTCTTGTATGATAGGCTGTACCCCAAAAAGCTTACTTTACAAGGGAAGCCACCGAACTATCCAAGCCTTACTTGCCCACCTCCTGCACTCCCTCCCCACCCCATCTAGTCCTGCCAACGAAAGGAACACAACCGATAAGATGACTTCAAGCTCACCTACAGAAGCCTCAGCCTCGCCTGTTACCACACGTCGTACCGGGCTCCCCGCTGCATCTATCGCCGGTCTCGGTGAGCTCATTGATTTTATTCTGCCCCTATGGGCTGCAAGCACCCTTAAACTCTCCCCCTCTCTCATTGGTGCTGTGCTAGCCGTAGAACTAGCGACCGCCATCATCGCCCGACCCATAGCTGGCAAGTGGGCAGACAGGGCAGACCGACGTCTTCTTATCTCCGCAGGTGCCGGAATTTTTGCTGCTGGTCTGCTCACCCTCTCCATCGTTGGATCAGTCCCGTTCCTCTTCCTCGCCTCCATACTTCTAGGGTTAGGCTCAGCCTTTTTCTGGGTTCCCCTTCGGGCTGTCGTTGCTGAATCTGCAAACCCACAACAAGCTTTCTCCAAGCTCACTTCAGCAGAGGGAACTGGAATCTGGGTGGTTTACATCATTGCCCTCAGTGCGTTGCCTTTCATCAACTTCCAAGGTGTTTATGCCATCGGTGCAGTAGCTGCACTTGGTGCCGCCGTGTACATTGCCCTTGGCGTAGTTCTGAAGCCTTCGCCCCAAGAGAATCTCACAGATTGCCATAGCCAAACATCTGCCACCATAGACCATAAAAACCTCTTAATTTTCGTCGCCCTCGTTGCCCTCGTCGAAGCAGCTGCGTCGATTTACCTCCTGCTATGTCTTCAAGAGCAGTTCGGGCTAGAACTAATGGAAATCGTCTGGTTGTATCTCCCCGGTCTTGTTGTCTACTCTGTTGTGCCTCAGTGGGGCATACCTCTGGTGCAGGCGCTGGGGCAAAGGGTACTTGTTTTCATCTGCCTCGGGCTATCTGTAGTAGGCATCTCACTGGTCACGCTGTTCCCCGAACCTTGGGTGCTAGCACTCGGTTGGGCGTTCTTATGCTGTTCCTGGGGCTGGCTAGACCCCCTGCAGCAAAGCACTGCCACCCGCGTAATCCCCGGTGGGTTCGGCCGGGCTTTTGGGCGTTATGAAGCCGCTACCCTCATTGGCGGAGCCCTCGGGTCTCTAGCAGGAGGTTTCACCCTACAGATTCAGATGCCTCTTTGGGTGTGCCTTGCCGCTATGATTGTCGTGCTCACCATGATTCCGTTGACTGTGTCTCTTTACCCAAGCTCACCGAGTACGCAGCTCGCTAAAGGGAACCCGGCTCGTAGTAAGCGTGACCCTCGCAAGGAGTGGCACAAGGCTTTAGAGCATCTTCTTCTTTATGCCATTGTGCAGGGGGTGCTAGCTGTAGCTGACCGTTCCTGGGTCGCCGTCATGCTGAGCACCGGAAACCCCCTCAGTAGAATCGAGGGGCAGGCATTTTCGGCGCAGACAGCGCTGTATATTGGAACCCTTATCTGGGGTGGTGTCGTTATCTTGGATTTAGTTATCTCTGGCACCCTTTTCAAGCGTTCTTTGAAAAAGAAGCCACAACAGTGAACACACGAGCACCAGAGGTCTGGCAAAGGAATCCGGGTCTACCCTAGGCAAGCACCTGCCGTTTAGACGAAATCACGCCGGTCACGAAACCCGCCAAATGCAGGCCACCGTGAAAGCGGGCGTGCTCAATCTTCACGCACCTGTCCATCACCACGTTCAGCCCGGCGTCCTGCCCCAACCTAGCAGCCTGCTCATTCCAAGAGCCCAGCTGCATCCAGGCAGTTTTAGCGCCCACCTCAATAGCCTCAGCCACCACACCCGGCAAACCCTCATTACGGCGAAAAATCACCACCGTATCGGGTGCTTCCGGTAAATCAGCCAGCGACGCATAAACTTTCTGCCCCAAAACCTCTTTGCCCTTAGCCGCCACAATAGGGTTGACAAAATAAAGGGTATAGGGGGAAGACGAGAGCAAATACGTTGCCACAAAATACGATGAACGGGAAATCTTATCGCTCATACCAACAATTGCAATTGTTTTAGTCTCACGCAAAATAGCTAAACGCTCAGGTGCACTAGGGCCCTGCCAGGTCATTTCAGTGCTCAATTCTTTACTCCTTATTCTGCGCCTGCGCTTCAGCGGCAGCGCGGCGAGCTACCAGTGCATCAGCGCTAGACTCCCCCACTACCTCACCTTTATGGTTACGACCAGAAGCCAGGGTCAGCGCCTGGTCAAGATCCCAGATAATATCTTCAACATCTTCAAGACCCACCGAAATACGAATCAGATCTTCACCCACACCGCCGGCAGCTAGCTGCTCAGCGCTCAACTGCTGGTGGGTGGTGGACGCCGGGTGCAGCACCAGGGTTCTAGCGTCCCCAATATTTGCCAGGTGAGAAGCCAACTGCAAGTGGCCAATGAACTCAGCACCGACGTCCCGCCCGCTAGCCTTCTCAGTAGCAGCAACACCAAAAGAAAAGACCGACCCAACACCCAAAGGCAGCAGCTGCCAGGCACGCTCATAGTGGGGGTGAGAAGGCAACCCGGCGTAATTGACATAGGAGACGCGGGCATCGGCATCCAGCCACTCCACCACCGCCTGCGCGTTGGCTAGGTGGGCGTCCATGCGCTGCGCCAGGGTCTCAACACCCTGCAAAAGGTTAAAGGCAGACTGGGCAGGTAAGGAGGGGCCAAAATCACGCAACTGCTCACTGCGCAGCTTGGTCAAGAAACCGTACTCACCAAAATTGCCCCACCACGAAATGTTGTTATAGGAGGGCACCGGATCCGTCATGGTGGGGAACTTACCATTACCCCAGTTAAACCTGCCCGATTCAACCACAACCCCGCCCAGGGTAGTGCCGTGACCGCCCAAGAACTTAGTCACCGAGTGAATCACAATATCTGCCCCGTGCTCAATAGGGCGAATCAGGTAAGGGGTAGAGAGCGTAGCATCAACCACCAGAGGGATACCGTTCTGATGCGCCACCTCAGCCAGCCCCGGCAAATCAGCCACCTGCCCCGAAGGGTTAGCCACCACCTCAGTGTAAAGCGCCTTAGTTTCAGGGCGAATAGCCGCCGCAAAATCGGCAGGGTCAGTGCCATCAACAAAGGTGGTCTCAATACCAAAACGGCGCAGGGACACATCCAGCTGGGTAATGGTGCCGCCGTAGAGGTTAGATGAGGCAACAATGTGGTCGCCCGCCTGGCAGAGCGCCGCAAAAGTAATAAACTCAGCCGCCATGCCCGAGGCAGTAGCCACTGCACCAATACCGCCCTCTAGCGAGGCGATACGCTCCTCAAGCGCCGCCACCGTGGGGTTGCCCAGGCGCGAATAAATATTGCCGTACTTTTGCAGGGCAAAGAGGTTGGCGGCGTCCTCAGCGTCCTTAAACACAAAAGAAGTGGACTGGTAAATAGGGACGGCGCGTGCCCCGTGCTCAGCATCGGGTGTGCCACCAGCGTGCAGGGCACGGGTACGAAAGCCAAAAGTATGTTCAGCCATAGGCTCTCCTTTGAAAAGGTACACGGAAACCGGAGGGTAGATAAAGTGTATTTCTCTATGGTCACCCAGCCCCCTGCTCTCTAGCGAACTTATGACCCGCTATGACCAGGTTACGTTCTATGACCGCTAGCTCACAGACCGGGGTGTGACCAAAACCCACAGGTTAGCTTTTGGCTAAGCTATGGGCTTTTACAAGAAACTACGAAAGAATATAGGGAAAGTTTTTGACCTTGCAGGTACACACCTGCACCGCCACAGAGAAAGGGCACCTGTGCTCCAGCAGATTATCGACTGGGTTGTTTCTATCATGGAGGCCATCGGCTCCCCCGGTGTTGGGTTAGCTGTCTTCCTTGAAAATGTTTTCCCGCCGATCCCCTCTGAGGTCATTCTGCCCCTTGCAGGTTTCACCTCTTCTCAGGGGTCCATGAACGTGATTGCCGCTTTTATCTGGGCAACTATTGGCTCCCTAGCCGGTGCCTACTTTCTCTACTACGTTGGTGCCGCTATCGGCGCCCAGCGTCTGCGCAAAATCGCTGCCTGGATGTGGCTGGTCAAGGTTGATGACGTTGATAAGGCTCTTGCCTGGTTCGATAAGTACGGTAAGGCGTCCATCCTCATCGGCCGTGTAATCCCCGGGGTTCGCTCCCTCGTCTCTATCCCTGCCGGCATTGACCGCATGAACCCGCTCACCTTTGGTTTTTATACCCTGCTCGGCTCATCGGTGTGGAACGCACTGCTGATTTGGCTGGGCTGGGTTCTGGGTGAGAACTGGCACGCGGTTGAGGGCGTTATCGACCAGTACTCCAAGGTTGTTTACGCGCTTGTCGCTCTTGCCCTGCTCATCTTCTTTGGCTTCTTGGTGCGCCGCGCCCTGCAAGAGAAGAACGACGTCGCCTAGCCCCACCGCACATGACCAAGGGCACCGCCCGGCCCCACCTGCCCAAAGGCAGAGGAGCCAGGCGGTGCCCTTCTTTTGCTTGATCTTATGCGTCTTCTACAGGGGGCTGCCAGCTTGCCTGACCGGGTGCCTGCTGTGGCGTCTGCTGAGGGGGCTCCCAGGGTGCAGGTGCCGCCTGAGCTGAGCCGGTTTGCGCATAGAAACCGTACTGCCCGTCATGAGCCGCCGGTTGCCCGTACGAGGTAGCCTCCTGCTGCCCATAAGGTGCAGGTGCCTGCTGCCCGTAGGGGGCAGGAGCTGTAGGCTGGGGCAGCGTTTCATCACGCGCTAGCAGGCGCCACACTACAGCACCAATCAGGGCAAAACCGATGAGGAACATCGTGTAGATATTAAGCCCGCCCATCAAATAGAGCAGCTGGTAGCAGAGCATAGCTGCGCTCAGGTAAATGGGGGCTTTCTTCTCTAGGGTGCAGGAGGCAGCGACCAGCAGAGCTGTCACTATTACCAGTAGCACGCGGTCTGGGAACCAAAGCCAGTAGGTGAATATTGGCAAGAAGAGGGTGCCGAATGCCTGTAACCCAAAAGCAACCCAGAAAAGACCAGAACCGGGTGCAGCCTGTGGTTGATGCTTACGGCGGAAGTAGCTAATGAGCACCAGCAGGCTGAGGGTAGCCACTGCGCACTGGGCTAGGTAGAAGAGGGCGTTATCAGCCTGCCCGCGGAAAGCAAACTTCAGCACCATGGCGTTGAAGCCAATCAGCAGTGGGTAGTGCGTCTTTGCCGGCGAGCTCTTTGCCCACCAAGCTAGGGTGCACAGCAGAACCGCTAGCACACCCACACCTACGCTGCCCCAAACATAGACAAACAAGAGCAGCAGGCTGGCGCAGATTAGGCTTGTTCGTGAGCGAGCCGCGTTGTAGGCATAGCTAAAGTTACCCAGCTGGAACACCCGGGCACCGGGGTGGGCAGGGGAAGGTGTGAAGACCGCCCATAGCTCCCCCAGCACGAGCATGACACAACCGATGAGCAGGAAGCCACGCGTAAAATAAAGCCCCGTCACGGTCATAGCAAGCGGGGTAAGTAGCAATAGCAGGGCGGTAAGAGCCACTACCGTTTGCACGATGACAACCCGGTTTAACCGCTGCCCCAGTTGCAGGGTAAGGGTCAGAACCGCCAGCGCCAGCACCCCTGTGAGGGAGTAGATGCCCCACTCTTCCCTCAGAAGCGTTAGCCCTGTGATAGCAGCTGCCCAGCTGAAGATGACCCCAGCATATATTTCTAGCTGTGAGACTGCTTCAGTTTGGGCGCGCGAAATCAGCAGTGACACTAGCGCCATGAGAACCATCAGCACCGCAAAAATGAGCAGGTACTGATCAGTGGTGAAGGAGCTTTTATAAATGACGCGCACCGCAATCCACAACACAATAAGGCGGGTAAAAATACCGATGTGTGCGTGGAGTTCTTTGCGTGCCCTGGGCAAAACAGCGAGGGCACCTGCCAGCAAACCGGCAGACAGAATGTACTCACGTTCGTCCAGCCCCCACGTAGTGCTCACCACAAGCGCCCAGGCTGATACGAGGTAGATTGCTACGAGCAAACCGACAGGGGTTTCTGACGTGGGCTGGCTAACCTGCCAGGGGGTTGCCTGATAGGACGCCGCTACTCGCCGGGGTTGAGGCAGGTAGGCTCGGGAGGCAGTCAGCAGTGCCCCGGCAAGGATAAGCCCCAGCAGGCAGGCAACCGTAAGGGCGAGGTAGTGCAGGTGGGTAGCTACTTGCGGCTGAGCTATGACAGGGATAGCGCCAGGGTAGTAGCGGAAGGCGTAAAATGCCGTGGAAATCAGCGGTACCGCAGTGAGCAACAGGGTCAGTGTGAGGCCTAGCTGAGCCCCCGCTACCGGCGCGGGGTTTTTGCCTTGCTCTAGTTCACCGGTGATGTGGTAGATAGCAAAAAGGGCGGCAAAGAGTAAGAGTGCCCAGTGGTGTTGGGGGAAGCTCAGCAGGGTGAAGGCGAGTACCAGGGCAGCGGTTGCTAGCGGGGCAAAGATACCTAGAACCCGTTGCAGGCGTGAGTCCGCAGTGGAGCGAACCCAGAATAGGCAGGCTAGCCCCAGCAGGACGATGGCCAGGGCAAGCGGGGGCAGAATCAAGAAACTGACCGCACCCAGGGCATAGAGGGCAAGTGGGAGGTAGGCACCTACCTTTGCGGTGCGGGCAAGGAGGCTAAGGGCTACCAGATCGAGGAGGCACAAGCCACCTATCAGCAGGGTATCGGTGGTGCTGGCTTCTGACCGGTGGAAGAGGGCTGAGCCTAGGTTGTGGTTCCAGGTGATGGCAGCTAAGGAGAGAGCTACGAGGGGCTGGGCAAGTACCCAGGTGATGAGAGCGTCCTGGCTCTGCCGCCAGGGCAGCTGAGGCAGGGGCAGCAGCACCAGAAGAAGCACCGAAAGAAGCAGCAGAACCGCAATGGGTAGGGTGAGGTAGGTGTCGTTCCCCGTTTTTGCGCTAATCCAGACGGTCAAGAAGTAGACGCTCAGCAGGGAATAAATGCGTGCCTGGATATAGTTTGACAGCGGGTCTTGCCTCATCATGAACACTACGGAATATAAGGTACCCAGGGCAAAGATGAGGGACGCCTCCCAGGTCTGCAAACGAGACCACAGCACCAGAACTGCCACCATGGTTAGCGGCACAAAGAAGCGGGAGGAATCCGTGATACCTTTGGCGAGCTGGGTGGGCACACGGTCGCGGGAGAACTGCTGAAAAAGCGCTAAGCCCGTTGCCAGAAGTAGCAGACCCACAAAGTACCAGAGCAGGCCCACCTGAACGGTAGACGATACCGCCAGCACATCAGACACCATGAATGCCACACCAACATATGCCATGACCCTAGCGGGCATGATGGCTAAGGCTAGACCCACCGCAAGGGTGCCCACCAGTGAAACTATCAACCACAGTAGGGAGCCAGAGTAGGGCCAAACGAGCCTGTAGATAGCGACACCGCACAGGGGAATAAGGGCAAGACCGGTGGCGGTAAATGAGTAGGACGCCAGCCTCAGCTTAGGAACCCAGCGGTAGGTTGCTAGCCCCGCGACGTACACCGCCACGGTCAGCAGGCAGAGCAGCATAATCTGCAACGGTGCCGTTCCCACAGAATAGACCAGCAGGGAGGTAGCGCTGATGATCAGAAAGCTACCAAAGAAGAGAGCCAGGTTCAGCAGGGTGTTCTCGAGCTTTCGCTGGTTCACCGGCGCCTGCACCGGCTGCTGGTAGCCAGGTGAAGGGGCTGAGCCCTGAGGGTACTGCCACTCTGGCTGGGAGTAATCTGGGGAGCTGGGCTGGTAATCCATGCTTCCATGCTACTGCACACCCCGGTCAAAGTGAGCCAGATAAGGCAAAATGTAGCTAAACGGCATCAAATTGATAGAAATATTACGAAGCCCTTATGCACGCATAAGGACGCCGCACCCGGCACAGGCGGGGCGCGGCGTCCTTATCGCTAAAAATCGGCTACTTCCAGAGCCTATTCTTAGCATGAACAGCTGATGGGCGGATCTGCACCCAGTCAGGGCAGGGCAACCGCAGCGCCTTCTCACAACCCGACAAAGCGGTAATAATCGACTCACACCGCTTGTTAAACTCCACCACATTGTTCTTATCAACAATCTGCCCCGGGAAATGCCGGTGCATCTTAGACACAGAATCAGAGGACTCCTGCAAGCCATGCCCCCTATGCCCCGGAATATGCTTGACCAGCACCCGGCGCTCACGAATAGCGGCAGTCAGCTTCTCCATCCCAGCAATCACCTGCTGATTCTGCACCCCCTCATCAACCCAGTGGCTATAACACCAGCGGTTATGAGCCAGGCGCAACACAAAGGTCAGCGCCCCCAAAGAATCAGTGTGAATCACCAGCTGCCGCCCACCGTGATAAAAAATAGTGAAAGCAGCCAGCATAGCCGAAAGCTCACCGGTCATAATATTAGTGGCATCGTAGTGGGAGTGAAAGAAAAAACCGTCCTCACTCACCCCGCCAATGCCCATGCGCCCGCCCTTGAGGTAGCGCTTATTGTTGGTTGCCCTAAAAGAGCAGTCGGTAAAAACACTGTAGGTCACCAGTTTTTCCATCGGCAGCTGCGCGGTATTTCGCTCAAGCTCACCGTGGGCTAGCCGGGACGCCTCGTCCATCAGGTGCGGCATCAACTCCCCCGCCGGGGTACCAATCAGCTTCACATGAATCTCCCCCAGCGAATGAGCCTCATAGGGGTTCATCACCTTATCTAAAGAGCGGTATTCAAGGAAGGTTTTAAAAACGGGCAACTTACGAAAGAGCAGCTTGAGGTAGTGCTTATTTGCCGCGGCGGTAATGAGGTTGGTCTTGTACTCAGCCGGTATCACCTCAATCGCGGCAAGGATGGCGCGCCCCAGCATATCGGTGTGCACCTCGTCGCAGGGGGTCATCAGGCAGTGGGTGAGCGATTCAGCAATGGGCTCGCACTCAATAACCTCGCGCTCACCGTTTTCGCGCGAAATATAGATCAGGGCAGTCAGCCCCACATGGCAGTCCCCCGCTGCCTGCACCTGGTCCATGATAACCGCAATGACCGCCACGCCCTGCTCGGTAAAACCAGCCGGGTAGGAGCTAGTGTAATCCGGTGGCTCCCAGGTCAGCTCACACTTTTTGATTTGTGCCGGTGTAATGTCCACATTGTTCACCTCCAGTGAGGGTGTCTTTATTAATACTTACCTTTTAAAGCTATACCAAGACCCTCTCACTGTGCCAACAATCTGTTATCAGCAAAACCTGACCCCGCCCTAGGGCCAGTAGGCAGAAGCGCCCACCAAGAACAAGGTGTTCTTGGCGGGCGCTTCACCGCGGCAGGGAAGGCTAACCCTAGCCCACGGGCTTAAGAGAGTTGACCAGTGAGAAGAGGTCTTTGGGGTCCTCGGGGTCAGCGATGAGCTCGATGTAATCCTGCAGGTCGCTGTCTTTAGTCCAGTCGCGTACACAGCGCAGGGCAGCGAAGTCGTTGATAGCAAAACCTACAGAGTCAAAGAGGGTAATTTCTTCAGCTGACTGACGGCCGGGTTCAGCACCGGTGAGAACCTTCCAGAACTCAACCACGGGGAAGTCTTCTTCAACCTGCTGAATCTCACCCTCGATACGGGTCTGCGGGGGGAACTCAACAAAGACGGTTGAATCGCGCACGATCTGCTCTTCAAGTTCGGTCTTGCCGGGGCAGTCGCCACCTACAGCATTGAGGTGCACGCCGGGAGCAACGTGGTGGCGGGAAAGGATCTTGTTCTGAGCCTTATCAGCGGTGCAGGTGGTGATGATGTCCGCACCCTCTACCGCCTCGTCCACGGAGGACGCCACGGTGATACGGAAGCCAAGGGGCTCCATGTTGCGGCAGAACTTCTCCATAGCAGCCGGGTCAGTATCAAAGATCGCCAGCTCTTCAATGCCCATAGCCGCACGGAAGCCCAGCGCCTGGAACTCAGACTGAGAACCAGAGCCAATCATCGCCATCTTCTTTGAGTCAGGGCGAACCAGCTTACGGGCAACCATTGCTGAGGTAGCGGCGGTGCGCAGGGCGGTCAGCAGGGTCATTTCTGCCATGAAGGTGGGGTAGCCGTTATCGACGTCCGCCAGCATGCCGTAAGCAGTGACGGTCTGAAAGCCGCGGGCGGGGTTTGAGGGGTGACCATTGACGTACTTAAAAGAGTATTCTTCACCGTCTGAGGTGGGCATCAGCTCAATGACGCCAAAGGGAGTGTGGCTGGCCACGCGGGCGATTTTATCGAACTTTTCCCAGCGCTTGAAGTCGCGTTCAATGTACTCAATCATGGTAGAGATGATTTTCTCTACACCCTCACGTTGAATCCATCGGGACATGTTGGTGACGTTAACAAACTGCACCATAAGGTGTTCAGCTCCTTCGCTGTTGGTGAGTAGAAGTGTAAAGCAAAACCTGTGACTGCTGCCATGCTACAAGCTCCCCTGGCAAAAACCAGTGAAGCAAAACCAGCACACTGCTGACCCGCGGCACCGCCCGGCAGCTACTCAAAACTGCCGGGCAGAACTGGGCACAGGTTGAGCTCATTGATTTAGCGGTCAGAACCGCCGGGTAAATCCTTGTGAATATTGACCCTGCCCTGCTTACGCTCGAGCGCGTCCACCGCTGGCGGGCGGGCAACGATCGGGAAGTTACCGGTGTAGCCCTCACGCACCTTAGCGATTTCACCAACCCGGCGGCGCACTACATACCAGCCAGCGACCAGAATGGGGATAACCAGCAAGAAGGCAGCCAGGCTGAAGGTACCTACCGGGTAGTCGATCGCCATCAGTACAACGACGCCGCCCAAGAAGATCAGCACCAGCCAGTCACTGAGCGGGGTGAAGGGCAGTCGGTAGCTGGGGCGCTCGTAGAGACCCTGCTGCGCTAGTTTCACAAACTTCATATGGGACAGGGTGATAGCAGCCCAACCCGCCATGGTACCCAACGCCCCCATACTGAGCACGATTTCAAAGGCAGCTTCAGGGACCACAAAGTTCAAGAAGACACCGGCAACGGCTACCACGGCGGTCAGCAGGATACCGCCAAAAGGCACACCACTGGCAGAGAGCTTACCGGCAAAGCGGGGCGCTGAACCCGCCTGAGACATGGAGTAGAGGATATGACCGGTGGAGTAAAGACCGGCGTTCAGTGATGAGAGGGCTGCGGTAATAACCACCAGCTGCATGATGGGAGCCGCATAAGCAACACCGATGGAGTCAAAGAAGGTCACAAAGGGCGAGACGCCGTCCTGGTAGGCGGTGTAGGGCAGCAACATGCAGAGCAGCAGAATCGAGCCAACATAGAAAATGGCGATACGCAAGATAACCGTGTTGATCGCCTTGGGGATGATGGTGCGGGCGTCCTTCGTTTCACCGGAGGTGGTGCCCACCAGTTCGATACCGGCGTAGGCAAAAACAACACCCTGCACAACAATCAGGGCGGGAACCAAACCATTGGGGAGGAGCCCGCCGTTATCGGTAATGAGCGAAAAGCCGACCGGATCGCCGTTGGGGTTGCCAAAGATGACAAAGTAGATGCCTACCAGCATGAAAATAACCAGAGCAGCTACCTTAATGAGAGAGAACCAGAATTCCAGCTCACCAAAGAGCTTGACCGAAACCAGGTTGAAGCAGAGCACAAAGGTCACTACCACCAGCGCTAACAAACCCTGGGACATATCAGCTAAGAAAGTGCTGTACTGCCCAAACCACTTGATGTAAATAGCGACGGCGGTGGCGTCTGCGACCAGGGTCATTGCCCAGTTAAGCCAGTAGAGCCACCCCGAAACGTAGGCTGCTTTCTCACCGTAAAATTCGCGGGAGTAAGAGACGAAAGACCCGGACGAGGGGCGGTGGACAATCAGCTCACCGAGGGCTCGCAAGATGATGTAGCCAAAGAAGCCACAGACAGCGTAGACGATGAAGAGAGAGGGGCCCGCTGATTCTAGACGGGAGGCGGAGCCCAAGAAAAGACCGGTGCCAATAGCGCTACCGATAGCAATCATTTGGAGCTGGCGCTTACCCAGCCCCTTATGCAGACCAGCGTCTTCGTGCTGGAATGCTTCTTCTGACCTGTTGAGCGGTGCAGAAGTCTGTTCAGGTGTCGATGACATAACGTACCTTAATGTCAAGAAGTATTTATGAAGAGAGTCACAAGTTCTTTACTGGCAAGGCTACCGCAGAGCAGCCCCTTCGGTGACCCCGAACACCCAAACAAACATCTAACAATTTTTACCGGTCAGGGTTTAGAGAATCTAAACACTGCAAATAGGGCAGGGTAACAAAAATTCAGGACGGCGAGGCGCACCTCCCCTACCCCGAGCAGGCAAGGCGCGCGGCGGCATCCTTGCCTCGAGGAAAAATGAGATGACCGTTTTGGTATAAAACTTCGCTGCGTTTATACCAAAACGGTCATCTCGATAAGATTCGCAGGAAGCAGCCTCAGTCAAAAAGACCAGAAGCCACAAAATCATCCTCACCACTGACCCCCGGAGGCACCGCAAAAAGCGCGCTACCGGTATGACGCAGGTACTCACTCATAGCATCCGACTTCATCATCTTCTGCAAAACCGGCACAAAATGAGTACGCGGGTCACAAATGTAGGCAATAAAAAAGAGCCCAGCATCCAGGTGCCCCAACCCATCGGTGCCGTCCGTGTAATTGTAGCCGCGGCGCAGCATCTGCACGCCCTGATTCTGCTCGGGGTGCATCAAATGTACATGCGAACTGCTGGGGATAATAGGCCCATACTTTCCCTGCATCGAAAAGTCAGGGGCAGTAAACTCAGACCCGCCAGAAAGAGGCGCGCCCTCCTTCTTGGTGCGCCCCACCACCTGCTCCTGCTCTTTGAGTGACGCCCTGTCCCACATCTCGATGTTCATCCGAATACGGCGCACCGCGCAGTAAGAGCCACCCTCCATCCAGGCAGGGCTACCCTCAGAATTATCAGCCGACGTCCACACATGCTGGGCCAGCACGCCGGGGTCTTCAGCCTTAACGTTGCTGGTGCCATCTTTGAAGCCAAAAAGGTTACGAGGGGTCACCTGGCTGGTAGAAGTAGAAGAGGTGCGCCCAAACCCCAGCTGACTCCAAGCAACCACCGCACGCCCACCGGCAATACGAATAAGATTTCGCACCGCATGAACCGCCACCTGAGGGTCATCGGCACAGGCCTGAATGCACAAATCGCCACCGCTACGCGCCTCTTCCAGCGCGTCCCCACTCATTTTAGGAATCTCGGTCAGAGCCGCCGGCAGCTGCTCCTTCAAGCCAAACCGGTCCGTGCCGTCCTGGTTAACAAATAAGCTACGCCCCAACCCAAAGGTCAAGGTCAGGTGAGAGGCAGAAAGATCCATAGCCTCACCCGTATCGTCAGGAGGCGACTGATACGAACGCTCCTGCCCAACCTCCTGCCCCGCCATAAGACGCTCAGCGGCAACCGTCCAGTCCTCAAATAGGCCGCGCAGCTCCTGCTTGGTTTTGACCTTAACCGTCAGAGCAACAAAATGCAGACGATCCTGGGCAGGAGTCTCAATGCCAGGCTGATGCTCACCAAAAAGCGGGTAGCTATCATGCACGCTCTCACCCGAGGCTGGCTCCTGCCGCCCCGCCGTCCACGCCGCACCAACACCGGCAAACCCCAAGGCTCCAGCAGCCCCCGCCGCCAAAGCACCCCCCGCCAACAGGGACCGGCGGGAAGTCTCAGACTGCTGCTTCTTCACATCTACCATCAGACACTTTTCTCCTAGGACGCCGCAACGCGGCTAAAATTTCTACTGTGCAGCTAATAAGAACTAGCCAACCACAAGACCCGTCAACTTAGACAGCGGCTCGCTCAGCGCATCGATAGCATCAGATAGCTCCCGCACCTGCTGCTCGGTCAAATCAGTGTAAGACACAAAGGTTTCACCACGACGGTACTGGTCCAGCAACTGCTGCACCGCAGCAAATTTAGTGTCAAGGTCAGCTGCCAGCGCGGCGTCCTTACCCTCAACGATGGGGCGCACCGTATCAAAAGCCACCCGAGCACCGTCAATATTGCCCTGGAAATCCGAAAGGTCAGTGTGAGACCAAACCTCTTCTTCACCCGTTACCTTGGTTGCCGCAACCTCATCAAGCAAACCCTTTGCGCCATTCGTGATCTGATCAACCGTAATATCAAGCTCACGGGTCTGCTCATAAAGGCTCTGGGTATCAGCCACCAACTGGTCAGCAAGTTCTGAGCGCTGTTGAGAGGTAAGAGCCGTGTACTGTTTACCCCCATTAGCCTCAGCGCTCGGTGCCCATAGGTCCTTCTCAGCGCGGTGCCAGCCGGTCCAGGGCTGCCCTTCTTCAAGGTCAGCCTCACGAGCATCCAGCTTAGGGTCTAAATCGCCAAAGGACTCAGCAACCGGCTCAACACGCTCAAAATGTAAACGAGCAGCGGCATAAAGGCTACGGGCACGCTCATCGTCCCCGCTCTTGTAAGCTGCAGCAAACTCATCGGTCTTGGTTTTAAGCTGCTCAATCTGATCTTTGACATAGGCGGTGTACTGGCTCACTGCCTCATCACGCAGAGCCTGCTCATCAGCAGGAACCTCGGTGGCATCGGGGTTTGCGGCTACAGTGAAAGTGCTGGTAATACCCTCGCCCACCATACCCGGCTTACAGCGCAGATTGTACTTCCCCTCCGCCAGCTGCACCGTCAAATCACGGCTGAGCCCGGGGCCAATGTTCTCAACCTCAGACAGCACCCGTAGCCCGTCTTCAGCTACCACATAAAACTCGTTCACGGTGGAACCCTCGTTCTTCACTATAAAGGTCAAAGTGCCTGCTTTTGCCTCGCTAGCTGAAACAGAGCATTCGCTGTCTGTGGCGCGCACCGTCAAAACCCCGCCGTCCACAGCGTTATTAGGGGTACAGGCTGAAAGGCTAAATAGCGCAAGAGTAGTTGCGGAAAGAGTGGTGAGAGTCTTTTTCATGAGGAATCCTTGAATGTGTTAGTTAGGCAGCAGCCACAGCAGGGCGGGCGGTAGGGACGCGGGTGCGGTAAGAACGCACAAAGAAGAAGAGAACCAGCACCACATACAGCAGCCAGGCAACAGCCTGCCACCAGGTGACCTGAGCAGAAAGGTTGAAGATGCCCTTGAGCAGCGCACCAACAAGAGAGGCTTCAGAGTAGAAGCCAGAAATATTGAAGGCGAGACTGTTTAGACCGGGCAAGAAAGCTGCCTCTTGCAGGTCATGAATACCGTAGGCGAGTACACCGGCGGCTACAAAGATGAGAAAAACCCCGGTAACAGTGAAGAACTTTGAAAGATTGATTCTAAGCGCCCCGCGCATGATCAGCCAGGCCAGCGCAATAGCCACCGCGATACCTAACAGCGCACCCAGTAGAGCGTAGGAACCGCTACCGCTTGCTTGAGAAGCAGCCCAGATGAAGAGCGCCGTTTCAAGGCCTTCTCTACCCACCGATAGTGCAGCAAGAAGAACAACTCCCCAGGTGCTCTCCTCCACGGCGTCCACCTTTTGTGTGAGACTGTCAGAGAGTTTGCGGGAGTTCTCTGCCATCCAGAAAATCATCCAGGTCACAAAGATAACGGCAATAATAGCTTCTTGCGCTTGAAAGGTGAGACCGTTGGGGCCGAAGGTGAGCAGGGCACCGAAGCCGAGTGACACGGCGACAGCGCAGGCGATTCCTGCCCAGATTTTGGGCACCAGGTGGGTTTTGCCGGTTTTGCGCACGTAGGCAAGCAAGATGCCCACGATGAGTGCGGCTTCCAGGCCTTCACGCAGGCCGATGAGGAAGTTTTGAAACATACCGTAGGAGCTTTCTGTTGATCAGGTTCCCCTATTGAAACTTAGGATAGTCTAACCTTACACCCAGGCTCACCCTATTAGATCAACTTTTTATGCCCTTATTCAAAATATTTGCAGTTTTGCAGCTAGCACGGGGTTAGGCAGGACGGCGGGGCGCACCTTCCCTGACGCAAGCAAGGAAGGTGCGCGGCGGCGTCCTTCTGTAAACAAAAACGAGATGACCGTTTTGGTATAAAAATCCGCTATTTTTATACCAAAACGGTCATCTCGATAGATTCACGGGCAAGGACGCTGCATCTCACCCTTCAGCCGCAGCCCGCCGTCCTGCCATCGCCGCTTTCACCAGCGCCACCGCCCGAGGCACTAGGGCATCCTGGTAGTTCACAAACTCCCGCAAATCGTCCTTATAGATACGAACCTCAACCCACCCCGCTTCTTCAACGGCACGGCTACGCCTAATATCGCGCCTTACCTGCGCACCGTCATTATGATGCGCACCCTCATACTGGATACTAAGCCGCAAATGAGGCAAGGAAAGATCAGGCTGAAACAGCACCCACCCAACCTCATTTACCACAGGCTCATTACACACCAGCCCCGTCACACCGTGGCGCTGTAATAGAAGCCGCAGCTCAGTTTCTTTCACCGAATCAGACCCTTCAACCGCAAGATCAAGAGCCTCCAGACACCTGCGGTAACCCCTCCGCCCAGCCTTAGACAAGATATAGTTGGTTAGTTCTTCTCGCGTAATAAGCGCACTCTGGTAGCGGTGCTCATGACGAGCTAGCAAACCATCAGCAACCGCCACCAGCTCATCAAAGGTAAGCACCTGAGCAAGGTCAAAGAAAGTGCGCGCTAGTGAGGTGAGCTGAACCCCGTTGCGGCTTACTATCTCGTGTGCTTGCAGGTCGGTGTTGATACGCCGAACCCCAGCCCGGCGGTACTGGGTAGTACCCTTTGGGGTAATAACAAAGGTGCAGAGCTCATCAGTGCAACGAAAGGGCAGCCGCATACCGTGCACATAGGCTGCTGAAACAGATGCCAGGACGGCGGTAGGCATGCTCTGCGCGGACGCCCAAAGGTACTCACCGTAGGGCGGCTTATAACCTTCCTTCGCATAGACCCCGCACTGTATGTGCGTGCGCTTATTTCGTGCCCACTGGTTACGGGTCAAGCCTTGCGCATCTGCTTCTCGCCCGGCATAGATGGGTGGGATTCTACTGTCCTTGCGTCGTTGCTTCTTCATGCGACAAGCATGACTTAAAAACGCATATTAAGCTTCTGTGACGTGCTTTTTCGTGTCGCCTGTGGATAACTCCCGCCCTTTACGCATCGAGATGACCATTTTGGTATAAAAATCCGCTGTTTTTGTACCAAAATGGTCATCTCGATTCGTTAGGGGTAAGGACGGCGCCGCGTCCCTCCCCTGCTGCGAGCAGGGAAGGGCGCGCGGCGGCGTTCTGGCTCAGCGGCGGGATATGCGCAGCGATTTAGCTTTAGAAGCCCTCAGGGATCACGCGCACACCACCCTTATCAGCCGAGGCTGCCATCATGCCGTAAGCGCGCAGTGCCTTAGACACCTGGCGTTCACGCGGCTTGGTGGGCTTCCAGGGCAGCGGCCCCTTGGCAGCGCGGCGGGCCTCGAGCACCTCATCGGGCACGTTAACGCGCAGCAGACGCTCATGTACGTTGATCTCAATCTCGTCACCGGTTTCAATGAGAGCGATAGCGCCACCGGCGGCGGCCTCCGGCGAAACGTGACCGATTGAGATACCAGAAGTGCCGCCCGAGAAACGACCGTCAGTAATCAGGGCGCAGGTCTTACCCAGCCCCAAACCCTTCAGGTAAGAAGTGGGGTAGAGCATCTCTTGCATGCCGGGGCCCCCGCGCGGGCCCTCATACTGAATGACCACGATGTCGCCCTCTTTAACGTTCTTCGAGAGAATCTCGTGCACCGCTTCGTCCTGGGATTCAACCACAAATGCTTTACCTACAAAGTGGAAAAGCTCCTCATCAATACCGGCGCTCTTAATGATTGCGCCGTCCTCAGCAATGTTGCCGCGCAGCACCGCCAGGCCACCGTCCTTGGTGTAAGCGTGCTCAACAGAGCGGATGCAGCCACCCTCAGCGTCGGTTTCCAGTGACTCGTACTTGTTGGCGGTTGAGAATGCCTGGGTGGTGCGCACACCACCGGGGGCTGCTGTGAAGAGCTCCTTGGCAGCTTCGCTGGCGGTGCCGCCTCGGACGTCCCACTGGCCCAGCCACTCGTCGAGTGAAGCAGAATGAACCGAGTGGACGTCCTTGTTCAGCAGACCTGCACGGTTAAGCTCACCCAGCAGGGCAGGAATGCCACCGGCGCGGTGAACATGCTCAATGTGGTACTTGGTGGAGTTAGGTGCGACCTTGGCTAGGCAGGGCACGCGGAGGGAGATAGCGTCAATGTCTTCTAGGGTGAAGTCGACCTCTGCCTCGTGGGCAATGGCCAGGATGTGCAGCACAGTGTTAGTGGAGCCGCCCATGGCAACGTCCAGCGCCATGGCGTTCTCAAAGGCAGCCTTGGTGGCGATGGAGCGGGGCAGAACCGATTCATCGTCGCCCTCGTAGTAGCGCTTTGCTAGCTCCACAATCTTTGCACCGGCGTCCAAAAAGAGCTGCTTGCGTGCCACCTGGGTTGCCAGGGTGGTGCCGTTGCCAGGCAGCGCCAGGCCAATTGCTTCATTGAGACAGTTCATGGAGTTAGCGGTGAACATACCGGCGCAGGAGCCGCAGGTGGGGCAAGCGTTCTTTTCAATCTGCGCCAGCTGGTCATCGGTGATGCTCTCGTCCACCGCCATATACATGGCATCTACCAGGTCAAGGCGGTGCTCAACCACACCCTCGATACCTTCGCCCGATTCCATGGGGCCACCAGAGACAAAAATGACCGGGATGTTCAGGCGCATGGCAGCTAGCAGCATGCCGGGGGTGATTTTGTCGCAGTTAGAGATGCAGACCAGGGCGTCCGCGCGGTGGGCGTTGACCATGTACTCCACTGAGTCTGCGATGAGGTCACGGGAGGGCAGGGAGTAGAGCATGCCGTCATGACCCATAGCGATGCCATCGTCCACCGCAATGGTGTTGAACTCCTTGGCAACGCCGCCAGCTTCACGGATGGCACCGGCAACCAGGTCGCCCATGTTTTTTAGGTGGACGTGGCCAGGCACGAACTGGGTGTAAGAGTTGGCGATAGCGATAATGGGCTTGCCGAAATCGTCATCGCCCATGCCGGTGGCGCGCCAGAGGGCGCGGGCGCCAGCCATGTTTCTACCGTGGGTTGAGGTACGCGAGCGCAGGTGCGGCACTGCTTTCTACCTTTCGTGGTGGGCTGAGTTTGTCTATAGTCTACGCCGGGGGTGCGCGGCTGGCTCTAGAGAACCGGGGTGTCTCACTATCTGGTAGGGGTAGGACGGCGCGGTGCGGCTCAGGAACAGCGGCGAAATATATGACAAGGTGACGCAACACAGAAATATTGCCGCAGATAAGGGCAGAGACTTGGCAGGGCGGGGGTGGGCGCGGTTTGCTAGAAATACGGCTAAGGCACCGGGTTCGGTGCTTTGCCGCTACAGCCGTAGGAACAATCAAGGAGCAGCAATGCCCATCAACACAGATAAGATTTTGACCACCCATGTAGGTTCTCTGCCTCGTAGCCAGCGTCTGCTGGACGCTAACGCCCAGCGCCAAGAGGGCACTCTTGCAGAGTCTGATTTTCAACAGGTTCTAACCGAAGAGGTTGCAGCCGTTGTTAAAGAGCAGCGCGATTTAGGCATAGATATTGTCAATGACGGCGAGTACGGCCATGCCATGACCTCCCCCATTGATTACGGTGCCTGGTGGACCTACAGCTTTGCTCGCACCGCTGGGCTTGAGGTGCTCGATGACGTTGACCAGCTGGCGCTGCTCAAGGAGCCGGGTAACGGTAGGCTCAATAGCTTTGCGGTGCGCCGTGACTGGAACAAGTTCGCAGACTTCTACAAGACCATTGAGTTGGGTAATAAGAAGCCGGTGTTTGTGGCTGCTACCAGCGCGATTAGCTACCAGGGGCAAGAGGACGTTGCCTCGGACGTCCGCAATCTGACCTCTGCCCTGGAGGGTAGCGGGGCGCACAGCGGTTTTGTGGCGGCGCTATCCCCCGGTTCAGCGGCCCGTATTGGTAACCGCTTCTACCCCACCGATGAGGAATGGGTGTATGCCTGGGCTGATGTGCTCAAGGAAGAGTACAAGGCTATTGCGGAGGCAGGGTTAACGATTCAGATTGATGACCCCTCTTTTGCCGAGGCCTGGGACCAGCTGGTGCCTGAACCCACCGTTGAGGAGTACCTGCGTTTTACTGACCTGGCGATTGAGTCACTCAACTATGCGCTTGAGGGCATCCCCACAGAGTTGATTCGTTACCACCTGTGCTGGGGTTCTTGGCACGGGCCGCACACCACCGATATTGAGCTCAAGCATATTATTGGTTCGCTGGCTAAGCTCAAGGTGGGTGGCTACAGCTTTGAGGCGGCTAATGCCCGCCACGCCCACGAGTGGAAGGAGTGGGCACATATTGATCTGGACGGCAGAGTGCTCTACCCCGGTGTGGTGTCTCACTCCACCAATGTGGTTGAGCACCCGGAGCTGGTAGCCCAGCGTATCGAGCAGTTTGCCTCTGTGGCTGGTAAAGAGAACGTGGTTGCATCCACCGACTGTGGCCTGGGCGGCAGGATTCACCCCAGCATTGCCCGCGCCAAGCTAGCCGCCCTATCTGAGGGTGCTGCTATAGCAAGCGAGCGCCTCTTCTAGCGATTTGATATTTTCTCCCCCCTGTGTTCTGCAAGGCTACCTGGGCACTTTACAATATGTAAAAGCACACGTGGCGTGACGCCACAGGGGAAGACCCCAGCCCCGCTGAGTACCTGCCTTTTGAGGTAGTTACCCAGCGGGGTACCTTCTGCCGTATAAGGGACCATATGGGAAAGTTCGAACGCATCTATCATGACCTGGCACGTGATATTGATGAGGGTAAATACGTTGTCGGTGACCTGCTACCCAGCGAAAAAAAGCTGACGGAAAAGTACGGGGTTTCGCGCGAAACAGCCCGCAAGGCGCTGGCGATTCTGACCGACCGCGGCTACATTCAGCGCATTATGGGCAAAGGCTCTTTGGTGGTTGACCACAGGCGCTATTCCCTGCCGGTTTCTTCTTTGGTCAGCTACAAGGAGTTTGCTGAAAGTGCCAGCAAGACCACGCACACCGAGCTGCTTACCCTCGAAGAGGCTACCCTGCCCCCTGTACCCTTTCAGCCTTTGGCGGGGGACGATGAACTTGAGCCGGTGCCGGTAACCTACCTGATGCGCCTGCGGCACATTGACGGTCTACCTGCCATTATTGACCACGATTACATCGTCAAAGAGGTGGTGCCGCAGATTAGCCGTGAGGTGGGCAAGGGCTCGCTCTACGAGTATTTTGAGGGTGAGCTGAAGCTTAAGATTGCTTCTTCTGCCAAGCAGATTACTGTTGAGCCGGCAACCCCCGATGACGCAAAGCACCTGAAGCTGCATGATGGGGAATACGTTGCGGTCACCACCTCTATCACCGTGCTTGAGGACGGCACCGCCTTTCAGTACACCGTCTCCCGCCACCGGGCAGATAAGTTCCGCTACCTGGATTTTGCGCATCGCCGCCAGGAAATTCCGGTTTCTGAATAAAGTTCCGCTCTTACTCAAGAACCTCCACAAGAACCTGTTAGACAGGTAAGGTTAAAGCGTGCCCACCTACGGGTACGCTTTTCTTTTACCCACTTTGCCTTAGCCCCGCCGTCCTTAATGTTTAAAGAGGTGCCATGCGCTTTCACCAGAAGGTTATTTACCAGATTTACCCCAAGTCTTTTTACGATAGCAGCGGCAACGGGGTGGGGGATCTGCGCGGGGTGCTTGAGAAAGTACCCTACATTGCCTCCCTGGGCGTGGATATGGTCTGGTTCAACCCCTTCTTTGTCTCCCCGCAGAAGGATAACGGCTACGACATTGCCGACTACTACCGGGTAGACCCTAATATGGGCACCATGCAGGACGTCGAGCAGCTGATTGCTGCCCTGGCACAAGAGGGCATCGGGGTTATGTTCGATATGGTGCTCAACCATGTTTCTACCGAGCACCAGTGGTTTCAGCGTGCTCTAGCGGGTGAGAAGTACTACCAGGATTTCTTCTACCTGCGCCCAGCCCAGGCAGACGGTAGCCTACCCACCAACTGGGAGTCAAAGTTTGGTGGGCCTGCCTGGGAAAAGTTTGGCGACACTGACCTCTACTACCTGCATCTCTACGACACCAGCCAGGCTGATTTGAACTGGCACAACCCAGCGGTTCGCCAAGAGCTTTTCAAGGTAGTGAATTTTTGGAAAGACAAGGGTGTGCGCGGCTTCCGCTTTGACGTGCTCAACGTGATTGGCAAGAGCCAGCAGCTGCGCGATGCTGCCCCAGGTGAGAATGAGAAACTGCTCTACACCGACACCGAGCAGGTGCATGAGTGGGTGCAGGAGCTCAACCGGGCGTCCTTCGGTGATACTGAGGGCACGGTGACCGTGGGTGAGATGTCCTCAACCACCATCGACAACTCGGTGCGCTACACCGCCCCCGAAAACGGTGAGCTAGATATGGTCTTCTCTTTCCACCACCTCAAGGTGGACTATGACCAGGGCGAAAAGTGGTCTGATGTTCCCTTCAACTTCATGGAACTCAAGCAGCTGCTGACCGACTGGGCAGTGGGCATTCAGGCAGGTGGCGGCTGGCAGGCGTCCTTCTTCAATAACCACGACCAGCCGCGCGCCCTCAACCGCTTTGGCGATGTTGAAAACTACCGGGTTGAAAGCGCCACCATGCTGGCGGCAGTCACCCACCTGATGCGCGGCACCCCCTACATTTACATGGGTGAAGAAATCGGCATGGTTGACCCGGTCTACACCTCTATTGATGACTATGTAGACGTTGAATCCCACAATGCCTTCGCCCTGCTGAGCCAGCGCGGGCTCAGTGATGAGCAGGCATTTGCCCTGGTAGCAAAGAAGTCCCGCGATAATTCCCGCACCCCCATGCAGTGGACGGCGGGCCCCACCGCAGGCTTCACCAGCGGCACCCCCTGGCTAGCACCCACCTCCCAGGCTGAGATTAACGTTGAAGCAGAAGAAGCCTGTGGCGCAATTCTGCCCTTCTACCGCCGCCTGGTAGAACTGCGGCACAGTCTGCCTCTCATTGCTGAGGGCAGCTACCAACCCTACGCCCAGGAGCACGAGCAGGTCTACGCCTTCATTCGTGAACACGAAGGGCAGCGCCTACTGGTGCTCAACAACTTCTACGGTCAGCCCA
>JAUMUH010000115.1 GCA_030530765.1 Rothia sp. (in: high G+C Gram-positive bacteria)
CTGCACCAGCAGTGAGGCAGACATATGACCGGGCAGCTCAAAGGGTGCGGGAGAAGCTGGGGCTCGCAAGAGCTCAAGAAGCAAGTCGGTCTCCTGCTGCCAGCTATCAATCACACGGGCATTTTCAGCCTGATCTTCTGCAGAAAGTTCCCCAAGATTCTGCTGAGCTTGGGCGAAATCACTCGGGGCAAGACCGCCCCGCAAAACGTTAGCTGCTGCCTGCTCAAGAACCTGCCGAGGGGTCAGCTGAGCACCACCGTGCACCCCTGAACCTGCCGGGGGTGCTCCCCCACCCAGTGCAGCCTCTCTACCGGCTTCTTCTAATTCCTCAAGAGAAGACCAAGAACGAACCTCTGGACCGTTCACCGGGTCAAAGGGCCACAGGGCAGTGAGCACAGTAGCAGATTGTGGGTTGGTCTGCCCCACCTGATGTGGATCAATGCTAGCAATGATATGTGCGCCAATACCCTGGCCTTCAGTTCCCTCTAATTCTTCTGCCCGGTCAATCAGCTCAGTCAAAAACTGCGACATAGCCCGCGGTTTCGCCCCAGTCCCCTTCCACGCTGAGCTGGTCAGCACCAATAGCGACCTAGCCCGAGTAAAACCAACATAAGAAAGACGGCGTTCTTCAGCCACCCGGTGCTCAACTGCCTGCTCCTTCATCTGCGCCATGAATTCACCGAAATCACGCAGGTTCTTAAAGTCATCACGCCAGGACGGCAGGTAGGCGGCATCCCCGCGCAAAGCCCACGGTAGAGTGTCGCCCTTTTTCGTCCACCGTTCGTCCTTGCCATCGGGGAACTCACCGCTTGCCATGCCCGGCAGATAGACATGGTCCCATTCCAAGCCCTTAGAGGCATGTACGGTCAGCAGCTGAACCGCATCGTGACGGGGCGCATCAGCCACCGTCTCAAGACCGTTTTCTTCTGCTGCAGCAGCATCAAGCCAAGCCAAGAAACCGCTTACCCCACTGGCAGAGGCAGCACCAGCTGACAGAGAAAAACGCACCGTATCTTCACCCTCATCTGGGTCTAAACCGTTGGCCGCGGCCAAGAGCAGAGCAGCAGCCCGCGGAGCGCTCGCTTCATAAGACGCTGCAACGCTATGAAAAGCATCAAGATGACGGCGGGCAGCGTGCGAGCGCACACCGGGGCGAGACGCTAGTTCAATATCGAGCAGCGTGGTACGTTCAATTTCAAAAAGGAGGGTGGTGAGATCATCGGCGGTGAACTGACGCAGGTATGCCAGTTCACCGGCTAGCTGCTGTAGGCGCGCCAAGGCAGTATCACTGAGGGACCTGCCGGTGCGAGGGCTCACCCAGCCAGGTTGTGGCAGGTTTTCCAGTGCTTCGATGAGGGAAGCTCCGTCTGAAACATCGGGGGCAGCGGCGTCCAAGACGCGACGGTAGCGTTCAAAACTATCAAGACTTTCTGCCTCTTTGAGACGCTTTATCTCGTCCTGGCTCTGTAGCCCGCGCTGGCGTGCCTCTTCCAGCTCGTCCAGTGCTTCTTGTTCAACGCGGGTAGCTGCTGCCTCGGCGGTGATGCCAAAGCGAATTTCATATTCACGCTGCTGTTTGAGAGCAGAAGCCCAATCGGCAAAAGCCAGTAGATCACTCACTCCGATACGCCAACGGGCACCGGCAAGGAGGCGCATCAGGGCATCTGAGCGCCCGGGGTCTGAGAGAACCCTGAGCACTGCCACCGTATCGACAATTTCTGGGGTATCTAACAGACCGCCGAGGCCAACCACCTGATAGGGTACACCCAGCTCTTCACATGCCTCACGGATAGGCTCCATCTGGGCTCGCTTTTTGCAGAGCACAGCCATGGTGGGCATTTCTTCAAGCGGTCGGTGGGTAAAGGGCGCTCTCTCTGTGATGATGCGAGCAGCTATGGCACGGGCTTCGTCCTGGTCGGTGAGGTACTCACCAACCTCTACCCTGCCGGTGCCAGGGGCAGGCCGTGTCACCAGGTCAGGCACCTCGATACTGTGGGAGGACACCACCCAATTGGGCTGAACCGCCAGGGGTGCAACATTGGTGTTGGCAGCTGAAAGAATAGCGCTATCATTACGCCAGGCAACGGTCAGATAGCTAGCGGTGCGATTTGATGTGGGGAAGAAATCATAGAAGCTAAAGAGCTGCCCATCTGATGCACCGCGGAAACCATAAATGGACTGTTTCGGGTCGCCCACCGCCATAACCGGGTGCTCTGGTTTGCCGTTTCGGGCGCCAAAAAGGTCAGAGAAAAGTTGCATCTGGGCGTGGGAGGTATCTTGGAACTCGTCCAGCAACACCACGGCAAAACGCTCGCGTTCAGTTTCAGCGGCAGCCGGTACTTCACGGGCAATACGGGCGGCATGAGCGATAAGATCGCCGTAGTCCATCACCTGCATACGTTCTTTAACCTTGGTGTAGCGTTGCACCAGCTCAGCGTAGAAAATGCGCAGTTCCAGCCCCTGAATCAGTGTACGTTGTTCAGCGGTTGCCCCCTTGCTGGTAGGTTTCGAGGCAATGCTCTGCGCTTTGCTGAGTTGCTCTTGGCACCAAGTGCTCACCTGTTCAGGCGTTACCAGGTGCTCAGCACATTCAGCGGCAAGTTTGAGCACCGCACTAGTCATGGTTGATTTGGCGACGCCCTTTTCAGGCAGTTTCCCGTCATAGTGCTCCACCAGCTGGGCAACCAGCTGCCATGCTTGGGCACCGCCGAGCATCTGAGCATCGTCCTCAATACCGATACGAAGGCCATAGGTAGAGACCAAAGAATTTGCGTAGGAGTGGTAGGTAGATACCACCGGGTCCCCGGCTACTTCTTCGCTTTCTCCCGGTGCTTGACGTACCAGGTTCTGACGACGTAGCTCTTCAAGGCGGCTACGCATACGCTCACGTAACTCCCCGGCTGCCTTACGGGTAAAGGTTACGCCCAACACCTGGTCAGCGCGTACCGGCCCATTAGCAACCAGCCAGACATATCTGACTACCATGGTTGCAGTCTTGCCTGAGCCAGCACCTGCCACCACCAGACGCGGGGTCAAGGGTGATGAAATAATAGCGGACTGTTCCACCGTGGGGCGTGGCCGCCCTAGCGCATCAGCAATCTCTTCAGGGGTCAGCAGAGGCCTTGAATCGCTGGTAAAAGTCATAGGTTCCACTCTCCTAAAGGGCTGAACGGGTGGTTACTTGTCTGCCACGCGAACACAGCGGGCAGATATCGGGCAGAGAACAGGTAATACCGTAGGCTCCCCCACCAGCATGGCGGGCTTGCAGCTGTTCACCGGCAATCAACTCAGCAGCCCGGTTAATCAGCTCCACAGCCCAACTGCTCTCTGCGCTTAGGGGTTCTTGGGTCTGTTCACCATAGCTCTTAGTACCATCACCTATTTGTAGCAGCAGTGCACCACCAGAGAGTTCTTTCAGCCCCGTGAATTCCAAAGTCTGGCGCTGGCTCTTCGCTTGGTCACCGGCGTTGGACGGCGCGCCGCCGCTTTCTGCGCCGAGCTGAGCCGCGCCATCCTGGCTTGCCCCTGCTAGCTCAGCCTGCAGGGCAGCTGCCATTAGTTCACCGGCACCAGCTTCAAGTGCCACCTGGTAGGAGGCAAGCTGGGGGTGCTTTTCAAGGTCAGCCTTACTGGGCTTATGTTTACCGGTTTTCAGGTCAATGATGATGAACCTGCCCAGCTGGTCCTTCTCAATGCGGTCTACACGCCCAGAGAGCAGGGCGTCCTTGGCCGG
>JAUMUH010000116.1 GCA_030530765.1 Rothia sp. (in: high G+C Gram-positive bacteria)
ATTATCGAGGTCTTCATCGAGGTCGTCGTCGATTTCGTCTTTGTCTTTAGTTTTGCGGGTTTTTTTGGGTGCGGCTTTTTTGCTGGTGGTTTTCTTGGTGGCACGTTTGGGTGCGGCAGCGGCTTCGGGGCCCTCTTCTGCTTCTAGGGTTTCGAGGGTCTCTTCTGTTTCTTCTGCCTTTGAGCGAGTTGAGGTCTTTTTTGCGGTTGCTTTGGAGGCAGCGGTTTCGCTGCTTGCTTTCTTGCGTGCGGCTGGTGACACAGAAAACCTTTCTGGTTAGTTGACCGTTTGCGAATGTGGCGCGGTGTTCGCGGTCAAAACACCTAAGACCCTGTCAAGTCTTACGGTAGTTCCACCTACTGTGTGGGGTTCCGTGTGGTTGGAACACCGCGGGCACAGCCTTTATTCCCGGTGGGTCACCTTGTTTTTGTGCATAAGACAAGCGGGGTCAGTAGTCAAGTATGGCATGTTTTTTTGTGTTTACCTATTTTCGGGCTGGGTGTCTTGAGCTGTTTTGGTCACGTTAGGTGTTGCCAGGGAGGGGTGGGGGTTGTGGTGAGCCAGGCTGGTACTAGCCCTCTGTGGAGTATCTGGTGTAGCAGGGTTGGGTTATAGCTGTGGTGTTCCGGTTTGATACTGGTGAGTAGTAGGTCTGCTGCTGAGGAGTTTCCGCGTAGCCAGTACATCCAGGCTTGGGCTAGGATGCTGAGGCTTTCGGGTTTTCCGTGGGTGATGTTTTCTAGCAGCAGGCAGATTGCGTTCAGTGCAGCTAGGCGTTGCCAGTTGGGGGTGTGGGGGTTGCGGCCACTGAGGGTGGCTGCCATTGCCTCTATTGCAGTTTGCTCGTCGTGTGCGGGGCTAGGCTGCGGGGCAGGTGGTGTCAGGTTGTAGAGGGTGCAGGTTGTTTCTTGTGGTAGCACTGGCTGGTTGGTGGTTGTGCCGGGGTGATTTTCTTCTGCTGATTGCGCGATTGATTCTAGTGCTGCCAGTGCTGCTGGCAGGTCGGTGCAGGCGAGATAGATGAGAAGCTGCAGGGTGGCGGTGCTGTTGAGGGAGGCCGCCAGGTAGGCTGCACCGTCTTTGGTGAGTTCCTGGCGTATGCGGTCTGCCAGGGTTAGCCCGCTCTGCTCCTGCTGGGTGCTGGCGTGGTGGCAGATGATTTGGGAGCAGCGGGTGAGGGCGGCGTCCCACATGGTGAGTTCTACCAGTATTTGAGCGTATTCAGCGGCAGGGGTTTGCGCTTTTTGGGTGAGGTATTCTTCTGCCGCAAGTTCTGCATAGCTGAGCCAGTGGTCTCTTTCTGAAGGATCACCGGTTTCTAAGGGGTTCCATGCGGATTGTGCTAATTTTTCTGTTTGATTGCTGGCAACGGTTGAGCCGCTGATGAGCAGTTCTTGGTAGAGGGCACTGGTGAGGACGGCTGTGATGGGCTGGGAGCGGCGTAGCTCGGGGTAAGGGGGCTCTAGCGCCCAGATGTAGTGTTTCCCCACGGCAATAGCGTCAAGGAGGTTAATGGAAAGTTCGCGGGTGATGTGCTCAAGGGGCTGTAAGAAGGGCTCTAGTGACTGGATGAACTCTAGTTCGGTATCGGTTACAACCTGGTGGGTATGTGCCTGTTCTTCTTTTAGGGCAGAGGCAGAGCTTATAGAAGGCCCAAAGAAGAGGGCGAACATCTGAGTGAAGGGCTCTGGCCCCGGCAGGTTAAAGGGTAGCTGGGTCAGAAAGTGGTGCAGATAGCTGTTAATGGTATCTGCCCGCGGGTCGGCGAGATCTACGCGTAGGAGCGGACCAATGCCGCTGTCGCCTACGGTCAGTAGTACCAGGGAGTTTTCTGGCCAGAAACCTAGGGTGTGCACACAAACGGCAACGACATCCACCTCGGTACGCACTGGGGTAATTACCTGGATGGGTTTGTCTGGTTGTTGGTCTTGGTCAAATAGGGAAAACGGGTTGCTTTGAGTCATGCTTTTACCCTGGCAAGCGCCCCAACCGTTCGCCAAGGTTCCGGTTGATGTGTGGATAGGTGCGACCGGGTAGTCTGCACCACATAAAGAGGACGGCGGTGTCCCGGTGAACGTGGGTCAGTTTATGACGCACCTACAGCCCCTTATCCACAGGGGAGCTTCACCGCCGGCTCTGATGTACAAGACTTACCCGTCACATCGTGTTTTACTGCTGGTCTTCGCCGTCCATTTTGGCAAGGTAAGCCTCAATTTCGGCGCCAATCTCGTCCCGGGAAGGCACGTTACCTGCCTCTCGCTGCGCCAGTGGCGCCCCAAGGTAGCCGTTACTACCGGCGTTGGCGTCGTAGGAGGCTTCTAGGCGGTTTATCATTCCTAGAATCTCTGGGTTGGCATGAGCTTGCTCATTAATCTGGACGTGCACGTTTTCTGACAGTTCCCTCAACCGATCGGACGGCAGGCTGAGTTTAGCCGCCATGGACAGGTGCTCCATGGCTGCTAAAGCGGTCTGGGGCAGTTCAGATTCTGACAGGTACTGGGGCACATTAATAGCAAAGCCAGCGGTGCCAATTCCGGCTTCTTCCAAAGCAACCTCAAGCAGACTAGCGGCAGAACCCTGAACAATTGCTTCGGGCTTCCACGCTGATATACCGCCCAGTAGGTCTTTGCGGGAGCCGTGGGCGGTGACAGGTAGCGGCCGAGTGTGCGGCACGGGCATGGGGAAGCCAGAAACAAAGAGAGTCACAGAAACTTCAAGCCTCTGAGCAATTTCTACCAGGGCTGCGGTGAAGCGTTGCCACAGCAGGTCAGGTTCAGTGCCGGTGAGAAGTAAGAAAGGCTTACCCAGCCTATCTTCTACCACATACATTTTTAGTTGTGGCAACACAGGGTCGGTGTAGTGGTCCCTGTTAAAGGTGATGCGGGGGCGGCGTGCCCGGTAGTCGTGCAAACGGTCAGCATCAAATTCAATGATGGGGATGTTTTTGAGTTCATGGAGGAGCACCTCCCCTAGGTGCCCAGCAGTTCCGCCGGCATCCTGGGGGTGGGACATCGCGACGACAAGGGGCAAACCTCGCAGTCTCTCGTTCTCAAAAGCCCCCGCCTGCGCTATGTACAGGTGTTCAAATTGCTGTTGTGCCATCAGTGGTTCCTCCCTATCTCCTCTTTTGCTGGTCAATCTTTTATGTGAGTAATCATAGTACTCTAGCTTGCTGTTGGGCAGGGTGGTGTATTGCATGTATAACGCGGGTAGTTCACTTACCATTCCTATAGCGGTTTCGCTCAGCGATAACATCAGCGCAAGCGTGTGGTATGGAGTACACTTTTGGGGCAAAGACGCCTACTCTGAGTAGTAGCCCTTTCTAGGCATAGCCCCAGGGAGTTCTATGTTTGGAAAGTACCGATGACATAAATTGATGGCCCACTACCCCGCACACAAGGAGAGCTTTGATGAGCGAATCACACGACCTTTCTTTCTCAGTTGCCGCAGCTGATCTTGAGAGCCTGGACGCCGGTGCCCTGGTTCTTGGCGTTTATTCGACCGACGACGGCCCCGCCCTAGCAGAGAACCCGCTTGATGCTGAAACCGCTGAGGGGCTTGAAGCAATTCTTGAAGACCTGGGTGTGACCGGTGGTGCCGATGAGCTGACCCGCCTGCCCGGCATTGAAGAAGTAGGTGCTGGCGTCCTAGCGCTCATTGGTCTGGGCAAGCAGGCTCAAGGCGAAACT
>JAUMUH010000011.1 GCA_030530765.1 Rothia sp. (in: high G+C Gram-positive bacteria)
CGAAACCAACGATGAAGTCTATGAAGCGCTCTGTGACCTGCACGATGCTGGCACTGACCTCATCACCATCACCCAGTACCTGCGCCCCGGCCCCCTCTTTCACCCCATCGACCGCTGGGTCAAGCCCGCCGAGTTCGTAGAATTCTCAAAGATGGCAGAAGACATCGGCTTTGCAGGCGTTATGGCAGGGCCCATGGTGCGTTCCTCCTACCGGGCAGGCCGCCTCTGGGCACGCGCCATGAAGAAGAACGGCAGACAAATCCCTGAGCACCTTGCCCACATTGCAGACGAAGGCCACGCCGCCCAGGAAGCCAGCTCTCTGGTAGCTGCAGGCTACTAATCTTAGATAACACCCCCACGGTGCCCGCCGGTTTTCCCGGTGGGCACCGCACGTATAGAATGGGAAAGTTACGGCGCGCTACCAGCCCCGGCGGTTTTGCGTGCCCCGCACCGACACACAAAGGAAAACCAGTGGCTGATTCCCGCGCACAGACCCGTGAAGAAAAGAAAAAGGCACGCGCCGAACGCCGCGCCAAGCGTGGCCCAGGCGCATTTGCCCAGATGAAGCAGGTCTACACCATGACCCGCCAGCAGGACCCCAACATCCCCTGGATCCTCGCACTCATCTTCTTCGGCACCGTCCTCATCTTCCTCCTCATCGGTCTGCTGCTCAACAACTGGATCACCTTCCTGCTGATCGGCATCCCCCTGGGCATCCTCTTTGCCGTCATGGTACTCTCACGCCGCGCAGAAAAAGCAGCCTTCGCCCAGCTAGAAGGTCAGCCCGGTCGCTCCGGTGCAGCCCTCTCTACCCTGCGCCGCGGCTGGATTTTTGAGCAAACCCCCGTCGCCGCCAACAAGTCACAGGACGTCGTCTTCCGCGCCATCGGCCGCCCCGGCATCGTCCTGGTCACCGAAGGCCCCACCAACCGCGTTGGTGCCCTGGTTCAAAAAGAAAAGCTCAAGTACAAGAAAATTGTGCCCACCGTACCGGTGCACGTCATCAACTCTGGCAACGCTGAGGGGCAGGTGGCTCTCAAGCAGCTGACCAAGACCATGAACAAGTTGCCCAAGCAGCTCACCCAGCAGGAAATGCACCAGGTAGCCAACCGCATTGATTCTCTCAGCAAGCACAACAACTTCATGAACGCCATCCCCAAGGGCATCGACCCCATGCGGATGCGCCCCGACCGCAAGGGTATGCGCTAAAGTGTGAGCAGTGGGCGCAAGGCTAGAGCGGGATAACCGACGAAACGGCTACACTCAAACAGTTAAACAGAAAAACCCCTCCGCAGTTTTCTCAGAATTTTTGGTTTCGTAGATATGGTGCGGAGGGGTTTCTTCTGTTTAAAACTCGCCGCCGTTTGCCGGTCACCCCACCTGGTGCTTACGCTCAGCTTTGCGCAAGAACAGTTTGGGTTAGAGTTAGAGCATGCAGAAAATTACCCCCGTTATCTGGGCAGCTGGCACCGCCGACCAACAAGCCGACCTCTACACCCGAGCCTTTGGCGCAGGCATCACCGGCAGCCAACGCTACCCCGAGCAGGTACCTGACGTTCAGAAAGACCTAGCCGGTAAAACCCTCACCATCGACCTGGATATCAAGGGCTACACCATCGGCATCATCAACGCCGACGACACTTACAAACCCAACCCCTCCGTCAGCTTCATGATGAACTTTGACCCGGCAGCAGGCGGGGACGCCCGCCAAGAGCTAGCAGCAGCCCATGCCGCTCTCATGGCAGCTGGCTCAACAGAGCTGATGCCCTTAGGCTCCTACGACTTCTCTGAATTCTACGCCTGGGTGCAGGACCCTTACGGGGTCAGCTGGCAGCTCATGCTCACCAACCCCGCAGGGGAGCCACGCCCCGCCGTCCTGCCCGCCATCATGTTTATCCGCGGCAACCACGCACTAGCTTTTACTGACAAGCTCATGGAGCTCTTTCCCGGCTCCACCCTGGGTAACCGTATGCTCATGCCCGGTACGGACGACCAGGTGCTCTTCTCAGACGCCAAAATCGCAGGTAGCTGGTTCATGATTTCAGACGGCGGCTCTATGCACGACTTTAGCTTCAGCGGCGGCGTCTCCCTGCTGGTCACAGCAGAAGACCAGGCAGAAATTGATAGGCTCTGGGAGGCTATCTCAGCTGTACCAGAAGCCGAACGCTGCGGCTGGTGCCTGGACGAATACGGCATCAGTTGGCAGGTTATCCCCGCTAACTTCAGTGAGCTAATGGCCCAGCCCGGTGCCCAAGAAAAATTCATGAGTATGGGAAAGATAGACATCGCTGCCCTGACCGCTTAAAATTCAAGACCCGCTGTGAACCATCACAGCGGGTCTTGGTCTTGAGAAGAGCGTTATTGCCGTGCCTTCTTGCTGCCCTTCCACCAGTTGACCACAAATACATAGGCCAGCAGCACCAGGGTTATCTGCATCATGTACTTATCAATGGTCTGCAAGGTAGGCTGTACTCCCTCGCCAAAGGTCAGCCCCAGGTAAAGATAGAAGCACTTGTTAGCCAGCGCCAGCAGGTAGCAGTAGGCAAAAACTAACCAGCCGTTCATCGTACGAATACCGGCAATCGCCACCAGAATGGTTGCCGGAATCGGTGAGAAGGGAATAAAGGAAAGAAAGAGGCAGAGCAGCAGGTGCCGCTGCACAAAGCCCTCAAGCTTGCGGTACCACAGCGGGGTGTGGCTGGCGAAGATCCAGTCAATAAAGGCCTGGCCCCAGTGCTTACCCATGAAGAAGTAGACCACCATGAACTTAATGGTGCTTAAACCAGCAGCCACCGCCAGTGAGCCCCACAGCAGTGGCTGGTCTGTATTCTGGGCGGCGGTAATCAGCAGACCCAGCCCCGAGCCGGTCAGCAAGCTCAGCAGCCAGGGTAGGTTCACTATCAGGTAGGCTCGCGCCGGAATCAGCGCCAGCGAGTAAATGGTCATAAATGCCAGGGCGCCCAGCAACCACTTATCCACGGTGCCCGGGTGAGTCAAAAAGCTGGGCAGAGCCGGGTCGCTTGGCTTCTGCTCTTCTGGCTCCGGTGCGGACGCCGGGCTCTGCTGCCCTGCCCGGTCATCAGGTAGCTGCGCCGCGGCGTCCTGGTTGTGTCTATTGTCTTTGCTCATCTACCCCACCTTACCTAATCATCACCAGAATGGTGTGACGGGCGCGGTCATGTAGGCCCCGCTGGTCGGCGTCCATAATAACTACCGGTAGTATCAGCATGACCGCTGTTTGGCGAATGAGTGCTGCCAACCAACCGGCAGGCTGCCCATCTATTCGCTGCACCTGCATACCCAGGGCAAAATGCCCCACTGTATGCCCCATGAAACCCACGGCAGAGACCATATAAAGCCAGAAGATGACCAGCTGCCCCAGATCAACCAGCACACCATTCACACCGGCAAGCGGCCCCTGCTTGAGGGCAAGAAAAATACCGGCAATCAAAAACCAATCAATACAGAAAGCAAAAAGCCTGCGCATGGGCCGGGCAATTGAACCGCGCCCACTTTGGGGCCTGCCCATATCCTGGCCGGGGTAGAGCTGCTGAGTCGGTGCTCCCTCAATCCAGGAGCCAATATCTTTTCTTGAAACCACGGCACCAGAATACCCGCCCCAGGTGGCACCTACCCAATATATTGCGCCCCAGGTTGCTACCTAAACCCTGTTTAGACCGTAAAAATGCTTAAAATGGGTAGCAGGCACAGTGTGCTACCTGCTGTAACCTGTTGCTCACAGGGCGCATGTTCTGTTACATGAGCGAAACATAGCAGACACCGGCGGGCAAAAGAGCGCAACTAGGCTAGAGACTAGACAAGGGGCGCCAACTCAAGCACCCCGAGGGTCGAGAAACCTCAAGGAGAACAAGAAACATGTTCACAACTGCTCAGGAAGTCCTGGACTTCATCAAGAACGAAGACATCAAGTTCGTCGACATCCGCTTCTGCGACATGCCCGGTGTGCAGCAGCACTTCAACCTGCCTGCCAAGGCGATTGACGAAGACTTCTTCGTCACCGGCCAGATGTTCGATGGTTCCTCCATCCGCGGTTTCCAGGGCATCGCAGAATCAGACATGCAGCTGATCCCCGATGTTAAGTCCTGCTACGTTGACCCCTTCCGCCTAGAAAAGACCCTGGTTGTCACCGGCTCTATCGTTAACCCCCGCACCGGCGAACCCTACCACCGCGACCCCCGCGGCGTAGCTGAGCGCGCTGAAGAGTACCTGAAGTCAACCGGCATCGCAGACACCGCTTTCTTCGCCTCTGAAGCTGAATTCTTTGTCTTTGAGGACGTCCGCCACGAGGTCACCCCCCAGTCAGTCTTCTTCAAGATTGACTCAGATGAGGCTCCCTGGAACTCCGGCCGCAAGGAAGAGGGAGGTAACCTGGGCAACAAGACCAACACCAAGGGCGGCTACTTCCCCGTCTCCCCCGTTGACAAGCAGGCAGATTTGCGTGACGCCATGTGCGTAGCTTTGGACGAGGTTGGTCTTGAGGTTGAGCGCTCCCACCACGAGGTTGGTGCACCCGGTCAGGCAGAAATTAACTACAAGTTCTCTACCCTCACCCAGGCAGCGGACGACCTGCTCAAGTTCAAGTACGTCATCAAGAACACCGCTGACCAGTGGGGCAAGACCGTAACCTTCATGCCCAAGCCCGTCTTTGGTGACAACGGCTCAGGTATGCACTGCCACCAGTCTCTGTGGGCAGGTGGCGAGCCCCTCTTCTACGATGAGCGCGGCTACGCAGGTCTTTCCGATCTTGCCCGCTGGTACATTGGTGGTCTGATTGAGCACTCCTCATCTGTGCTGGCTTTCACCAACCCCACCGTAAACTCCTATAAGCGTCTGGTTCCCGGCTACGAGGCACCGGTCAACATGGTGTACTCCCAGGGCAACCGCTCAGCCGGTATCCGTATCCCCATCACCGGTACCAACCCCAAGGCTAAGCGCCTGGAGTTCCGTGCACCGGACCCCTCGTCCAACCCCTACCTGGCTTTCGCTGCTCAGCTGATGGCTGGTCTGGACGGCATCCGCAACCGCATTGAACCGCCTGCACCCATCGACAAGGACCTCTACGAGCTGCCCGCTGAAGAAGCTGCAGACATCAAGAAGGCTCCTGCCAACCTTGAAGAGGCACTGGCAGCTCTTGAGGCTGATCACGACTTCCTGCTGGCTGGTGACGTCTTTACCGAAGACCTGATTCAGGCTTGGATTGACTACAAGCGCAAGAATGAGCTGGAGCCCCTCACGCTGGTACCCCACCCCCTGGAATACCAGATGTACTACGGCGTCTAAGCCCCCGCTTGTAAGATGCTCTAGATTTGGTGCCTCTCACCCACATAATGGTGAGGGGCACCGGTCTTTTAACAACCCTGGTGCGCAAGAGAGTAACCTAGACATCAGGCTCTGCACCAACGTCCTAGCGAAAGGAGAGAGAACCGTGGCTTACTCCCCCACTCAACTCAACGGCGAAACTGTCTACCGCAATGAGGTCTTTCAGACCGGGCTGATGTCCCAGCTCCTTGACGGTATCTATGACGGTGAGATGACCATTGGTGAGCTGTTGGGCCACGGCAACTTTGGGGTGGGCACCTTCAACGGTCTAGACGGCGAGATGGTGGTGCTGGATGGTAACTGCTACCAGATGCGCCACGACGGCAGTGTTGAACCCGCTAGCCTGGACCAGAAGACGCCCTTTGCCGTGGTCATGAACTTTGTGCCCACTATCCGCAGGGGCTTGCCCAATAACATCATTCGTCAGTCGGCCTCTCAGGTTCTTGATGACTTCACGGTGTCAAAGAATTACATGTACGCCATCAAGATTGTGGGCGACTTCGAGTGGATTCGCACCCGCACCGTGCAGAAGCAGAAGAAACCCTACCCCAAGATGGTAGATGCCACCGAGCATGATGAGATTGTGCAGTTTGACCGGGTGCGCGGCACCATCGTTGGCTTCCGCACCCCTATCTATGAGCAAGGCATTGGGGTGCCTGGTTGCCATGCCCACTTTATTGATGACGCCCACGAGCGCGGCGGCCACGTTATAGACTTCAAGCTAGACAGTGCCTACGTAGAAATTTGTATTGGTACCGATTTGCGGCTGCATCTGCCGCTGACCCCGGAGTTTTCAGCAGCTGAGCTTTCGCCGGAAGACCTGGCAGAGCAAATTTCAAAGGCAGAGAAGCACGCTTAGCCTGCCTACGTATTCGACAGGCAGGCTAGACTCACCTCTAGGGCGCAGCTGGGTAGAAGATTTTCTCGTAGACCGCCCGCGCCTGGCGGGTAATGCGCAGATAGTCCTCTTCTAAGGTGCGTGCACTGTGCGGCGGGTAACCGCACCAGCGAGCAATCGCCTCAAGATCAGAGCGAACAGCGGGCAAGGTATCCGATGCCCTGCCGGTACGCAGCACATTCAACCCGCGAATCTTAGAAGCAAGCTTCCAGGCAGAAGCCAACACATCAGCGTCAGCCACCTCAACCAGACCAGCCTGCACCGCGGCATCCAGCGCCCCCAAAGTTGAGGTAGTACGCAGCCCCTCAACCCGGTGGGCGTGCTGCAACTGCAGCAGCTGAACTAGCCACTCAACGTCCGTCAGGCCGCCCCTGCCCAGTTTGAGCTGGCGGGTTTTATCGGCGCCTCTGGGCATACGCTCAGTCTCGACCCGTGCCTTCATGCGGCGAATCTCGGTCACCTTCTCAGCCGGGAAGGACGCCGGGTAGCGGTAGGGGTCAATCAGATCAGTAAAGGCTTGCCCCAGCTGCTGACTACCGGCAATGGGCTTGGCACGCAGCAGTGCCTGGAACTCCCAGGTGTCAGCCCAGCGCTCATAGTAATCGCGGTAGGAACTCAGCGAGCGCACCATGGCGCCCTGTTTACCCTCGGGGCGCAAATCGGCATCAATTTCAAGCACCTTTTCGGCGCGGATGGGCGGGGTGCAGGGCTGTTTGAGCAACTGAACGGTGCGGGTGATGAGTTCGGTGGCTTCAGTTTGGGCTGCTGTTTCATCTGCGCCGGGTACAGGCTGGTGAACGTAGATGAGGTCTGCATCTGAGCCGTAGCCGATTTCAGTGCCGCCCTGCCTGCCCATGGCGATAATGGCGACCTCTGTGCTGGGTTGCCGCCCGTCGCTGTAGTATTCGCGGTGGGCTAGGGTAAGAGCTGCGTTGATAGCGGCGCGGTCGATATCAGCTAGCCCCTGGGCGACGTCTTCGATACCGGTGAAACCCAGTGCCTCGCCCATGGCAATACGTAGAATTTCACGACGGCGCACCATGCGCACTGCCCTGATAGCTTCAGCAGTTTCGGTGTGGCGGGTCAGTTGGGAAGACAGCTGGTCTTCTAGCGCCTGGGGGCTGCGGGGGGTGAGGTCTTCTTGCTTATCTAGCCAGGCAATGGGTTCGGGGGTGTCTTCGAGCAGGTCGGTGATGAAGCGGGAGCTTGAGAGCAGGGAGCAGAGCCGTTCGGCTGCCGCCGGTGAGTCCCTGAGCATACGCAGGTACCAGGGGGTGCCGCCCAAAGACTCGCTGATACGGCGAAAGCCCAGAAGCCCGGCGTCCGGGTCAACGCCTTTTGCTAGCCAGATGAGGAGCACTGGCATGAGGGTGCGCTGAATTTCTGCTGAACGGCGCAGACCCTTGGTGAGTGCCTCGATGTGGGTCATAGCCCGCTTGGGGTCCTTGTAGCCCAGGGCGGCTAGGCGGTCAGCAGCAGCCTGGGGTGAGAGCGCCAGCTCATCGGTGGAAAGGTTGGCAACCGCCGCTAGCAGAGGCCGGAAGAAGAGTCTCTCGTGCAGCGCCTTGACCTGGCGTTTGATGCCCTGCCAGTTTTTGAGCATCTGCTCTTCTGTGAGTGTTCCCATGTTCATGGGGGATGAAAGACCCCTTGCCAGGGTGCGGCGGTCATTTTCTTTGGCGGGCATCAGGTGGGTGCGGCGCATGTAGAGCAGCTGAATGCGGTGCTCCATAAGGCGCAGGGCAGTGTACTGGTCAAAGAAGGCGCGGGCATCTGCCCGCCCAATATAGCTGGCTTTGCTCAGAGCCATAATAGATTCTGTGGTGCCCTGGGTGCGCACGCTTTCATCGGTTCGCCCGTGCACCAGCTGTAGTAGCTGCACGGTGAACTCTACATCGCGTAAGCCCCCGGGGCCCAGCTTTATCTGCCGGTCTACCTCGGCAGCGGGGATGTTATCGGTGACGCGACCGCGCATCTGCTGCACCGATTCAACAAAGGATTCACGCCCGGCAGACTCCCAGATGAAGGGCCGCATAGCCTTTGCCCAGCGCACACCAAGCTCTGGGCTACCCGCTATGGGGCGCGCCTTGAGCAGCGCCTGGAACTCCCAATTTTCAGCCCAGCGCTTGTAGTAGGTGACAAAGGAATCAACGGTACGCACCAGGGCGCCGTCCTTACCTTCAGGGCGCAGGTTGGCATCCACCTCCCAAAGCGCAGGTTCGGGTGCCGGTGCCATAATCGCCTTAGACAGGGCCTGCACTAGCTCAGTGCCGATGGCGGTGAGCTGGTTTTCGGTGAGCGGTTCAAATCCGGCAGGTAGGTCGCTCAGGGGCTTTTGGGCAACCGCATAGACCACATCAACATCAGAGATATAGTTGAGTTCCCGTGCCCCGCACTTACCCATACCAATAATTGCTAGATCAATGGCAGCTAGGGTCTGGGGGGTGTAGACGGCGGCAAGCTCAGCACGGGCAATGGCCAGCGCCCCTTCTAGGGCTGCTGCTGCTAGGTCTGCCAGGTGGCGCCCGGCAGTGGGCATGAACTGGTCAGGGGCATACGAGGTTAGGTCTGCTATTGCCAGGCGGGTTAGTTCACGGCGGTAGGCGGTACGTAGGGCAAGGTGGGCCTCCTTCCCGGTCAGCTGAGCTACCGAAGTGGTTGCTGCCGAATCAGCGCCCACCGCTTGCAGCAGGTGGTTGCGGTAGGGTGTATCCAGCGGGGCGATGGGGGTTAGAAACTCCCCGTCCGTTTCAGGTAGTAAGGACGGCGGGCACTCAGCGAACTCTGTGAACCCATCATCACCGGTGAGCAGGTCAACGTTCTCTGGCCGGCGTACCAGGAACTCCCCCAGTGCTTCTGACCCGCCTAGCAGGCGGTAGAGGGGCGCGGCGTCCGCCCCAAGGTTGGCTAACTGGGCAACCTGGGGTGCACGGTCAATGAGCCGCACCAGGGCAGGTAGAGCAATATCGGGCGAGGGGGCAAGGCGTAACCCTTCAAAGAGCTTGGTGCGGTCTATTTTCTCAAGCTCCCTAGAATCTAACCAGCGCTCACTTTTCGCAGCGTCAAAGAAGCCTACCGAGGTCATTTCGCGCAGCAGGCGGTTACGCGCTTTGCGTGCTTCTTCAGCCTGACGGGCTGCCTCTTCTGGAGTTGCCGGGGGGTTTGTCTGGCTCACCGGTAGCGCTCTCCTTGGTGCGTGGCTCTTTGTGAATACAGGCGAGGAGGCTTACTCAAAGGGTCAAATGAACTGAGCGGAACGAGCAACATACTCCGCCCGCTGGCTTCGGGGCTGGCGTGAATCGCTTGCGAGCGAAGCGAGCCAGCGAGAGGGTCTTGCGGGCGGGTGTGTGCTCGTGCAGCTCGGTGAGTGTTTTTTTGAATAAACCTCATCATGGATCTAGAGAATACCCAAGCTGTTCTTCAGCTCATAGGGGGTAACTTCGGCACGGAAGGCTCCCCAGTCCCGGCGCTTATTGCGCAAGAACTGCTCAAAGACCTGTTCACCTAAAGTTTCTGCCATGAACTCAGATTCTTCAGTACGGTGGATTGCATCGTGTAGCGAGGACGGCAGGGCGTGGTAGCCCATGGCACGGCGCTCGGCGCTGGTCATAGCTGCAATGTCTTCGGTTACCGCTGCTGAGGGCAACTCGTACTCATTCTCGATGCCTTTCAGCCCGGCTGCCAGAATGACGGCGTAGGCCAGGTAGGGGTTTGCTGCTGAGTCAATACCGCGGTACTCCATGCGGGCTGACTGCATTTTATTGGGCTTATAGAGCGGCACCCGCACCAGTGCAGAGCGGTTGTTGTGCCCCCACGAAACATAGGACGGTGCTTCACCGCCACCCCACAGGCGCTTATAGGAGTTAACGAACTGGTTAGTGACGCTGGTAAATTCCGGGGCATGCTGCAAAACACCGGCTATAAAGTGCTTGGCGGTGCGCGAAAGCTGGAATTCAGCACCCGCCTCAAAGAAGGCGTTGGTATCCCCCTCAAAAAGGGAGAAGTGAGTGTGCATACCCGAGCCTGCGTGTTCAGTGAAAGGCTTGGGCATGAACGTGGCGTAAATACCCCGGGCTAGAGCCACCTCTTTAATGACGGTGCGAAAGCTCATGATGTTATCTGCCGTTTGCAGCGCATCGGCATGGCGCAGGTCAATTTCGTTCTGACCGGGGCCGGTTTCGTGGTGGGAGAACTCCACCGAAATACCGATCTCTTCAAGGGTTGATACTGCCTTGCGGCGGAAGTCCTGCACTACCCCACCTGGTGTGTGGTCAAAGTAGCTCTCATAGTCGACGGGTTCGGGGAAGCCGTTGGCACCTAGCTCCGGTGATTTAAGCAGGTAGAACTCAATCTCGGGTGAGGTGTAGCAGGTAAAGCCCATACCGGCAGCCTTCTCAAGCACCTTCTTTAGAACACCTCGGGTATCAGAGGCGCTTGGTTCGCCGTCAGGGGTTAGAATATCGCAGAACATACGGGAGGTTGGTTCTTCGTCCCCCCGCCAGGGCAACACCTGGAAGGTGGAGGGGTCAGGTTGCAGCAGCATATCTGACTCGTACACTCGAGAGAGCCCCTCAATAGAAGACCCGTCAAAGCCGATGCCCTCGTCAAAGGCGCTCTCAACCTCAGCAGGGGCAATCGCCACAGACTTTAGCTGCCCCACAACATCTGTAAACCAGAGACGAACAAAGCGCACGTTGCGCTCCTCGATAGTGCGCAGAACAAACTCTTGCTGACGGTCCATTTACGTTATCCTTACATCTTCGCTGAGGCAGCTACACCGCTACCACAACCCGAATTCTCTCTTACCTCTAACTCTACGCCAGAGCCTACCTGCCGCACGAGCTGGCTGCACAAGCTTTTACCTGCATTAAACAAAACTTTCACCGTCTGAGATACCGGCACAGATGGGGGTGCGCCACACCCGCAGAGGTCGATAAAGTAAGGGGTATGTCTACAGAAGAAACCGCCCCCTACAGCGCAGGTAGCGCAGCAGCTGCCCCGCAGCCAGAAGCTAAGAGCAGCGTCCTTGCTGTGCGCAAGGTACGCACCGTGCACCTGCAACAGGCAAAGGATGCCGGCGAAAAGTTCGCCATGCTCACCAGCTACGATGCGCTGACCGCAACGATTTTTGACCGTGCCGGTATTGATTTGCTGCTCATCGGCGATTCAGCCGGTAATAATGTGCTGGGTCATGAATCCACCCTCACCATTACCGTGGATGAGATGCTACCTTTGGTCAAGGCAGTCTCTACTGCCGCCCAGCGTGCCCTGGTTGTAGCAGATTTGCCTTTTGGCTCCTACGAACAAAGCCCCGCTCAAGCAGTCGCTACCGCCGTTCGCTTCATGAAAGAAGGCGGGGCACACGCCGTCAAAATGGAAGCAACCGCCCACCACGTTGAGCATGTACGCGCCCTGGTTGCAGCTGGCATCCCGGTCATGGCGCACATCGGCTTTACCCCCCAATCTGAGCACACCCTGGGCGGTTTTAGGGTGCAGGGGCGTGACGGCGGGCAGCAGCTTAAGCAGGCTGCCCTAGCCCTTGAAGAGGCTGGTGCTTTTTGCCTGCTCATGGAAATGACCCGTTCAGATGTAGCGGCAGATATTGACGCATCAGTGCGGGTACCCATTATTGGTATCGGCGCCGGGGCCAACGTCACCGGGCAGGTGCTGGTCTGGCAGGACGCTTTTGGGCTGCGCCAGGGCAAGATGGCGCGCTTCGTCAAACAGTACGCTAACCTCTTTGACACTCTCACCGAAGGCGCTAAGGCATACCGGGCTGATGTGCGCTCAGGGGCATACCCGGCACCCGAGCACCGCTTCGACAGCTAGTTTAAGCAACAAAGGGTGAGCTCTGGTGCAGGAATCACCCTTTTTATGCCTAAAAATTCTAAGGCTTAGAACCAGCCGTCCTTCTTAGCATCCAGCTCTTCATTACGTTTGCGGGCGCTATCCATTGCCGCAGCTGCTTCTTCACGGGTCTTGAAAGGCCCCCACAAATCTTTTGCCGGTGACTGTTGCCCTTCTTCGACCTGACCGGTTTTTAGGTTGTAGTAGAACTCAGGGTCGTGGGGGCCAGGGGTGATGTGATCAAGCGACATAGCGCCTCCTTTTATCAGTGAACTCATTGCCAGTCTACCCATATAGCGCTTCACCGTATATACAAACCACTACAGAAAGCTTAAAATTAGGGCAGGAGGTTTGCATCATGGCAACAACTAGCATCAGTATTAGGGTCGACTCAGAGGTCAAAGAACAGGCAGAGCACCTATTTGCCGACCTTGGCATGAACATGTCAACAGCTTTCAACATTTTTGTGCGCCAGGCGCTGCGCGAAGGCGGTTTACCTTTTCAGGTATCGACCAAGAAGCCCAATGAAGAAACCATTGCAGCAATGCTTGAAGCTCAGCAGATTGCGCGAGACCCCCATGCAAAGAAGTTTTCTTCCGTCAATGAGCTTCTAGAAGATCTCTATAGCTAGGCCATGTACAAAGTCGCTTATACCAATGCCTTCAAAAAGGACGTCAAAAAGCTTCGCAAGCGAGGGCGGAACCTAGCCAAGTTTGAGACGGTACTTCGTTTACTTTCTGAAGGTCGCCAGCTACCAGAGAGCTACCGGGATCATGCTTTAACGGGTAACTGGGCTGGGTATCGCGAACTCCATATAGAGCCAGATTGGCTTTTGATGTACTAGATCGAAAACGATGTACTTGTGCTGACCCTATCGAGAATGGGCAGCCACTCGGATCTTTTCTAACCGGCACAAGTTACGTTTTTAGGCACTCATTCAGCGGGCCGCCAAGTGCAACGGGCGTTAGCAGGCGACTACCATAGAAGCATGTCGACAAACACTACTTCTTCGCACAATCTACCCGCCGAACCGGGTAAGGCACCGGTTGGTTGCCTCACCCCCGGCACAGTTTCCCCTCAGCGCCCAGTGCCGGGGCACATCGTCCGCCCCGAGTATGTGGGTAAGCCTGAAGCTAACGAAGGTAAGGGCTCTAACCTCTATACCCCTGAAGAAGTAGAGCTGGTGCGTGCCGCTGGCAAAATCGCAGCAGGCGCCATTGTTGAGGCTGAAAAAATTGCGGTACCCGGCACCACCACCAACGAGATCGATGTGTTGGTTCACGAATACATCTGCGACCACGGCGCCTACCCTTCTACCGTTGACTACCGCGGGTTCACCAAGAGCGTGTGCACCTCGCTGAATGAAGTTATTTGCCACGGCATCCCTGATTCCACGGTGCTAGAGGACGGCGATATTCTCAACCTGGATGTGACCGCCTACCTGCACGATATGCACGGAGACACCAACCGCACCCTGTTGGTTGGCGACGTAGATGAAGAATCCCGCCTGCTGGTTGAACGCACCGAAGAAGCACTGAACCGCGCCATGAAGGCGGTCAAGCCCGGGCGTGAAATCAACGTGATTGGTCGCGTTATTGAGAAATACGCCGCCCGTTTTGGCTACGGCGTGGTGCGTGACTTTACCGGGCACGGGGTTGGCCGCGAGTTCCATTCCGGGCTCATCATCCCCCACTACGACGCTGCTCCCGCCTACAACACCGTCATTGAAGAGGGCATGATTTTCACCATCGAACCCATGCTGACCTTAGGCGGCATTGAGTGGGACATGTGGGAGGACGACTGGACGGTTGTCACCCGCGACCGCAAGCGCAGCGCCCAATTTGAACACACCATGGTGGTCACCGCAGACGGCGTTGATGTTTTGACCCTCCCCTAAAGTTTTTTCACGCCGGCTGGCGCTATAAGCGCCCCGGAAGCATCCCTTACTAGCTATGTGCAGATTATAAGGAGTATCCATGAGCGAAACCGTTCTGACTGAAATTACCGCCCCCACCCCCGCTGATTTGGCCATCGGCCGTGAGATTGGTGGCACCGGCATGAAGGGTGGCATTGTCGATACCCGCACCGGCAACCTGGTGGGTGAGCGTTTCCGCATCCCTACTCCCCAGCCTGCTACCCCGGAGGCCTGCGCCGCTGTGGTTAAAAAGATTGTGGACGAGCTACAGGGGCGTGAGCTTGCCCCGGCACCCGATTCGGCTATCGGCATCGATTTTCCCGCCGTGGTGCGTAACGGTGTGACCATGTCAGCAGCTAACGTTGATGAGTCCTGGATTGGCGCTGACCTTGAGAGCATCATGACCGAGGCTCTGGGCGGTCGCAGAGTACATGCCCTCAACGACGCGGACGCCGCAGGTTTAGCTGAGGCGCTCTATGGCCAGGGCCGCGACAAGGACGGTCTAATTGCCGTGATTACCCTGGGCACCGGCATCGGTTCAGCCCTGATTATCAACGGCCAGCTGGTGCCCAACACCGAGCTGGGTCACCTTGAGATTGACGGTCACGATGCTGAAACCCAGGCATCCGCTCGTGCCCGCGAGATTCATGAGCTCTCCTGGAAGAAGTACGGTAAGCGTCTGCGCCGCTACTTCACCCACGTTGAAATGCTTTTCTCCCCCGATCTTTTCGTCATTGGCGGCGGCATTTCTAAGAACCCTGAAAAGTTCTTACCCTACTTTGAAGAAGACGTGAAGACCCCCATCGTCATGGCTCAGCTACGCAATAACGCAGGTATTGTGGGGGCTGCTGTGTGGGCAGCCGGTATGCCGAACGGCTAGGGCTTTCGATCGTCCTCTTTACAACACAACTGGCAGAGCCCCGGTCTTCTTGCTCAGATTACCTGGGCTCTGCTACTGGTCAAGAGCACGCAGGGCTGGCGTTTGTCTCAGCATGAGGGACACACCATAGCAAGGGCAGCGCTTTACCGCGAGCCTTACTAGGATTTCAACACCGAAGAATACGATTGGCTTATGGCAGATTTTGAACCCAGGAAACTAACAGCGGCGGATTTCCGCGCATCCCTTCTGCGCCATCTGGAGTATACCGCAGGTAAGGATCAGGCTCATGCCACTACCTTTGACTGGCGTATTGCTCTATCCTTTACCCTGCGCGATTTGGCGGTAGACCCCTGGTTTGCTTCTACTCGCCGCACCTGGAATGAAGACCGCAAGCGCGTCTACTACCTCTCCATGGAGTTTTTGATCGGTCGTATCATGGAAGATTTGGCCATCAATCTGGGCGTTAGCGACATCGCCAAAGAGGTTATGGCAGATTTGGGTCTTGACTTCGAAACTGTAGCTGCAACAGAACCCGATGCAGCCTTGGGCAACGGTGGCTTGGGTCGCCTAGCTGCCTGCTATCTTGAGTCAATGGCAACCGTTGGCTGCCCCGCCTACGGTTACGGTCTGCGCTACGAACACGGCCTCTTTGAGCAGACCTTTAACCAGGGCCGCCAACAGGAAAACCCCGAAAACTGGCTAGCCCACGGTAACCCCTGGGACTTTGACCGCCCCGAGTCAGTCTACGGCGTAGGCTTTGGCGGCGAGGTCTACGAAGAAAACGGGGTACTGCGCTGGCAGCCGGGCACCCACGTACAGGCCCAGGCCTTTGACACACCAGTCGTTGGCTACCAGGGCAAGTGGGCGAATACTTTACGCCTGTGGGCCGCTGCCCCCAACGCTGATCTTTTTAACCTGGGTAAGTTTAATGCCGGTGATTTTGCCGCCGCAGCTGAACCTGAGGCACTGGCCCGTAGCCTAAGCCGCGTGCTTTACCCCAACGACACCACCGACGGCGGTAAGCAGTTACGCCTGTCCCAGGAGTATTTCTTGACCTCAGCGTCCGTGCAGGATATCATGCGCCGTCACTTGGTCAATCACCCCTCACTTGAGAACCTTGATGCTCATGCAGCTATCCAGATGAACGACACTCACCCGGCTATCGCTGGCCCTGAGCTAATTCGCGTTCTGGTAGACGAGCACGGGTTCGAGTTTGACCGGGCCGCTGACCTCTCAAACCGAGTGCTCGGTTACACCAACCACACTCTGCTGCCAGAAGCGCTAGAACGCTGGACGGCCGGTTTGATGCGCCACGTGCTCCCGCGTCACTTGCAGATTATTGAGCGTCTTGACCAAAAGTTTGTAGAGCTACAAACAGGTTCTATGCACCCGGCTCGCCTCATTTCAGGCGACCAGGTCAACATGGGCGATTTAGCTTTTGAAACCAGCCACCGCGTCAACGGTGTGTCTGCTCTGCACACCGATTTGGTGCGCACCCAGCTCTTCCCCACTCATGATGCCCTGCACCCGGGCAGAATCGTGAACATCACCAACGGTATTACCCCGCGCCGCTGGCTCAAACTAGCTAACCCTGCACTGGCAGATCTGATTACTAAAACCATTGGTGAGGGCTGGGAAACCAACCTCGAACGTCTCACCGAGCTTGAGGCCTATGCAGACGACCCCGCTTTCTTGGATGCTTTTGGGCGTACCAAGCAGGTGGCAAAGCAGCGTTTTGCCCACTGGTTGAAAGAAGAGCACGGTATTGATTTACCCACCGATGCACTCTTCGATTCACAGGTTAAGCGTATGCACGAATACAAACGGCAATTGCTCAACATTATGTGGACGATTGCCCACTACCAGCGCATTAAGCGTGATCCGCAGGCTAACTGGGTTCCCCGCGTCAAAATCTTTGGCGGCAAGGCAGCCCCCAGTTACCACACCGCTAAAGACATTATTAAACTCATCAACGATGTGGCGCAGGTGGTCAATAACGACCCCGAGACCAAGCACCTGTTGCGCATTGTCTTCCCGCCCAACTACAACGTCACCATGGCCGAGAAGCTCATTCCTGCTTCCGACCTGTCAGAGCAGATTTCAACCGCTGGCATGGAGGCCTCCGGCACCGGCAATATGAAGTTTGCCCTCAACGGCGCGCTGACTATTGGCACCTTGGACGGTGCGAACGTTGAGATTCGCGAGCGCGTGGGTGCTGAGAACTTCTTCCTTTTCGGTTTGACCACCGAGCAGGTAGCAGAGCGCCGTAGCCAGCAGGGGCATTCACGTGCCGCCATTGAGAAGAGCCAAGGGTTGCGCGATATTCTGCAGGCCGTGGCTGAAGGCACCTTTAGCCCCGGTGAGCCCTACCGTTTTGGTCATCTGGTAGACAACATGTGGAATAGCGATTGGTTCTTAGTTGCCTCAGATTTTGATGACTATGACCGTGCCCAGCAGGAGGTTGAAGCAGCCTACCGTGATAAACAGCGTTGGAACCGTATGGCGGTACTGAACATTGCCCGCATGGGCTATTTCAGCTCTGATCGTGCTGTCCGCGAGTATATGACCGAGGTATGGGGCACTGAGTCAGCTCTTTAGCATGATTGAAACTAGCCCAGACCCAAGCAGTTGAGGAAGATGCACATGGGAATAACCGAAACTGACGTCCGTTCACTTGTAGCGGGCATTCACCCAGACCCTTTTCGGGTGCTGGGGCCAAGTGATGATGGTCAGCAGGTTGTTGCCATGGTTCCCGGTGCTCAGCGGGTCTGGGCTGTCAATGATACAGAACAGGTAGAACTGCCTCGTGCCCTCCCTGATGCCCCGGTCTTTGAGGGTGGTGCGTTGCCCTTTTACCGGCTACGTGTTGAGTGGCCCAGCGGTGATGTTGAAGAGCGAGAAGACCCCTACCGTTTCTCCCCTGTGCTGGGTGAGCTCGATGAGCACCTGATCGGTGAGGGCCGCCACGAAACCTTGTGGAAGGTGCTGGGTGCTCATTGCATTACCCATGAAAAGGTTCAGGGTGTTCATTTTGCCCTGTGGGCTCCGAATGCCCGCAGGGTTTCTGTGGTGGGTGATTTTAACAGCTGGAATGGGCTTGCCCACCCTATGCGTTTGCGTGGTTCCAGCGGGGTATGGGAGATTTTTATACCCGCTCTCACCGTGGGCACTGTTTATAAGTATGAGATTTTGGGGGCGGACGGGCAGCTTCTGCCCTTGAAGGCTGACCCGGTTGGTTTTGGTTCCCAGCTACCGCCTGAAACTGCTTCGGTGGTCCGGGAGATTGATCAACACACATGGCAGGATGAGTCGTGGATGACGACCCGCGCTAAGGCGCAGGCGGTGGATGCCCCCGTGAGTGTCTATGAGGTACACCTGGGCTCCTGGCGTAAGGAGGGCTTTGGTCAGCTCCTTGATTATGTAGCTGACTTGGGGTTCACTCACGTTGAAGTACTGCCCATTCCTGAACACCCCTTTGATGGTTCGTGGGGCTACCAGCCCATTGGCCTGTACGCCCCCACAGTGCGCTACGGCTTGCCGCAGGACTTCCAGGCTTTTGTTGATGCTGCCCACCAGCGGGGTATCGGTGTTATTGCGGACTGGGTTCCGGCGCACTTCCCCACCGATGCTCATGGGCTGGGTCGGTTTGACGGTACTGCCCTCTATGAGCATCTGAACCCCTTGGAGGGTTTCCACCCCGACTGGAACACTCTGATTTATAACTTTGGTAGGCCAGAGGTAGCCGGTCATTTGCGATCCAATGCTCTCTACTGGCTGCAGGAATATCACCTCGATGGACTGCGGGTTGATGCGGTTGCCTCTATGTTGCACCGCGATTATTCCCGCAAGCAGGGTGAGTGGGTGCCGAACAAGGACGGCGGGCGCGAGAACTACGAAGCAATTGAGTTTGTGCGTACCACCAATGATGCTGCCCATCGCACCGTAGAAGGCGCCATGATGATTGCTGAAGAGTCCACTACCTTCCCCGGGGTTACCCGAGCAACCGAACACGGGGGGCTAGGGTTTGACTATAAGTGGAACTTGGGCTGGATGAATGATTCGCTCACGTATTTTGCTCTTGATCCTATGTACCGCAAGCATCACTCGGACCTGCTGACCTTCGGTCTTACCTATATTTTTTCTGAGCGCTTCATGCTGCCCATTAGCCACGATGAGGTGGTTCACGGTAAGGGGTCACTCTACGGGCGGATGCCCGGCAATCATCTCGATAAGCTAGGTAACGTCAAGGCCTTTCTTGCGTATATGTGGGCTTATCCCGGTAAGAAGTTGCTCTTCATGGGGCAAGAATTTGCCCAGCCTGCCGAATGGAATTACAAAGATGAGCTCGAATGGGGTGCCCTGCACGATGAGGGGCACGCCGGGGTGCAGAACCTGGTGCGGGATCTCAACAGGCTCTACCGTTCCCAGCCGTCCCTACACGTCAGCGATACCGATGGTAACGGGTTCCAGTGGCTACTGCTTGATGCTGTTGATGAGCAGGTCTATGCCTGGCTGCGCCGCGGCGGCCCCGGCGACCCCCACGTCGTCATCGTCCTCAATCTCACCCCTGTTGAACGCGATGGTTTCCGGGTCCCCTTCCCTCTGGCAGGGCGCTGGATTGAAGCCCTTAACACTGATGCCGCCCACTATGCAGGTGGCAACCGTGGCCACGGTGGTGCCATTGAAACTGAACCTGTGCCCCTGGGCAATGAAGCCCAGTCAGCGCTGCTTAAACTTCCCCCACTTTCAGCTATCTATTTTGTAGAGGACCAGTCATGACACTAGACCGCACACACACAGGTCACAGGGACGGCAGCCACCGCCTTGCTAATCAGGCAATGGCATTTGTGCTAGCAGGCGGCCGAGGTAGCCGCCTTCAAGAGCTCACCGACCGCCGTGCAAAACCCGCCGTCCATTTTGGCGGTAAGGCAAGAATTATCGACTTCCCGCTCTCTAACGCTTATAACTCGGGCATCCGTAGGATGGCGGTGGCAACCCAGTACAAGGCTCATTCCTTGATCCGCCACCTGCAGCGCGGCTGGAGCTTCTTCCGCGCTGAACGTAACGAGTACCTTGACATTCTGCCTGCTAGCCAGCGAGTTTCTGAGAACCAGTGGTACCTGGGCACCGCTGACGCTATCTATCAGAACATCGACATTGTTGATAGCTACGATGTGCAGTACATTGTGGTTCTTGCCGGTGACCATATTTATAAGATGGACTATGAGATTATGCTGCAGGAGCATGTTGCTCGCGGTGCCCAAGTTACCGTTGGCTGCCTAACCGTTGCCCGTGACGAGGCGAGCGCCTTTGGGGTAATGGCAGTGGATGAAGGCAGTAAGATTATTGACTTCCTTGAGAAGCCTGCTGACCCACCAGGTACCCCGGGTAACCCCAACGAGTCTTTGGTCTCTATGGGTATCTACGTCTTTGACTGGAAGATTCTGCGGGAGAAGCTGATTGCAGATGCTAACGACCCCGCGTCATCCCACGATTTTGGGCACGACATCATCCCCCAGTTCGTTGGCGAAGGCACAGCATATGCCCACCGTTTCAGTGATTCTTGTGTAATGGGCGGTTTGGAAACCAAGCCCTACTGGCGAGATGTGGGCACCCTTGAGTCCTTCTGGCAGGCTAACCTAGATTTGACGGAGTTCACCCCTCCCCTAGACCTTTACGACCGTAACTGGCCTATTTGGACTTACGCTGAAATTACCCCACCTGCTAAGTTCATTCACGATGAGGACGGCAGACGCGGGCATGCCATTCAGTCGCTGATTTCTGGTGACTGTGTTATCTCAGGTGCCACCGTCACAAACTCCTTGCTCTACACCGGCGCCAGGGTTCATTCCTTTGCAACGGTCGATGAGTCTGTCATTCTACCCCGCGTTAATATTGCGCGTTCTGTCCGTTTGACCCGTTGTATTGTAGACAGCGGCGTCAAGATCCCTGAAGGTCTAGTGGCGGGTGAGGACGCTGAGGAAGATGCCAAGTGGTTCCGGGTTACCGATAATGGGGTAACCCTCATTACCCAGCCTATGGTTGACCGTTGGTCAGCTGCTGTGGAGGGCTAGAGTTATGGTTCGGCGTGTGAAACGTTTACTCTCTGTTGCCTCTGAGTGCGCCCCGCTGGTTAAGACCGGTGGTCTAGCTGATGTAGTGGGTGCTCTGCCAGCTGCCCTGGAGCCTTTCGGCTGGAAGTCCAAGGTTTTGCTCCCTGCTTACCCGGGTCTGTTAGAGCGCCTTTCCAGGCCTACTCGTGTCTGGCAGACAGATGATTTGTTTGGCGGGCAGGCTTCGGTGTTTCGGGGTAAGGTAGGCGACCTTAACCTGCTTTTGCTCGATGCACCTCATCTCTTTGATCGGGCTGGTGGGCCCTACGGGGATGCCTACGGCGACTTTGGTGATAACCACATTCGCTTCGCAGCGCTGAGCTGGGTAGCTGCCCAGATTGCTATAGGCGGCACTAGTGACCGGTGGAAGCCTGATGCGGTTCATGCTCATGACTGGCAGGCGGGGCTGGTGCCCTCTTATCTTAAGTACGCCGGCTCTACGGTGCCCTCGATGATGACCGTGCACAATATTGCTTTTCAGGGCATTGCCGGGGCTGATCAGCTGGACGCTATGAAGCTACCGACCTGGGGCTTCACCCCCGATGAACTGGAATATCACGGTCTGATTTCTACCTTGAAAGCGGGTATGGTTCATGCTTCGCACCTGACTACGGTTAGCCCCAGCTACGCCAGGGAACTAACGGACCCCAATTTTGGGTTTGGCTTGGAAGGGGTTGTTGCTGCCCGCCGTGACCGCGGGGAGCTCTCTGGCATTATCAACGGTGTTGATACTGATGTGTGGAACCCCGCCAGTGACCCGCATATTGTGCCCTACTCCGTTGAGGACATGGCAGGTAAGGCTGAGAACCGCAGGCGTCTACTTGAAGAATTCGGTCTGCCTGAACCGACCGGGCCGCTGGCTGTTGTTGTGACACGGTTGACCTACCAAAAAGGTGTTGACCTGCTGGTAGAAGCTCTGCCCGGTTTCTTAGACCGCGGTGGTGCAGTTGCTATTTTGGGTTCGGGGGACGCCAGCTATGAGGAGGCCTTGCGTGATTTGGCTACCCGCTACCCCCGTCAGATAGGTCTACATTTGGGCTACGATGAGGCGCTAAGTCACCGTCTTTATGCTGGTGGTGACACGGTACTGGTACCTTCACGGTTTGAACCCAGTGGCCTGACCCAGCTATACGGGTTGCGCTACGGAGCTATACCGGTGGTAGCAGCAACCGGTGGTCTGCGCGACACCGTCACCGATGCAACCCCTGAAAACCTAACTGATGGCACAGCAACCGGCTTCACCTTTGGTGATATTCAGCTCGGTGGGCAGATTGATGCTGGGGGGCTGAGCTTTGCCCTGGGTAGAAGCCTTGACCTATACAAGGATGCACAATCCTGGGAGAAGCTGCGGCTCACCGGCATGAAGGCACATGTGGGCTGGCAAACATCTGCCCATCGGTACGCGCAGATTTTTGATACCCTCATGGAATGAAATTAAAAGTATGGGCGCCTCAAGCTAGTCAGGTCTGGTTCTGCATCTTTGATGAAGCGGGTCATGAAACCCGCCACGAACTGATAGAACGTGACGGTGAGTACTGGGTTGGTGATATAGCCGATGTGCAGGGTGGGGATCGTTACGGTCTGCGCGCTGCCGGTGACGGTGGGGTTTTCAACCAGGATAAGCTTCTAATTGATCCTCAGGCTCAGCACCTTGAGGCGCCCCTTACCTGGCACCCTCTGATGTCGGGGGAAACTGCCGGTGACAGCGCACCGGTTATGCCCAAGTGTATCGTCCCTTTCGCGCCAGCCGATGACCTAGACCCTGCCACTAACCGCCCCGCCCATGTATGGGAAGACACCGTTATTTATGAGGCGCACGTCAAGGGGCTAACCCAGCAGCACCCGGACATTCCCGAGAGTATCTGCGGTAGCTACGCCGCCTTAGGGCACCCAGCCCTTATCAGCCACCTCAAGCATCTGGGGGTTACGGCGCTTGAACTACTACCGGTGCAGGCTTTCATTGATGATCAGTACCTGGTAGAGCGACATTTGACCAACTACTGGGGCTACCAGCCCATTGCTTTCTCTGCTTTAGAACCCCGCTATGCCTCAACCGCTACAGGGGCACAGGCAGATACAGAATTTCGGCAGGCGGTTCATACCCTCCACGAGAACGGTATCGAGGTGCTGCTTGATGTTGTCTTTAACCACAGCGGTGAAGGCAGCGGGCAGGGCCCGACCCTGTCAATGCGAGGGCTGAACGACGCCGGCTACTATGTGCGCAATGAGGACGGCTCTTACAACAACGATGCAGGAACCGGCAATGTGTTGGCGGTGCGTAACCCACCGGTCTTACAGCTGGTGCTTGATTCCCTCCGCCATTTTGCCCAGCGCTACGGGGTTGACGGGTTCCGTTTTGACCTCGCCAGTGCACTGGGGCGCACTGCCTCAGGTTTTACACCACACGCCGCTTTCTTTCAGGCTCTAGCACAAGACCCGGTGCTCAAAGACCTCAAAATGATTGCCGAACCCTGGGACATTGGCCCCGGCGGCTACCAGCTCGGCGCTTTCCCCCACCCCTGGCGTGAGTGGAATGACACCTACCGTGACCGGGTACGCCAGGCATGGCGCAGGGACCCTGACCGGTTAGGACCGCTTGCGAGTGCCACACTAGGCAGCGCCTTACAATTCGATCACAGTAGCCGCCCCGCAACGTCCTCGATTAACTTTCTCTCTGCCCATGACGGCTTCACCCTGCGTGATACTGTCAGCTACTCTCAAAAACACAACGAAGCAAACGGGGAAGACAACCGCGATGGGCACAATGAAAACTACAGCGATAACCTGGGAGTAGAAGGGCCCACCGATGATGCCCAGATCAATCTAGCACGCACCCGCCGTATCCGGGCTATGCTTGCAACCCTTTTTCTTTCCCAGGGCGTGCCCATGCTACTTGCCGGGGACGAGATGGGGAACAGCCAGCAGGGCAACAACAACGCCTACTGCCAAGATAACGACCTCACGTGGCTCAACTGGGCTGATGCTGATACCCACCTCATTGACTATGTTGCCGCCCTCACCGAGCTACGCCGCAGATTCCCGCAGCTTCGCCGCAGCAATTTTATGCACGGGGAGCAGGTGCGCTGGTGGACGGCTGAAGCTACCCCCGCCCAGGACGCCGACTGGCATGACCCCGCCACACAATGTTTTCAGATGCAGCTAGAAAACCTACTCGTTGTCTATAACACCGGTGATGAAATTGATATCACCCTACCTGTGCACCCCGAGGGGCGACCCTGGAACCTCGAATTTGAATCCTATGAGGGAGCACCCCAGTCGGTGCGGGTCTATTCCTAACCCCCGCACCGACGAGGATGCACGCCCCAGTCGGTAAACCGGAGTTTTAGAGCAGGGTGGGCTGCTTGCCGTCATCAGCCCCGTCAGCACGTAAATCAGCGATGGCACGTTCAAAGTCTGCCAGGGATTCAAAGGCCTGGTAGACGCTGGCGAAGCGTAGGTAGGCTACGGTGTCCAGGCGGGAAAGCGGTTCAAGGATGCTCAGCCCTACTTCGTGGGCGTCAATTTCAGCCAGCCCCTTGGCGCGGATGTTCTCTTCAACTTCCTGGGCAAGTTTCGCCAGATCGTCCTCACCGACGGGGCGGCCCTGGCAGGCCTTACGCACGCCCGAGATAATTTTGTCTCGGTTGAAGGGTTCAGTGACACCAGAGCGTTTGATGACCGAAACAGCGGTGGTCTCAACGGTGGTGAAGCGCTTGCCGCACTCGGTGCACTGGCGGCGGCGGCGAATGGAGGCGCCGTCGTCGGTGGTGCGGGAGTCAACCACGCGGGAGTCGGTATGGCGGCAGAAGGGGCAGTACATTTACTTCTCCATTCGCACGGTAATTGCCTGGCCATGGGCGGGTAGGTCTTCACTCTGTGCCAGTGCCACAATGTCTTCACCGATTTCTGCCAGCGCTTCGGGGCTGTATTCAATCAGCTGCACAGCCTTCATGAAGACGGTGGTGTTAAGCCCGGAGGCAAAGGCAGCTGAGCCGCCGGTGGGCAGAACGTGATTAGACCCGGCTGCGTAGTCGCCCAGGGGCACCGGTGAGTGACCGCCAATGAAAATAGCTCCGGCATTGCGCACCCAGGCTGCTACCTGGGCGGGTTTTTCGGTGTGAATTTCTAGGTGTTCAGCTGCATAGGTATCGGCAACGGCGATAGAATCCTCAATATTGTCAGTCAGAATAATGCCGGACTGCGGGCCAGACAGCGCGGTTGCCACACGCTCGGCGTGCTTGGTGATAGCAGCTTGACGCTCAATTTCTACTTTTACTTTCTGCGCCATGTCAGCTGAATCAGTGATCAAGATCGAACCGGCATTGGGGTCGTGCTCTGCTTGTGAGATGAGGTCAGCGGCAACGTAATCGGGGTTGGCGGTTGCATCAGCGATAACGGCAATTTCGGTGGTTCCGGCTTCACCGTCAACACCTACGACCCCCTGCAGGGCACGCTTTGCCATGGCAACAAAGATATTGCCGGGACCGGTGATGGTATCCACGGGTTCTAGTTCTTCGCCGTCGTCTTCTACGCCGTAGGCCATGGCTGCTAGCGCCTGTGCACCCCCGATTGCCCAGACTTCGGTGATGCCCAGCAGACCTGCTGCGGCGAGGATGGTGGGGTGGGGCAAACCGCCAAATTTTTTCTGAGGCGGGGTACAGAGCACCAGGGATTCAACGCCTGCCGCCTGGGCAGGCACGGTGTTCATGACGACTGATGAGGGGTAGACCGCCAGGCCACCGGGCACATAGACACCGGCGCGGCGCACCGGAGTCCAGCGGTTGGTGAGCTTAGCGCCGGGTGCCACTTCAATGGTTTTGTCGTCAGGACGCTGGGCGGCGGCAAAAGCGCGGGTGCGGGTAATGGCGATTTCTAGGCCTGCTCGCACCTTGGGGTCTAGCTCAGCCACTGCCCTGTCGATAGCTGCCTGCGGTACACGTAGGGAGGTCTGTTCAACTCCATCAAAGCGGGCTGCTAGTTCGCGCAGGTAGGGCGCGCCGTCCGCCCGCACACGAGCAATGATGTCGTGGACGGTCGCTTGGGCGCTGCCCACATACTCACTGCTTTGGCGGGGTACCAGGGCCCGCAGCTCCTTGTAACTGTGGCTGGTGCCGCGCAGGTCGATGGTGCGGAGGGTAACGGGGTAGGGGCTCTCTGCTGTGCTCACTCCCCCAGTTTATCGCCTACCGGTAGGCGGCGGGAAGCTGGAGTCATATTATGGCAAGCGTGCCCTCGCACCCTTCTTCACCCCATAAGCGCCCCCTTACAAACCGCAGGTGATAGCAGTGGTGCACTTTTTCTGCTATGGTGCAGATTTTCTACACCAACCCTGCCGACATACTTCATAAATCTCAAACTTAAATCAGGTCAAATTATTACAAATACTATCAAACGATATTAAATATCATATATTAAGGGTATGACGATGAAGTTTCACCAGAACATCAAGACCCTGAACGAGCTCTACCGTATGGGCATAGGTAAAGACCACATCACCACCAAGGTGAAATCCGGTCAGCTTATCAGACTGCAACGTGGCGTCTACACAAACAAGATGTTCTTTGACTCCCTAGAGCCATTCGAACTCCCCATTGCTAAGATTCTTACCACCGCTAAAGGTTCGCATGGTGTTGCGGTATCGTACGTCAGCGCTGCACTGTGGTGGGGCGTCCCACTCATTGAGTCACCCTCCACCACCCATTTGAGCTCTACTCGCGATATCAGCCGCCGAAAATCATCTGTCACGATTCACCGACATCGACCAGAGATTGCAAACACTACCGTCTTGCGCCAGGGTGTTGCAGTTACAACCCCTTATCAAACTTTGCAGGACTGCCTTACATCTCTCCCCTGGTACGAGGTTCTCAATATAGCCAACTTCTTTCTGGCACAGAATCTTCTAACCTTTCGGCAGGTTTTTGAGGTTTTTGACAAGCTACCACAGAGTAAAAAGAAACTTGCTAGCTGGCTGGCCGAAAGACTGAATACCCAGTGCGAGTCTGCTCTCGAAACCCTTGTATTTATCACCCTGTGTGACTATGGTCTGCCGCGCCCAGCACAGCAGGTTTGGCTTGACTGCGGTTATGGCCATAGAGCCCGCGTTGATTTTTGCGGGATCGACCAGAGGGTCATACTAGAAGCTGACGGAGCTGTTAAATATTCCGGCCAATTTGGTGATGCTGTCGATGTGATTAAAGCTGAAAGGGCACGCCAGAGAGACTTAGAGCGGCTGGGGTGGACGGTCATTCGCATCGAGTGGAAGGACGCCAGGGGTACCCCTGAAGCCCTTATTCAGCGCCTATGGGATGCTGGCGTGAGGTAACGTGTCGTCGTCTACAAGCACCCATAAAGAAAATGATGCAGTTTCTCGGCTCCGGTGTAGATTTTCTGCACCAATCCCGAAAAAGTGCACTAACCCAAAGCGAGCTACTGAGGCTGGCGCAGATGTTTCTCACCCCAGCTCTGCAGAGCAGCAAGCACCGGCAGTAAATCTTCACCCGCTTCGGTGAGATGGTAGGACGCTCGCGAGCGACTTCCTGCCTCGCGGTACTCTTCGCGTCTAATAATTCCGGCGGCTTCTAAGGTTTTGAGCCTGGCCGAAAGCAGGTTCTTAGGGCAACCCAGATTCTGGTGAAGCTCGCTGAATTTATGCAGACCTCTGAAGATGTCACGCAGAATGAGCAGGCTCCACTTTTCGCCGGCTATCTCTAAGGTGCTGGCGATAGGGCAGGATTGCTGTGCTG
>JAUMUH010000012.1 GCA_030530765.1 Rothia sp. (in: high G+C Gram-positive bacteria)
CTACCTTAACCGATATATGTGGGTGATGTTCTGAAAGTGCGGGGTGTGAGTGGTAACTTGTGCGGTTTGCTGGCACGATTAGAGGGTTATGGTGCATGTTTTTGATACTTCTTTGGTTCACCCCCTCGCTCTAGAAGCTGGTGAACTTTTTGCAGCTGCCGGGTTTGAACTGTCCCTGGTGGGTGGCCCGGTTCGCGATCTTTTCTTGGGCGAGACCTCTGTTGACCTTGATTTCACTACCAATGCCAGCCCCGATGAGACGCTAGCTGTGGTAGCTGATTGGGCTGATACAACCTGGGAAATTGGTAAAGAGTACGGCACCATTGGCATCCGCAAAGGGAATGAGATGGTAGAAATTACCACCTACCGGGCAGAGGAATATGATGCCGATTCCCGCAAACCCACCGTTGCTTTTGGCACAGACTTGACAGAAGATTTATTTCGCCGGGATTTCACCATCAACTCCATGGCGCTGCGCCTGCCCTCTCTAGAATTGATAGACCCTTTTGGTGGTGAAGCTGACCTGCGTGCAGGCATCATTCGCACCCCGGGCACCCCGCAGGCGTCCTTCTCTGATGACCCGCTGCGCATGATGCGCGCTGCCCGCTTTGCCTCCCGCCTGGATATTGACCTTGCCCCTGAGGTTTTTGAAGCGATGAAGAGCATGGCAGAGCGCATCGAGATTATCTCTGCTGAGCGAGTGCGGGACGAGCTGGTCAAACTCATCTGCGGTAAGGCACCCCGGCGCGGTATTGACCTGCTGGTTGAATCGGGGCTGGCAGACTATGTGCTACCCGAAATCCCCGCCCTCAAGCTGGAAGTGGATGAACACCACCGCCACAAGGACGTCTTTCAGCATTCCCTAACCGTCATGGAGCAGGCTGCCGCCCAGGAAACCGGGGCAGGCGGGGCTGTGCCCACTCCCGACTTTGTGCTGCGCTTTGCCGCTCTGATGCACGATATTGGCAAGCCTGCCACCCGCAAGTTTGAACCCAACGGGGCAGTGAGCTTTCTACACCACGATGTGGTGGGGGCAAAACTGACTAAGAAGCGTATGCGTGCCCTGCGTTTTGATAACGACACCATCAAGGCAGTTGCCCGCCTGGTAGAGCTGCACATGCGCTTCTACGGTTACGGGGACGCTGGCTGGAGCGATTCTGCCGTGCGCCGCTATGTGCGGGACGCAGGTGAGCTACTGGAGCGCCTGCACCGCCTCACCCGGGCAGATGTCACCACCCGCAACAAGCGCAAGGCTAACCGTATCGCTGCCGCCTATGATGACCTTGAGCAGCGTATTGCTGAACTTGCTGAGCAAGAAGAGCTAGATGCTATACGCCCTGATCTGGATGGTCAGCAGATTATGGCTATTTTAGGTATTTCACCTGGCCCTATAGTTGGTAAGGCATATAAGTTTCTGCTTGAATCCCGGCTTGATGAGGGGGCACTGGGGCAAGAAGAAGCAACCCGCCGTCTGCGGGCGTGGGCTGCTGAACAGGGAATTTCTGCATAGTGTGGCAGGGAAGGCCTCCCTTTAATTCTTAGATACTTCCCTAAAACGCCTCATAGCTATGGTTAATGCCGGTCACTTTTTGCTGAGTTTTTCTAGCAACTCCCAAATTTTTTGCGTAGGGTAGAGGGGACAACCTTCTAAAACAATGGGAGCGCCATGCTAGAGGTCAAAAACCTCACTAAAAAATACGGCAGTAAGACCGCCGTTAACGACATCAGTTTCACCGTGCCCAACGGTAAAGTTACCGGCTTTTTGGGGCCTAACGGTGCAGGTAAATCAACCACCATGCGTATGCTGGTGGGGCTTGAAAGCCCCAACAAGGGGAAGGCACTGGTAGATGGGCAGGCCTACCGCTCCCTCAAAAGCCCGCTGACCAGTGTGGGTACCCTGCTGGATGCTAAGGCGATGCATCCCGGGCGCAGTGGGCGGGCGCATTTGCGTTCTTTGGCGCTAACTCATGGTTTGCCGGCCTCACGTGTTGATGAGGTTATCGAGATGACCGGTTTGAGCGCCGTGGCTAAGAAAAAGGTCAAGGGTTTTTCACTGGGCATGGGGCAGCGTATGGGTATTGCTGCAGCCCTGCTGGGCGACCCGCAGAACATCATTCTGGACGAGCCGGTGAATGGTCTTGACCCTGAGGGTGTGATTTGGGTGCGTAATCTGGCGCGTCACCTGGCATCCGAGGGTCGCGCCGTGCTGATTTCATCCCACCTCATGAGCGAAATGGCTCAGACCGCCGATGACCTGGTGGTTATCGGTAGAGGCAGGGTGCTTGCCAACTGCTCCATGCAAGACTTCTTGAAAATTGGGGACCAGAACAAGGTGCTGGTACGCACCGATGAGCGGGACGACCTTGCCCGTTCCCTGACCCAAGGTGGGTTCATCTTCACCCCCGTAGAACACGATGGGTTCATGGTAGAACAGGCAGAAACCCGCGCCCTGGCACGCCTAGCACAGGACGCCGGTGTGTTGCTGCACGAAATCACCCCGCTGAAATCCACCCTAGAGCAGGTCTACATGAACATGACCCGCGATGAAGTTGAATACAGCTCAGCCTCCTTTGATACACCGGCTTCTGGGGGAAATACCCCCGAAAGTACGGCTGCCCCCAGCACACCCTGGGCGCAGAACCAGTCTCAGAACCAGACCGCAGGGCAGGAGAACTAACCATGACTTCAACAACCTACGCAGCGGCGTCCGCAAGCACAGCTCCTGCCCGCCAACCCCGCTACGCAGACCGTAAGCTTTCTTTTCTGGGTATGGTGCGCTCTGAAGCACTCAAGTTCCGCACCTTGACCACTAACTGGGTGATGACCGGCGTGATTGCCCTGGTTATGGTTGGTCTTGCCGCGATGTACGCAGCTGTTATCAACGCCATGGCTGAGGATGCTGAAATGATGGCGCAAGCCCAAGAGGGCATGGCTTCGTCCAATGCCGGCATTGAAACAGTCACCAACATGGCATACGCTCTCGGCTCTGCCGGTATGGATATGGCAAATATGCTGGTCGCCTCGGTTGCCGCCGTTTTTATTGGTTCTGAGTATGCAACCCGCTCTATCCAGACTTCTATGACGGTGGCTCCACGCCGTTCAGCTCTCTATCTGGCTAAGCTGCTGGTGCTCACCGTCTACGGTTTTGTGCTGGGCACACTGCTTGCCTGCGCCTCTTTCTGGGCTGGTTATGCCCTGCTCAACAGCTCCATTCAAGACAGTATTGAGGTCAATCAGGGGCTGGTGCTCAACTGGGTTGCCGCCGGTCTCTACTTCGTCTTTATGGTCTGGATGGGTTACGGCTTCGGTGCCCTGTTGCGCAATAATGCTGGCGGTATCGTGCTGGTGGTTGTGGTCTTCTTGATTCTGCCTATTGTTGCAGCCCTGTTCGTGACCCAGTACGAATGGGTGGCAGATGCTTTCAACTACCTGCCCTCTGGGCTGGGCCGCGTTATCTTGACCTATGACCTCTCACCGGATGCTGAGATTGGTTACCTAGAAGGCGGCACCTGGTTCGCACTCTGGGGCGCTGTCCCTGCCCTGCTCGGCTGGCTGCGCTTCACCTTCACCGACGCTAAGGGGTAAGTGCCACCCCATCGGTTTGCATCAGAATCCACCGCTTTTAGAGGTTTTTCACCCCACAAATGCGGTGGATTCTGTTACCTTGCCAGGTGGCTTAAGATAGAAGCTATGGGGCAGAAGCATAACAAGGACGGCGCGCAGCGGTTGGCGGGCACCCTTGATAATGCTCGCCCCCAGAACCTGCGGGAAACCGTCACCACCTCTATCAGTAGTGTTTCAAAACTGCCCGGTCACCTTGGTGAGTTCTCTGGCAGGGCAGTCGGGGTTCTCACCAAAAAAGATGCCCGCAGTGTGCGCCGCAGGCTCACGATTATTACCGTCCTTGTTTCTCTTATCGCAATGTTTGTTGCTGCGGCAGGCAACTACTACTCCATACCGCATAGCCCAGAAGAAAGAACCGAACGCTATTTCTCTGCCCTGCACAGCGGGGACTACCTGGCAGGTATGCCCAGCTCTGCCTACAGCACCTTTGACATGACCTACCTGCCGTCTGCTGCCTACCGTGCAGCAGGCGGCAGGGTCACAGAATTCAGTATCACCGGCAGTCAGAATCTTGACTCCCACCACTCCCAGGTGCACGTGTCTGCCACCCTCAACGGGCAAGAGCGCACCTTCACCCTACCCCTTGAACGTATACCCAAAACAGGGCCCTATAACGACTTATGGGAGTTCACAACCCCCACCTACAGCACCCTACCCATTGACTCGGGGGTGCCCCTCACTAGCCTCAGCGTCAACGGTGTCACCGTTGACCTGCCACAGAACCGTAGAGCCCAGACAGATTCCGGGTTCAGATGGAACATACCCTTACTCCCGGGCTCCTACACGTTTGCACTGCCAGAGCACTCCTACTACACACTGGTCACCAGCCCAACCGTCACCACCCCGCTCCTTGAAGGTGCCGACCAACTGGCACCCCTCAACCTCAAACTGAGCCCCTCACCCCGAATGTGGAATGAGGCAAATGACCTCGTTGAATCGTGGCTAGAACGCTGTGAAAGCGCTCGCCGTCTGGACGTTGAGGGGTGCCCGGTCAGCAAAATTCAGAAAGAAAAGAGTAAAGCAACCATCAGTGATGTGCAGTGGAAACTAAAAGATCGCCCAGCTTTCGTTCTTGAACAAGATACAAACCGGCCCGATGTTTGGCGGGCATCCCGCTACCGCCCTGCCACCTTTGAACTGACCTACTTGGCAGACGGTAAAGCCCAGCGAGAAACCATCGATTTTTATATCAGCGCTGAGGTAATCTCAAATGGAAGCCAAGCTGATATCAGTGTGGGGCTTGGCGGCAGTGAAGAAAGCGAAGCTGCTTTGCGGCAGACTATTACCAGCGAACAGGCCAGTAAATCGGCTCTTGAGAAATACAGTGAAGCTCTTTAGAAACACTAAGGCAGGAATATAATGACGGGTCAGCCAGAACATTACCGCCCCACCCCTTTACCTACTGACGGTCGGGCACAGAGCTTTGCCCAGGGACAGCCGGTTTACGTGGTCAAAGCTAAATCGAACCTTATTGCTTACCTATTGTTCTTCTTCCTTTGGTGGCTGGGTGCTCATAAGTTCTACCTGCGTCAGCCTTTTATGGGTATCACCTATATTGTGCTGAATCTTATTGCCGGTGGCTTATTTTCCCTGGTGCCCTTTATATTCTGGATTGCCTATATCCCGGTTGGCCTGATGATGCTGTGGGATCTTTTCACCATGCCTATACGGGTGGGGTTCCTCAACTCCCTGGCAACCCAGCGCGCCAACTACCGCTAGGCAGAGCAGGACGGTGCGCCGTCCTTACCGGGCCAGGGGTAGGAAGTGCTGTGAGCTACACCTGAAAATCCGTGCCACCCCTGCCCAAAACGGCGCTACTGCTGTAAAGTTAAGCGAGTCTGTGCCGCATCGGCCAATCCCCGTATGCGCCAGGCAGTACGTAATCTCCTGCTATGGAAATCCCATAGCCGCTTAGCCCAAAGGAGGGGTTTAATCATGCGTGCATACGAACTGATGGTTATCCTCAACCCTGAGGTAGAGGACAAGGCTGTAGAGCCCACCCTCTCCAAGTTCCTCGAAGTTGTCACCAAGGACAACGGCACCATCGACAAGATGGATATCTGGGGTCGCCGCCGTCTGGCATACGAAATCCAGAAGAAGAGCGAAGGTATCTACGCAGTAGTTAACTTCACCTCAACCCCCGAGACCGCCGCTGAACTGGATCGCGTTCTGAACCTGAATGAATCAGTCATGCGCACCAAGATCATCCGCCCGGAAGATCAGCAGATCTCATCCAAGTAAGTTCAATTTCTAGAGTTTTTTGGGGCTACCTTAAAGTATCAGACCCCCGTGAAATACTCAGATATAGAAAACTTATTTGACCCATACCTTACGACTGGAGGCATCATATGGCTGGCGATACCGTCATTACCGTTATCGGTAACCTGACCGGCGATCCTGAGCTGCGCTTCACCCCCAACGGGGCTGCGGTAGCTAATTTCACGATCGCATCGACTCCTCGCAACTTTGACCGCGCATCAGGCGAGTGGAAAGAAGGCGAAACCCTCTTCTTACGCGCATCTGTGTGGCGTGAAGCTGCTGAGAACGTCGCCGAAACCCTGAAAAAGGGTATGCGCGTTATTGCGCAGGGTCGTTTGAAGTCTCGTTCGTACGAAACCAAAGAAGGCGAACGCCGCACCAGCATGGAGCTAGAGATCGAAGAAATCGGCCCCTCGCTCCGCTTTGCATCCGCCAACGTTAACCGTAATCAGCGCAGTGCCGGGGGTAACTTCGGTGGCGCTAACGGGTTTGGTGGCAACGACTACAACCAGCAGGGTGGCGGTTACAACGCCGGTGCCCAGAACGGTTTTAGTGGTGGCAACGGCTACTCCAATGCTGGCTTTGGTCAGCAGCAAGGTGGCGGCAACTACGCTGCACCTGCTCAGCAGCAGGGTGCACCGGCCGCAGCGCCTCCCGCACAGGCACCGCAGGCACCTGCACCTCAGGTTGACCCCTGGGGCGCACAGTCCGGTGGTAACTACGACTGGGGCAGCGGCGCAGACGATGAGCCCCCCTTCTAAACCTTTTGGTTTAGACCGGTGGCGCACAGCGTCCCTTCATATCTAAGACAAATATTCACCATCCCGCGGCGCAAACCGCGGGCTCCCAAGAAAAGAAGGAGCACCACGATGGCTAAGGCTGAAATCCGTAAGCCCAAACCCAAGCAGAACCCGCTCAAGGCTGCAGACGTAACCGTAATCGACTACAAGGACGTCGCGCTTCTGCGTAAGTTCATCTCCGACCGCGGCAAGATCCGTGCCCGTCGCGTTACTGGCGTAACCGTTCAGGAACAGCGCAAGATCGCTCAGGCTATCAAGAACGCACGCGAAGTTGCACTGCTGCCCTACTCAGGCTCAGGCCGCTAAGAAGAGAAGGAGAGTAGAAGAACATGGCTAAGATCATTCTTACTCAGGAAGTTACCGGTCTCGGTGCTGCTGGCGACGTTGTCACCGTCAAGGACGGCTATGCTCGTAACTACCTGCTGCCCCGCGGCTTTGCAGTCACCTGGACTGTTGGCGGCGAACGTCAGGTTGAGTCAATCCGTGCAGCTCGTGCAGCCCGTGCACAGGCTAACCTGGACGACGCTAAGGCAACCGCTGCAGCTCTGTCAGGTAAGGCAATCACCGTAGCTCACAAGGCTGGTGCAGATGGCCGCCTGTTCGGCACCGTTAAGGCTGACCACGTTGCAGACGCAATTGAAGCAGCTGGCATCTCAGGTGTTGACAAACGAGCAATCAACCTTGGCTCAGCTATCAAGCGCACCGGTGCCTACACCGTTTCAGTTCGTCTGCATGAAGACGTTACTGCAAACGTTGAGCTGGACGTTGTTGCTGAATAAGGTTCGATAAGTTCCTTATGAGCCTAAACGTTTAGGTTTGTATAAAGCGCCCCGTTTCCCTCTTCTTATGTGGGAGGCGGGGCGCTTTTGCATGCCTAATTGGGTATTTGCGGCTTTAGTTTGGCATATTAGAGGTATGTCTACCCCGTCTAAAGCCCCCCGCCGCCCGAAACCACAAAGCACTCAGATGCTGATTGCCGCCATTGTGACTGAAATGATTTCTATTCTGTCGCTGGTCTTAGCGTTTGTGGTGAATGTGGGTTCGCCATCTATGGTTTTGGCTACCTTGCTGGGTTTTATGATTCTGGGTGTGCTGGCAGCGACTCTTGCTTTTATTCTGGCGCTGGTGGGTTTGTTGCGCTATTCACGCCACGGCGGCTGGTTTATTACGGTGCTGGTGGTTTCTGTGCTGGCTAACCCGGTGCTGTGGTTCTTTATTCTGGGTAGTTTCTTCTAAAACATAAAAAATACCCAGCTTATTACCAGCTAACTTAAAACCAGGTATAAGCATAGTGCGGTTATATAGAGATAACGGTTCGAAAGAACCGGGAAGCGAATGTGTGTGCTTCACAGCGGGTAATGCTGAACCCGCACAAACAGGGTGAGACCAGTATGGGGGTCTCACCCTTATTTGTTTAAGCTGTGATAGGGCAGGGCACCTGTATCAATTGACGGGCATATCTAGCGGTGCCTTTCGGCCTTTTGAGAGAATAGGGGAAATCTCAAGAAAGGTGACAAAGATGCCCCCTGAACAGACTGATAAACCGGTAAAAGCAGGTCAGCGGCGTTTGCTGGTGCCAGATTTTTCCCGTGGGCTGATGCTCTGGGGCATTGCGGTTGCTAATGTGACAACCGCCTGGGTGACCTTTGCTGGCGGGCCATTCAGTGCGTCCGGTAGGGTAGTGGGCGATAACGTCTGGGATAAACTGACCATTTTCTTCACCAGCGTCTTTATGCACGCCCGCGGTTTCCCTATGTTCACCACCTTGCTCGGTTTTGGTGTCGGTCTTATTGCCGCCAGCCTTTACCGGCGGCACTACCCCCTGGGGGCAGCCCGCGGGGTGCTAGCACGCCGGTACGGCATGTTAGCTGTCTTTGGTGCCCTGCACATGGTCTTCCTGTTCTGGGGTGACATCATGCTGGCATACGGTCTGCTGGGTATGTTCATGGTGGTTTTCTTGCGGGCTAAGACCAACACTATACTGTGGCTTGCCCTGGGGCTCTACCTGCTCGCAGGCTTTATAACGATAGGCATCATGGTGCTGACCAGCACTTTTACCGGTGATGAGCTGGCGGGGTCGAAGGGCTCCGGCAGTCTTGACCTAGCCGCGCCGTCCTCTTACCTGAATGTGTTAATCAATGGGTTGGTGGTTTTATTGGGTAGCCTCATCGGCATACCGCTTGAGGCGCTAGTGCTCTTACCGCTGATGATGCTGGGGTTTGTGGCTGCCCGTGAGGGGTGGTTGGCTGACCCGGTGCGTCACCGCAGGGTTCTGCTCCTCGTAGCTGGTATTGGTTTGGGTGTGGGGCTAGTGACCGGCGTACTCTCTGGGGTAGAAGCGCTGGGTGTCTTTGATGCACCCTTGATGGGTGCTGTGAGTAGGTCTTTTGGTGTGCTGGGTGGCCCCGGGTTTATTGCCCTGCTGGCGCTTGTGGTGAGCGGGGCGCAACAGAGGGTGGACGGTGGTGCCTCGGTACCGGTAGCCCTGCGGCCGTTGCTTGCCTTGGGTAGGCGGTCGATGACCGGCTATGTGTTGCAGTCCTTGATATTCTTGTTTATTTTTGCACCCTTTGGGTTGGGGCTTTTTGCTGATGCTGGTGCCGCCCTGCTTTTGGTGGTGGGCACTGCCGGTTGGCTGCTGACTCTGCTGGTTGCCTGGGGGCTTGAAGCTGCGGGCAAGAGCGGGCCTTTAGAGGCTGTGCACCGCCGCTTGTCCTACGGCAAGAACGGGTTGATGAACCCCTGGGTGCCTAAAGAATACCCACCGGTGAAGCCTTTACAAAAGGAGCTTTGATCATGAATGGTTTTACATAGAAATGTATGCTGGTCACCGCTGTTATGGCTGTGATCTCTGGGGTGCTCAGCCTTGCCCTTATTCTGATGTCTTTCACTATGAGCGGTGGTGTACCTATAGGTCTTGGGGTTGGGCAGATGATTTTCTCCCTGCTGACAGGCGCCCTGGGGGTTACCTCTATCTGCTGCGCCCTAGCTAAAAAATAGAACAGACAGCTGCCCACCGGCACAATCTACGCAATTGTTGCAAGCATCATAGGCCATAAACCGGTTTCCTAGCTTTTGCACAGCAAGCGCTGGGCTTACACATACATTGGTTTGCCATACTGTAGGTACAAGGTTCGAAAGAACCTCAAGAACAAGTGTGTTTCTTGCATGAGGTCCTTCATGTGTATGTGTGTGTAGTAGAAAACGCCCACCGGTAGTACCGGCAGGGCGTTTTCTCGTTTAACCACAACAGCAGGCGGGCATAATGGGAAGCATGAAGGTTTTGATAGCGGTCGATAAATTCAAAGGAACCCTCAGCGGCAAAGAACTATCCCAGGCACTGCTGACCGGCCTGCAGCAAGAGCTGGGGCAGGGCTTCACCCCCGAAATCTGCCCCATTGCCGACGGCGGTGACGGCACCGTAGATGCTGCCCTTGCCGCCGGTTTTCACGAGATTATCTGCCGGGTAACCGGGCCGCTACCCGCCGTCCCCGGGCTAGATACGGTAGAAGCCCGCTACGCCTTTGACCTCGCCAGCGCAACCGCCGTTATTGAAATTGCCCAGGCGGGAGGTATTTGGCGGCTAAGCCAAGACCAACTGGACGCTGAAAATGCCACCTCTTTTGGCGCCGGTGAACTGGTGAAGGACGCACTGGAGCGCGGTGTACGGTCGCTGGTTATTGGGGTGGGCGGTTCTGCCAGCACGGACGGAGGTGCCGGGCTTTTGCAGGCGCTGGGGGTTTCGCTGCAGGACGCCACGGGTGCAGAGCTTGCCCCAGGTGGGGGAGCGCTGGGGCACCTGGCTTCTGTTGATGTATCTGGTTTTGATGGGCGTTTGACCGGTGTAGATGTGACGGTTGCCTGCGATGTCACCAACCCGCTGACTGGGGTGAACGGGGCTGCTGCGGTGTATGGGCCGCAGAAGGGTGCTGATGCTCGTCAGGTGGAACTACTCGATAAAAACCTACAAAAACTAGCTGATGCTGTTGAAAATGAGCTTAAGGTTTCACGTGGAACATTCGCCAATGCCCCCGGTGCAGGTGCTGCTGGCGGGCTGGGGTTTGCCTGCCTGTCGGTGCTTGGGGCAACCATGCGCCCTGGCACCGAGGTCTGTTTTGAGCTGACCGGCTTCAATCAGAAACTGCCCGGCGCTGATGTGGTGATTACCGGTGAGGGTAAGCTCGATACTCAGACTCTCCAGGGTAAGGGGCCTGCCGGTGTTGCCAAGGCAGCCAGCCAGCAGGGCGCTAAGGTTCTCGCGGTGTGCGGCGCTAACGAACTAGACCGGCAGACTTACCAGGGGGCAGGTTTTGCAGAGGTCTACTCCTTACTCGGTGCGGGAGCTACCCTGCAAGAGGCACTCGCCAACCCGCGCCCCTGGGTAGAAAAACTGGGGGCAGCAATAGCCCGCGACTACCTGCTCTAGCCGCCTAGCCCGCCGTCCTTGCCTGCCTCTCCCAACGAAAAAATGCACAAAAAGCACCCTTTTACCCCCAAATAGGTGCATTTCGTGCGCTTTTCGTTTTAATTACCTAAGCCTAGCTAGCTGCCTTGCTCTTGCCCACAGCGGCTGAGAGCTGACTTAGGATGTCAGTATCCTCAAGCGCCCAAGCGACTGATAAAGGTGAAGCTGCAGAAAGTGCCAGGCCCCGCTTCTTATCGCTTTCAAAAATCACGGCATCATTCTTCAGGGCAGGCATCTGGGCAAAAAGCTCATTATTGCGTACTTCTTGTTCTTCTTCTGCGGCATTGGTCCAAGCCCAGAGAACATCGCATTCCACACTATCGAGCACCTCAGAGGAAATGTTCAAGAATACCGACTCTGCCCCTGCCTGATTCTGCTCAATGTAAGGCGCATTTACCATACCCAAGGACTCAAAGAACTGTGGCCGGGAATCTTCAGAGGTGTAAGCGCCAAAAGTATTCTGCTTGGCATCAAAGTAGCCTGCAATGAAACTTGCCCCCGAGAGGTTGGGGTGCTCGGCAGTTTTCTCTTTAATGAGTTGCTCAAGATCCGCGATGATTTGGGTGGCATCGTCCTGACGCTGCAACATGATTCCCGCCATTTCAACGCACTGTTGCCAGCTGGTTTCGTAAGCACCAACCCCTTCAGGTGCAGGGACAACCGGGGCAATAGCGGTGAGCTTATCGTAGGTTTCTTGGGTGGTATCGCCATAGGGGACGAAAATAGCATCGGGGTTCAGCTTGGCAAGTTCTTCATAGTTGGGGCCATCTGTCTCGTCATAGCGCGTAATGTCTTCGAGGTTGCCGCCTAGTTCGGCTAGTTTCGCGTCGAACCAGTCAGTTGAACTCTTCTCGTTTTGCCCCCAACTTACCTTGGGGGTACCCACAGGAACGATGCCGAACGCTAGCAGTACATCAGGGTTCTTCCAAGGCTGTACCACGGCAATTCTTTGCGGCACAGAGTCAAAAACGGTTTCACCAAATGCATGTTTGACAGTAAAACTTGCGTCAGAGGTTGAGGGTGCCGCCTGACCGCTTTCGGTTTTAGAGCCGGTGGAGCAAGCAGAGAGCAGACTTGCTGCGGCGCTTGCGAGCGAGAGCTGTAAAAAGTGGGCGCGTGAGAGCTTCATTGGATCTCCTGAAAGTAAGGTTTACCTAATTCATTAGAAACCATACCCTAAATTAATAGTGGTGTTCTGTGACATCCTGTCAGTAAGTCCGCAATCTTCGTTGATGAAAAATGCACACAAAGCACCTTTCTGCCCTGAAAAAAGGTGCTTTTCGTACATTTTTTGCTCTAAAGAGGCGCACATTCTCGCGCTACCTAGCCCAGCCCAGGCTTCCCGCTCCCGCCCTAAAAGTGAGATGATAGAGGTTCACCCACCAGCCTTCTGAAGGAGCCTACCGTGTCTGAAAGCCAGTCTGAGTTCATCCGCACTCCACCGCATGACGACACGGCTGAACAGTCGGTGCTCGGCGGCATGATGCTCTCTAAGGACGCTATCGCCGACGTCGTTGAGGTTATCGGCGGCGGCGCGGACTTCTACAAGCCTGCCCACGAGAGCATCTACGAGGCAATCATTCACCTTTACGGGCACGGCGAACCCGCTGATGCCATTACCGTAGCTGACGAGCTCACCAAACGCGGCGAGCTCAACCGCGTGGGCGGTGCCGCCTACCTGCACAGCCTGATCGCCAGCGTCCCCACCGCCGCTAATGCTGGTTTCTATGCTGAGATTGTGGCTGAGCGTGCCATGTTGCGCCGCCTGGTTGAGGCAGGCACCAAGATCGTGCAGCTAGGCTACTCGGGTGACGGTGAAGCCGAGGCGCTGGTCAACCAGGCGCAGGCTGAAATCTACGGGGTGTCGTCCAACAACACCAAAGAAGACTATGTACCCCTGTCAGAGGCAATGAACTCCACCGTTGAAGAGATTGAGGCTAACGGTGCCCGTGCCGGTGGTATTCACGGCGTACCTACCGGCTTCATTGAGTTTGATGAGCTGACCGCCGGCCTGCAGGCGGGGCAGATGATTGTTATCGCGGCGCGTCCGGCAATGGGTAAGGCGCTGGCGCTTGATACCCCTATCCCCACCCCCGCCGGCTGGACAACCATGGGCGATATTCGCGTGGGTGATACGGTGCTAGGCGCGGACGGCGCACCCACCCGGGTCACTAAGGCGACGGATGTTATGCTTGGCCGCCCCTGCTACCGTGTACGTTTTGACGATGGCACCGAGATTATTGCTGATGCTGAGCATCAGTGGCTCACGGACACCCGTGCCTCTAGAAGAGTTAAAGCTAAGGTGCTTGCTGGTGGCTACTCTGAAGGGCATCAGCCTGCTCTTGCCAAGGTGCGCACTACCGATGAGATCCGCTCTACCTTGCACTGCAACACCGCTGACCGCCGCATCAACCACTCTGTTACCAATACCCTGCCGGTTCAGCTACCCGAAGCTGACCTGCCCATAGCTCCCTACACCCTGGGTGTATGGCTGGGGGACGAAGATACCGCGCTTCAGCCAGACATCGAAGATCTGCGCTCGTTGGGCGTCCTCAATAGTAAGCACATTCCGGTGTCTTATCTGCGTGCTTCGGAGGCTCAGCGTCGTGCTTTGCTTGCTGGTTTGCTTGACAGTGACGGCACCGTTACTAACGCTGGTTGCGTGCAGTTTGCTGTGACCAGCCAACGCCTTGCCCAGGACGTGCAAGAGCTTCTTCACTCCCTTGGTTACCGCACTGGCTTGCGTACTAATCGAGTGAAGGGGCGTTCTGAGGCCACGTCTACGGTCTATAAGGTGACGTTTTCGACGTCTGACACAGTTTTTGCCCTACCTCGTAAACAGCAGATGCACCGTGAGCGGGACGCCCGCCCCACCGCTAAGCGTTCTTCTCGTTTTATTGTGGCGGTGGAGCCCGTTGAGTCTGTGCCGGTGCGTTGCATTGAGGTGGACAATGAACAGCACCTGTTCCTTGCTTCCCGCTCTTTTGTGCCTACGCACAATTCCACCTTCGCACTCGACATCGCGCGTTTTGCCGCTATTAAGCACAAGATGACCACGGTCTTTTTCTCACTTGAGATGGGGCGTAACGAGATTGCGATGAAGATTTTGTCGGCTGAGGCGGGCATTAATCTTTCTGATCTGCGTAAGGGCAAGCTGGACGATGATCAGTGGGCTAAGATTGCTACGGCAATGGGCAAGATGGACAATTCCCCGCTTTTCATTGATGATTCGCCTAATATGACGCTGATGGAGATCAGGGCTAAGGCGCGCCGTCTTAAGCAGAAGCATAATCTTAAGCTGATTGTGCTGGACTACCTGCAGCTGATGAGCTCGGGTAAGAAGGTGGAGTCGCGTCAGCAGGAAGTTTCTGAGTTCTCTCGTGCGTTGAAGCTGATGGCTAAGGAGCTTGAGGTTCCGCTGATTGCCCTATCGCAGTTGAATCGTGGTTCTGAGCAGCGCACTGATAAGAAGCCGCAGGTGTCTGACCTTCGCGAATCTGGCTGTCTGACCGCTGATACGCGCATCCTGCGCTCAGATACGGGTGCTGAAACAACCATGGGTGAGCTTTTTGCTAGTGGTGCTAAGGACGTCCCTGTCTGGTCTTTGGGTGATGATATGCGGTTTGTGGAGCGGCATCTTACCCATGTTTTCTCCACAGGTGTGAAGCCTGTGTATCGGCTGACTTTGGCATCTGGCAAGACTGTGCAGGCTACTGCCAACCACCCCTTCTTCACCTATAAGGGTTGGAAGGGACTGGGCGAGCTTGAAGTGGGCGACCGACTAGGCGTGTCCCGCCATGTGAACGGGCCTAGCCATCGCACAATGTGGACTGATGAGCAAGTTATTCTGCTTGCTCATATGTTGGGGGATGGATCCGCTCTGAAGCATCAGCCGGTTCGGTATGCATCAATTGATGAGCATAATCTTACGGTGGTCGCTGATGCTGCTAAGAAGCAATTCGGCATTAATGCTGTACGAGATACTCATGAAGCTGCGCGCTGTACGTCCTTGCGTTTGCCTGCACCGGAACGTCTTACACACGGTAAGCGCAACCCTCTGGCTGCTTGGCTCGATGAGCTAGATCTTTTTGATAAAAGGTCGTGGGAGAAGTTCATCCCAGAACCTGTTTTTGCTCTGCCGAAGCAACAGATTGCCTTATTTATCAAGCACTTATGGGCTACTGATGGGTCTGTAACTGCCAATAAGAACGGACGGTCTGGCCGAATCTACTATGCTTCTACTTCGCGCATTATGCTTGATCAGCTTTCTGTCTTGCTGTTGCGTTTTGGCATCAATGCTCGGATTAAAGCAACAGCATTGAAGGGCGAGTACCGTCAGGGGTATAGCCTTGATATTTCAGGACGGGATGAGCAGCTTCGATTCCTCAGAGAGATTTCTGTGTTTGGCGAGCGCCAGCAAAACTGTCGCAAACTTCTGGGCTGTCTTGAGGATGAGACTTTGCGTTCCAATACCAATGTGGATACTGCGCCTGTTCAGGTGTGGGATGATGTGCGCAAGATTCTTTCTGATAAGGGCATGACCCACCGTGAGTTCCAAGCAGCTATGGGATCGCATTACTGTGGGTCTGCTTATTACAAGAGTGCGCCGTCTCGTTCTCGTTTGGCGAAGGTCGCTAGCGTCCTTGATTCTGCTGAGTTGGATATGCTGGCGGTCAATGACCTGTTCTGGGATACCGTTACAGCGATTGAGTATGTGGGTGAAGAGGAAGTTTTTGATGCCACGGTTTTGGGTAATCACAACTTCATTGCCAACGGCATTACCGTTCATAACTCAATTGAACAGGACGCCGACATGGTCATTCTTCTGCACCGTGAGGATTACTATGAGAAGGAGTCTACGCGTGCTGGTGAGGCTGATGTGATTGTGGCAAAGCACCGTAACGGCCCTACTAAGACTATTGCGGTGGCTTTCCAGGGCCATTATTCACGTTTTGCCAATATGACCCATGATTCTTACGGTGGGTCTGAGAGCTTCTAGGCAAACCGTTTTATAAGAGATGAACGCCGCCCGCCCCTAACCTCTAACAGCAAGTTGCGGGGCGGGCGGCGTCCTTTTATTGTTCAGGGTTTAGGCGTTTGCTGCCTGTTTTGTGGCGGCTCCTGCTACTTTGCCGGTGAAGATGAAGAGTAGGGCAGCTACGGTGCAGGTGAGCACCTCGGTGGTGGTGAGCGACCGGATCAAGCCGGTCTGCTCCCACTGGTGGTTCATGAAGAGCATAATGGGGATTAAGAGGACGCCCTGGGCGGCGGTCATGATGATGGCGGGTAGGCCCTGGCCTGATGCTTGGAACCAGGTGATTGCTAGGCCGGTGAGCCCGTTGAAGAGGGTTGAGATCAGCATGGCGATGAGGATCATGTGCCCACCTTCGATGAGGGCTGATCCGCCCATGAACTCTAGCACCGCGTCCTTACCGATGAAGACGAACAGGCCGATGAGGGTTGAGAGCCCAAGAATCCAAAGAGCTGCGGTGCGCAGTGCCTGGCGGGTTCGGTCAAGGTCACCGGCGCCGAGGGAGTAGGCGAGCAGGGGTAGGGCGCCGAAAAAGATGCCCATGGCAAGGGTTTCGGGGATTTGGACGATGCGCTGGGCTGCACCGATACCGGCGACGAAGTCGTTGCTGTAGCGCACTGCCAGGTTGTTGATGATGAGGGTTGAGGTGAACATGAAGGCTGACTGCACCAGTTCTGATGAGCCAATCACAAAAATTGGGCGCAGGATGTGCGTGGCGGGTTTGAGGTCATGCAGCTTGAGCGAGAGGTACTTGCTTTTACGCTGGATGTAGCTGATGTAGTAGATCAGACCTAGGACGTTGGCGGCCACGGTGGCGATACCTGCGCCCAGGACGCCCATGTGGAGCCAGAGAATCAAGGTGATATCAAGGATGACGTTGGCGCCGGTGCTGATGATCATGCCGTTCATGGCTGCTTTGGCGAAGCCTTCTGCGCGCACTACCTGTTCAATGGAGAAGACTGCCATCAGAATGGGGGAGCCTGCCAGTAGCACCCCTACATAGGTTGCGGTGGGGTGAGGGAGGTGGCGTCTGCCCCGAGGAAGTGGGAGACGGGGGTGAGGAAGCTAAGCCCTAGCACTGCGATGAGGACGCCGATGCCCACCGGGCCCCAGATGGCAAGGGGTGCTACGCCGCGGGCGTCCGCAAATTTCTTTTCGCCCAGTGAGCGGGAAACAAAACTTGAGACGCCTACTCCGAAGAGCCCGCCTAGTGCCATGAGCGGTAGTGAGAAGGTGAGGGCAGCAAGCAGGGTGGTATCGCCGGTGTGGCCTACGAAGGCGGCGTTGATGATGTTGTAGACGGTGCCGGCGAGCATGCCGGTGGCGGTGGGGATGCTGAGGTGCAGCAGGGCTTTTTTGACCGGGGTGTTGGCAAGAAATTCGACGTCTTCTTCGGGTTCTTGCTGGTTAGAGGTGGTCTGGTCGGTGGTGAGAGTGGCTGTCATTGGTGGTGTTTCTTTCGGTGAGTGCTGTGTTTACCCTGGTCAGCAGGTTTTTGAGGGTGCTGAGTTCTTCTGGGGTGAAGGCGGCAAGGGTGTGGTCGTAGAGTTCTTTGATGGAGTCATCGAAGTTTTCGATGATTTTTCGCCCCTCGGGGAGGATGTGCAGGGTTTTTTGTCTGCTGTCGGTGGGGTGGGGTCTGCGTTCGATGAGGCCGCGGGTTTCCATACCCTTGAGCAGGCTGGTGATGGACGCGGCGGTGGTGCGTGAGCGGGCAACGATGTCTTTTTGTAGGACGCCGCTACCGGTGTCTAGGTTGTCGATGGCTCCTAGCATCATGCCCTGTTCGCTGGTGATGCCTTGCTGGGTGATGATTGTTTCTAGGGCTTGCGCTTGGGTGAAGTTGATGTCTCGGATTCGGTTGAGGATGTTGTCTTCCTGCAGAGGGTCCATGGGTACTCCAATAATTTACTTAGATATCTAATAATTAGAACTCTAACTAATTTTTGGTGGGGATGCAAACCAACCCCTGTTCCCTCCACCACAAGCGCTAAACTGAAAACCCCACGAGAAGAAAGAAACCCATGAACTTCACCGCCCACTGTGAAGCCTTCCAGGCAGCGGCTGATCCGCAGGCTGCTCCGGCTATGGAAGCCTATATGCGTAACCAGTTTGAGTTTTTGGGGCTACCCACGCCCCAGCGTCGTGCCCTGCTCAAGCCTTTTCTGACAGACGCTAAGAAAGAAGCAAAAACCACCGGCATTGATAAAGACTTTGTTGAGCAGTGCTGGGCACAGAGCGCCCGCGAGTTCCAGTACAACGCCCTGGACTACCTAGCTGCCGTCAAAGCTCACCTGCAACCGGCTGATATTCCCTGGCTGCGCAGCCTAATCGAGCGTAAAAGCTGGTGGGACACCATCGACCGCCTCGACCTACTGGTAGGGGACGTTCTCTGGCGGCACCCCGACGACCAGCTCATTCTCACCTGGGCTAAAGATGAAAACTTTTGGGTGCGCCGCGTTGCCATTGACCACCAGCGCCCCCGCAAGGTAGAAACCAACACTGCTCTGCTTGAAGAAATCATCCTTCTGAACCTGGGTTCTAAAGAGTTCTTTATTAATAAGGCAATCGGCTGGGCATTGCGCGAGTACTCTAAGGCCAATCCCGCCTGGGTCGCTGATTTCATTGACCGGCACCGCAGCGCGCTCGCACCCTTGAGCGTGCGTGAGGGCTCAAAGCGTCTGCCTGACTAAACCTTGAGCGGTTTTAGAGCGGTAGGGTAGAAAGATGAACACGACAGGCGTAACAGAAAACCAGGTGAAAACCTTAGCGGGTAAGACTATCGCTATTACTGCTTCACGCAAGGCAGATGAGCAGGCGGCAGGTTTTGAACGTCAGGGGGCTCGCACCCTTGTGGCTCCTACGGTGCGCATTGTGCCGGTTGCTGATGATGAAGCCCTGTTAACTGCTACCCGGCACATCATTGCGCAGCCGCCGCAGGTCCTGCTGGTTACCACCGGTTACGGGCTCAACGGTTGGCTGGACGCTGCGCGCGCCCACGGTCTTGAGAGTCAGCTTCTTGCTGCCCTAGGGCAGGCAGAGATTCTGGTGCGCGGAGCTAAGGGCAGGGGAGCGGTTCGTGCCCTGGGTCTGCAGGACGCCGGTATGGCGGCTGAAGAGCGCACCTCGGCGCTTGTTGACCTGGCACTAGAACGCGGTGTTACAGGCAAACATGCGGTGATTCAGCAGCACGGTTCGCCCGATGTCGCCCAGCAGGAGCGTCTTGCCGCAGCCGGTGCAGGAGTAACTGCCGTGGTTCCCCACCGCTGGCAAGCACCTGAACGCCCTGAGCTGGTAGAACACCTGCTAGCTGAAACCCTGGCGGGGCGGGTTGACGCTATTACTTTCACTGCTGCCCCCGCTGTTACCGCCCTTTTTGATGCCGCCCGTGCCGCTGGCGTCCTCGAATCCCTGCTTGAAAAGCTGAGGACGTCGGTGTTAGCTGCAGCTGTTGGCCCGGTGACTGTCGAGCCCCTAGAAGCACACGGTATCACCCCTATCGCCCCTGAGCGTTTCCGCCTGGGCGCCCTCATTAAAGAGGTGACTGCGGCGCTCGCCGCTTATGGGTAGAGCTAACTCTACCTTGTGCAGGGGTGAAGAGTAGAGTCTGCCCCACTGTGCTGGGCTGGGTAGAAGAGAAGAATAGAAGCATGACACGCGAACAGATACTTCAGAGCACAAATGAGCACAGCACCGGGCAGGACGCCGCCGCCCACTTTTCTGCTGCAGAGCAGGGGAGTGAGGCGGTAACGTCCACCCCTGAACAGCAGCCCAAGAGTTTTTGGCGGCGCCTAGCTAGCCCTTTCTACATCTTCTCGGTCTCCCCCTGGTTGGCGCTGGCTTCCCTGCTGGCGCAGGGGGTTATTGCCTCCTCGCTGGGTACTTTGACGGCCAGCCTGATTGGTCTACTGCTGGTACCCCTGGTTGCTATTGGTTTTGGCTATTATGAGCGCTGGCGCCTGGGCTACCTGGGTGCGGGGCAGGTAGTCAACGGGCACATGCAGGTTACCGACCTGAACACCCTAGATAGCCTGGTCTTCCGCCTGAAAGAGGTTGCCACCTGGCGCGAGGTGGGCTCCCTACTGGTGACCGGCGTGTGGGGCGTGGGGGCAGGTGCTCTTGTTGTTGCCCAGGTTACCGTGATTGGTTCCTTGATATGGCTCAGCTACCTCATTGGCTGGGATGGGCCGGTCTATTACAGCACTAATATTTGGAATGGTTTTGAGGTCTTCCAGGTTCCACAGTTAGAAGGTACCTACGACCTACCCTCGGGGTATGCACAGATTGACTCCACCTACTGGTGGCTTCCCCTTGCTATCATCCCGCTAGCCCTCATCGTTTTCGCCTACCTGAACGGGCTTGCTACCGCCCTTGGCACTAGCCTGTCCAAGCTGATTCTCTCCCCCCGCCCTGAGGAGTTTGAGCGGCAGGCAGCTAAGCTGGCAGAGTCCCGCACCAAGATCGTGGACGCCTTTGAAGGTGAGCGCCGCAGTATTGAGCGCAACCTGCATGACGGCGTGCAGCAGGAGCTGGTCAACCTGAACCTGCGTCTTGGCCTGGCTGAGATGGAGGCTAAAAACCTGGTAGCTGAGACGCAGAGCGATCGCGCGGTGGCGGTGCAGCAGCACATTACTGAGGCGCGTGCTCAGCTGTCTCACGCCCAGATGACCTTGCGCGATACGGTGCGCGGCATTTACCCGGCAGTGCTTGAGGATCACGGTCTGCGCTCTGCCCTTGAAGAGCTGACCCGCCACAGCCTGCTGCCGGTGCACCTCAACTATTCTGCGGCGTCCCGCTTGCCCCGCGATGTGGAGCGCACTGCCTACTACACCGTCAATGAGGCACTGACCAACACCCTCAAGCACGCTGGGGCAAGCCGCCTGCTGGTCACGGTGTATGAGTCCAGCGGTTCACTGGTGGTTGTGGCTGAGGACGACGGCCGCGGCGGTGCTAACCCTGAGGCAGGCACTGGTCTGTCAGGGCTGATGGAAAGGGCTGCTGCCTTGGGGGGCACTGTGCAGGTGGACTCTCCGGTGACCGGCACGACCCGCCTGACCCTGGTTCTACCGTTGAATCAATAAAACAGGTGCGGGGCGGTGTTGTAGGTGAAGCACCGCCCCGCGCGAGTCTTTGTACACTGAAATTACACTGTTTGAAGGGGTCTTACGTGCGTATTATTTTGGCTGAAGATTCTGCCCTTTTGCGGGAGGGGTTGAAGATGGTGCTGGCTGCCCTGGGGCATGAGGTGGTTGCTGAAGCGGCAGATGCACCCGGTTTGTTAGAAGCGGTGCAGGCTATGGCTTCTAGTTCTAGCCCTGGTGCGCCGCTCTCACCTGCTCTTGATGCGGTGGTAACCGATGTGCGCATGCCACCCACCCATACCTCAGATGGGCTTAAAGCGGCGCTACAGCTACGTGAGACTTACCCGGAGCTACCGATTTTGGTGCTGTCCCAGTACATCACCACAGCCTATGCGCGGGAGCTTTTTGCCAGCGGTGCAGCGGGGCTGGGTTACCTGCTGAAAGACCGGGTGGGCGACATTGAAGAGTTCTCTGCCGCCTTGAACACGGTGGCTGGCGGCGGCACAGTGATAGACCCGGACGTTGTACAGCACCTGCTGGGGGTAGGGGCAACCCTCAGCGGTTCGGCAGATAATCTGGCGCAGACACCTACCGCCCATAACCGGCACGGCAACAGTAAATTGTCCCGGCTTTCACCGCGTGAGCTAGAGATTCTCAAGCTCATGGCGCAGGGGGCTTCTAATACTGATATTGAGACAACTCTCTTTATTTCGGCAGCAACGGTCGCTAAACACGTGGGTAATATCTTTGACAAGCTTGATTTACCTGCCGATACCGGTAATCGCCGGGTGCGCGCCGTCCTAGCCTTTTTAGAGGAGTAAGCGCTTGCCCTGTTAACCGTAGGCACCTTATGTAGTTGATATCACCGTCTTACCTGGTCAAACCCTGTGTTAACTTGAGCAGTTTCTCAGTAAACTTTTCCCTAGTGCTCATGCACCCCCATTTTATCGCTGAGCCGTTAGAACCATTGCCCCACTTCGCATCTATAGGGAAAATAATGAAAAAATTTGCTGCTGTTACCGCTCTTGCCGCCGTTGCGGCGTCCTCTGCTTTGGCTGTTGCGCCTGCACATGCTGAGGTTGAGAACAGCTCCTTCGCTTCTTACACCGCCAACGGTGTGACCTCTCAGTACCACGTTATCTCTAACAATATTGACTGGTCCCAACCCGTTGGCGTGGTCTTTTACTTCGACGGTGATTACAGCAGCGTAGCCAACTCTAAGGTTGGCGACCCCGGCAACCCCACCCTGCAGGCAATGGGTGCAGAAGCTAATGCCCGCAACCTGGTTTTTGTTTCTGTGATTTCCCCTGATCGCAGCGGGGTAGTGACCTGGCACCAGGACCGCGATGTTAACGGTGACTGGTTCCGCAGCTTTGCCACCGATTTCATGGCAGCGCACGGTATTGATAACCGTAATGTCTGGACCATGGGTCACTCCGGTGGCTCAGAGTTCATCACCTTTGAACTGAACTCAGACCCCAACCAGGCCTGGCGCGCTGGCGGCGGCTCCATTATGCTCGGCGGCGGCGGCTCTGCCGGTATCAGCAATGAGGCCGCTCTTACCCTGGCTGAGCACCCTATGTACTGGTACGTTGGCGCCCAGGATGACGACGCCGCAACCCCTCTAGATACCGGCTGGTCAGCGCTTGTAGCATCAGGCCAGGGGCATGCCCTGTACCAGTTGGCAGGTTTCAACCGCTTGAACCTTACCGTGGTACCCAATACGGATCACCACAACTACGACTTCCCCGGTATCTTGGGGCGGTCAATTGATGACGCCAATATCCAGTTGAGCACCTACACCGCTGGCAAGTACGTCAACGAGAACGGTGCTATTGCCCACCGTTGGCAGCAGCTGGGTGGCGAGAGCACCCTGGGGCTTCCCTCCACAGACGAGGCAGCTTACGGCTCTGGTTTTGCTGCGACCTTTAAGAAGGGTGAGACCGAGACCCTGATTCTCTGGTCTGAGCAGACTGGCGCTTACACCATGAACGCTAAGGGTTCCATCTACTTTGAGTACCTGCGCGGCGGGGCCGATAAGACTTTTGGTTTCCCTATCACCGATGAGTACCTGGGTGCTGATGGTATTACCCGCGTTTACTTCTCTAACGGCCAGGTTATTAACTGGACCGAAGAGCGGGGTACCTGGGTTAGCACCTTCTAAAAAACCCCATAAACCGCAAGGGGCGGCTTGAGCGAACCGGACGTTCATTTAAGCTGCCCCTTTTGAGGTTTAAGGCGGTACCCGCCGTCCTTTTATTTCTTGCTGATCATGGCCTCAGCCAGAATCTCAAGGCCGCGGTAGGCCTGCTCGGTGGTGGGGGAGAGGTTAGAGATCATGAGTTCGTCTGCCTGTACCATATCGGCAAAGCGGGTGAGGTAGTCGCGTATATCTTTGGCGGTACCCAGGGCGGTGTAGCGCATCATGTCGATAATTTGCTGCCCTTGTGCCGAGTTCACCAGGGCATCGAGCTGCTCATCGGTCATTTCGTGGTCTGCCTTGCCCATCATTGCTTTGACGCGCTGGCGGTGGGTGGTGATCTGCTGTGCTTTAGCATCTTCCAGTGAGTCTGCGGCGATGACGTTGGCGGCGGCAATGGCATAGGGTTCAGCCAGCTGGTCTGATGGCTGGAAGTTCTGCCGGTAGAGTTTGACCGCTGCTTCAAGGTGAGTGGGGGCAAAATGGGAGGCAAAAGCGTAGGGCAGACCTAGAGCAGCTGCCAGGGAGGCGCCGAAGAGGGAGGAACCCAGTATGTAGAGGGGCACATTGGTGCCATTGCCGGGAGTGGCACGGACGCCGGGAGTGAGAGTGTTGCCGGTCAGGTAGCCCTGTAGTTCTTTGACGTCCTGGGGAAATCTCTCTGCATCATTGGGGCTGCGGCGTAGCGCCTGTAGGGTGCGCATGTCTGTGCCGGGTGCGCGCCCTAGCCCTAGATCAATGCGACCCGGGTACATTTCTGCCAGGGTACCGAACTGTTCGGCAACAGTAAGGGGCGCGTGGTTGGGTAGCATGACGCCACCAGCACCCAGCCTGATTTTTTGAGTATGTGCGCCGATATGAGCAATGAGCACTGCGGGGGCAGAGGAAGCAATGCTTCGCATGTTGTGGTGCTCTGCGTACCAGATACGTTCGTAGCCTAGTTTTTCAGCGCGCCGCGCCATTTCTACTGAGCGGGCAAAGCTGTCTGAGGGGCGTTCACCGGGGAAGATGGTTGCAAAGTCTAGAAGCGACAGCAGGGTCATGGGGTCTATATTCCTTTGTTGTCATGTAGTGTTCGGTTCATTGCTAGATCTAGAGAATAGAAAACCACGCAAAAGAGAAGCCGTTCCTTGCACATGGCTCCTCATATGGTGTTCGGCTGATTCAGCGTTTCCCCCCAGTACAGCATGAACGATTGCACTATGCTGTTCGCTTGAGTGAACAAGATTTTTCTCTAGCAAGGGAAACGTGTCGAGATGTTCATTTAACACCGCCCGCACCTCAACGATAGCCTTAGCTAATCTGCTTACACCTGTGAGTTGGGCGAGATACAGGTGAAAACGAGAATCATAGAACCTGTAGAGATGCGCAGGTGCTGCATTAACTTCCTCAAGGCGGGCAAGTAAACCTGCGCGTTGGGCAGCTGAGAGGTTTTGACGGGCAACCTCTTGTGCGATAGCTGATTCCAAGATTTCACGATACTTCAGAAGGTCTTCAAGCTCATTTTTATCAACTTTTTTACTACCGTGAGCAGATAGCCCCTCTAGCTGAACGAAAGCACCACCATAGCGACCTCGGCGTATCTCTACGTAGCCAGTTTTTTGAAGTTCCACAAGTGCTTCCCGAATTGCACTCCGGGAAACCCCCAAAATTTCTACGAGTTCTCTTTCGCTGGGTAGCTTTCCGTTGGGGGGGATTAGTCCTGCACTAATCAGCGAAAGAAGCTTCTCGACCGTCTCTTCAAAGACATTGCCATTTTTAACTGGGTCAACCAGTTCAGCAAGCTGTACTGGTGAAAACGACACATGTTCCTTCATACCCCTAGCTTAGCGGTATTTTCTTCTCCAAACCTCTTGACTGGGTATGTGATGGGGGTTATGATTTCAGAAATCAATCAATTGTTATTAGACCATTGAGTGATTTTGGTTCCGCATAGCGAAAGGTGCGATTCCAATGAGAAAAGTTGAAGTTGATCATCAGTACCTTCAGCGCCGCCAACTCAAAAAAGGGGCGGCTGGCTGGATTCTCCTTGCTGGGCTGGGGGTGTCCTATGTTATCTCAGGTGACTTTTCAGGCTGGAACTTAGGGCTTGCTGAAGGCGGCTGGGGAGGGCTTCTCATTGCATTTGTGCTTATGGGAATCATGTATATATGCATGGTTCTCGGTCTGGCTGAGCTTAGCTCTGCAATTCCCGCCGCTGGGGCTGGCTATGGTTTTGCTCGGCGCGCAATGGGCCCTCTGGGGGGCTATGCAACTGGTATTGCGGTTCTGCTCGAATACGCAGTGGCTCCAGCGGCTATTGTCACGTTCATTGGAGGCTACCTCAGGGCATTGGGTCTTCCGGAATCTATCCCGCTACCAATAATATATTTGGTCTGTTATTTGATATTTGTGGGGATTCACCTCTGGGGTGTAGGTGAAGCACTTAAGCTTATGTTTGCCATCACCGCCGTAGCAGTCGTTGCTCTCTTCACGTTTATTATCGCTGCTATCCCTCATTTTTCTATCCATAATCTATTCGATACGGAAGTGCAGAGTAATGCGCTGGGGTCATTCCTTCCCTTTGGTTTTACGGGGGCTCTTGGTGCGCTTGTCTTTGGTATCTGGTTCTTTCTTGCAGTTGAAGGAGTGCCGCTAGCTGCAGAAGAGGCCGCAAACCCTGCGCGAGATGTGCCTAGGGGAATTATTACATCAATCATTGTCTTGGTTTTCTTTGGGGCTGCTGTTCTCCTTCTAGCGCCTGGCATTGCTGGATCATCCCTTATGAGCACTTCAGATAATCCTTTGCCTGAGGCATTGCGAGTGGTTTATGGGCAAGATAGCAACCTTGCGGCTTTCGTTAATATCGCTGGTCTTTTTGGGCTTATTGCTAGCTTCTTCTCGATTATCTATGGCTACTCACGCCAGCTCTTTGCTCTTTCCCGCGCAGGGTATCTTCCAAAATTTATGTCACTTACAGGAACGCGGAAGACCCCTTACGTAGCACTACTTATTCCTGGGACAATTGGCTATCTATTGGCTGCTTGGCTACAGGACGGTTCATTGCTTATCAACATTGCGGTGTTCGGGGCAGCAGTTTCTTATATGTTGCTGAACCTGTCGCATATCTTGCTGAGGATTAAAGAGCCCAATATGCCCCGTGTCTATAGGACCCCTGGTGGTGTAGTCACTACCGGCACTGCGCTTCTACTCTCAGCTGTGGCTATTATTTCTACTTTTCTCGTGGACATCCTTGCGGCAGGTCTGGCAGCTCTTG
>JAUMUH010000117.1 GCA_030530765.1 Rothia sp. (in: high G+C Gram-positive bacteria)
GTAAGAGAGTTGTCTTACCTACTCCGTTAGCTCCGCTGACACGAAGCCGCTCAGCACCCTGCAACACTATTTTCTCGGGCAACGACTCACTATCAGCAACTCGTGTCATACCCAATACTCGTTTGCCTGTAGGTAACTGGCTGCCGGGTAAATCAAGATAGATGGAAGTGATCTCGCGCAGCTTATCTTCAGCTTTCTGCCGAGTCAGCAATGCTTCATCTAACCTGCCCTGCTGCGTTTGCCGAAGCTTAGCTGCTGATTTCTCAGCGCTCATCTTATCGTTGCCTATCGCCATACCGGGCTTGCGCTTTTGCTGTTCCAGTTTCTTACCCCGTTGTGCATTGCGTGCCAGTTTTGTTTCTGCTTCTATGCGTTCACGCTTTTGCTTTTTCTCACGCGTTTTAGCTTCCCGCAGTTGCCGGGCGGCGGCGTCCTGCTCAATGTCTATTACCTGCCGGTAGGCGTCATAGTTACCGCTGAAGAAACGCAGGCTGCCCGCGTAGAGTTCAGCGATAGTATCTACCTGCGCCAGGAGCTGCCTGTCATGGCTAACCACCAGCGCTGGGCAGGGGAGCGAAGCTAGATTCTCCAACAGACGCTCTTTGGCGAAGCTGTCGAGGTTATTGGTGGGCTCATCGAGTAGAAGAACATCGGGGTTGCCTGCCAAAACCGCTGTAAGAGCAGCTGTAACCGCCCCACCGCCAGAGAATGACCCCATGGGGCGAGTGAGCAACTCAGCTGAATCTGCTTGCCGGGCAGGGGCAAAACCGGCTGCTGCTAGTTGGGAAATAGTGCGTTCGGCAATATCCCACTGATCCCCGATCATCTCTAAGAGGTCTTCAGAGTAATGCCCGTCTTCTAGCTTGTGCAGGGCAGTAAGAATCTGTTCAATTCCAAATACCTGGGCAAGGGTAGTGTTTGCAGCAAGCCCTAAATCTTGAGGTAGATAGGCAACCTTGGGCGGGGTTATTACCGTGCCGGACGTCGGGGCTAAAGTACCTGCCAGCACCTTGAGCAAACTTGATTTACCGCTGCCGTTATCGCCAATCAAAGCCGTAAGACCGGCAGAAAAAGCTCCGGAGAGGTTCTCAAAACAGGTGGTTCCATCAGCCCAGATCAGGGTGAGATTTGAAAAAGAAAAAGGGTAGGAAGGTGCTTTAAAATCAGTCATCTGTAGCGTCTTTCAGTGCGTTGTTAAATAGGGCGCTGAAGAACGGTGCTTCAGCGATTGCTAGAGCGCTACAGTGTCCAATGGCTTTCCCTCCGCCGGTGATATGACATAAGACACCATAAAATGCAGTCTGGTGGGTTGTCAAGGGTTTTGGTTTCTTGTTCTGCCGTCCACCTGCTACCGCTCTTACAGCTGCACCCCGCCGTCCTGCCCGGTACTTTGCCTACCTACCCCTTCGAGAACCTACCCATATAGGTAGGGTGTGGAAGCGTTAGGTAGGCAAAAGTTCTTTTGAGGGGTGTGCGGTAGGCTAGAAGCATGCGTATTGCTCGATTTACCGTTGAAGATAACCTGCATTTTGGCCTGGTTGAAGGTGAGCCCGGCGAAGAAGTCATTACCGTACTCTCCGGTGACCCCTTCTACTCCGGTGTTAACCCCACCGACAAAAAATACCCCCTGGCAGACGTCCGCCTGCTAGCACCCATCATTCCCCGTTCCAAGGTCATTGGTGCAGCCCGCAACTGGCGCGACCACGCCAGTGAACTGGGCAACGAAACCCCCACCAGCCCCCAGTTCTTCCTCAAGCCCAATACCTCTGTCATCGGCCCTGGTGACCCCATCGCCCTACCCGAATGGAGCGAAGACGTCTCCTACGAAGGTGAACTCGCCGTCGTTATTGGCCGTATCGCCAAGTCCGTGCCCATCGAGCGCGTGCCCGAGGTGGTCTACGGCTACACTGTAGCCAACGATCTGACCGCCCGTAACGCGCAGAAAAATGACCTGCAGTGGGCACGCGCCAAGGGCTTTGATGGCTCCTGCCCCCTGGGCCCCTGGATCGAAACCGAACTGGACACCGACGATCTGACCATCCAAACCTGGGTGGACGGCGACCTCAAACAGGACGGCACCACCGCCGACATGGTCTTCTCAGTAGCCGAACTAGTCGCCGCCGCCAGCGAATACTTCACCCTGCTACCTGGTGACGTCATTCTCACCGGCACCCCCGCAGGCGTAGGTCGCCTTACCGCAGGCAACGAAGTTGAAATCGAGGTTGAGGGCATCGGCGCTCTGGTCAATACCGTGCGCGCCGACTAGCCACTAAACTGAGAGCCAGAAGATTCTTTCAAGCAAACCGTAGAAAGGGATGTGCTGACATCCATGAGTGATTACGCTCTGAAACTCAACGACCCCAGCGAAACCCGCGTTCGCTTCTGCCCCTCACCCACCGGCACCCCCCACGTTGGTATGGTGCGCACCGCCCTCTTCAACTGGGCCTACGCCAAGCACACCGGCGGCAAACTGGTCTTCCGCATCGAAGACACCGACGCTGCCCGTGACTCTGAAGAGAGCTTCAACCAGGTGCTCGAATCCCTGCAGTGGCTGGGCATCAACTGGGACGAAGGCGTGGGCATCGGTGGCTCGCACGCCCCCTACCGCCAGTCCGAGCGTATGGATATCTACGCCGAGGTCATCGAGAAGCTCAAGGCAGGCGGCTACGTCTACGAAGACTTCTCAACCCCCGAAGAAGTTGAAGAACGCCATAAGGCCAAGGGCGAAGACCCCAAGCTGGGCTACGATAACTTTGACCGCAACCTGACCGAAGAGCAGAAGGCAGCCTACCGTGCCGAGGGCCGCCAGCCCGTGCTACGCCTGCGCATGCCCGATGAAGACATCACCTTCAAGGACCTGGTGCGCGGCGAAATCACCTTCAAGGCAGGTTCTGTTCCCGACTTTGTGGTGGTACGCGCCAACGGCAAGCCTCTCTACACCCTGGTTAACCCCGTGGATGACGCCCTGATGGGTATCACTCACGTGCTGCGCGGTGAAGACCTGCTCTCGTCAACCCCCCGCCAGATTGCCCTCTACCGGGCACTGGTTGAGGTTGGCGTCACCTCCTTCATCCCCGAGTTCGGCCACCTGCCTTACGTTATGGGCCAGGGTAACAAGAAGCTTTCTAAGCGTGACCCCGAATCCAGCCTCTACAACCTGCTAGATGCCGGTTTCATCAAGGAGGGTCTGCTCAACTACCTCTCGCTGCTGGGCTGGTCACTGTCACACGATGAAGACATCTTTGACATGGACACCATGGTCAAGCACTTCGATGTCAAGGACGTTTTGGCTAACCCCGCCCGCTTTGACGTTAAGAAGGCTGAAGC
>JAUMUH010000118.1 GCA_030530765.1 Rothia sp. (in: high G+C Gram-positive bacteria)
GCCCAGGGTCTTTGGATACCTGGGGCGAAGATTTATCTCATCAGCTTGCAGAGCAGCCGCAAATACTCGAGTCCAGCTTCACCATGGGTCATGAAACTTTGGGCAGGAAAGAAGCCTAGACACAGCGACGTTTAGCCAGAGACGCCGAACTTGGTAAAGACTTCTTCTCATAAAAAATATTTTTAGATAACAAACGTAAGGAAAAAGCTTCGATGCTTTCACAGGAAATTTCAAAGCGCTGGATCGAATTTTTTGAAAAGCGCGGGCACACCGTCGTCCCCTCAGCTTCACTTGTCTCTAACGAGCCTGGAGCAATGTTCACAATTGCCGGTATGGTGCCCTTCATCCCTTACTTCCTGGGGCGTGAAACTCCCAAGTTTAGCCGGGCCACCAGCGTGCAAAAGTGCATCCGCACTCTTGACATTGACGAGGTCGGCAAAACTGCCCGCCACGGCACCTTCTTCCAAATGGCAGGCAATTTCTCTTTCGGTGACTACTTCAAGAAGGAAGTCATTCCCTGGGCTTACGAGCTACTAACCAGCTCTGTTGAAAATGGTGGTTACGGGCTAGATCCCAACCGCCTGTGGGTAACTGTCTATGAGGGCGATACTGAGGCCTACGATATTTGGGTCAATGACGTAAAGTTCCCGGCTGATCGTATTCAGAAGATGGGTATGGCCGAGAACTACTGGTCTACCGGTCAGCCCGGCCCCGCTGGCCCCGACTCTGAAATTTTCTATGACCGTGGCCCCGAGTACGGTAAAGAGGGCGGTCCAGCAGCTGATGACGACCGCTACATCGAAATTTGGAACCTGGTCTTCATGCAGTATCAGCGCGGTGAAGGTACCGGTAAGGATAGCTTCGAGATTCTAGGCGACCTTCCTCAGAAGAATATCGATACCGGTCTGGGTGTTGAGCGCCTTGCCATGTTACTGCAGGGTGTTGAGAATTTCTACGAAACCGACCAGGTACGCCCCGTGCTAGATGCGGCAGCCAAGCTCTCGGGTAAAACCTACCACGGTTCAGAAAATGCAAAGGACGAGGGCTACGAGGACGACGTGCGTATGCGCGTGGTTGCTGACCACATCCGCTCATCCCTCATGCTCATTGCAGATGGTGTAACTCCTTCAAACGAGGGCCGCGGCTATATTCTGCGCCGCCTGATGCGCCGCGCTATTCGTGCAATGCGTCTGCTGGGCGTTACTGAGCCCTGCCTGCCCGTGCTCTTCCCTGCATCTCGCGGTGCTATGGCAGGTGCCTACCCTGTTGTTGCAGAAGACTTTGAACGTATATCACGCATTGCTTATGCAGAAGAAAGGGCTTTCCTCAAGACTATTGAGTCCGGAACAGAGCGCCTGGAAGAAGCAGTGAAGGCAGCGAAGGCAGCCGGTAAGAGTGAAGTTTCCGGCGCCGACGCCTTTGCCCTACATGATACTTATGGATTCCCCATTGATTTGACCTTGGAAATGGCTGAAGAAGCCGGTGTAAAGGTTGATGAAGCTCAGTTCCGCGCTTTGATGGAGGAACAGCGCCACCGTGCGCAGGCTGATGCTAAGGCAAAGAAGGGTGCATTCGCAGACCTTTCTGCCCTGCGTCAGTTGGTTGATGAGCGCGGTTCAGTTTTTACCGGTTACACCGAATTACGCACCGAAACCACCCTGCGCGCTATCTTGGCAGACGGTGTGACCTTACCTGCCGCTTCTGCCGGTGACAAGGTTGAAATTGTGCTGGATGAAACCCCCTTCTATGCTGAAGCAGGCGGCCAGGCAGCTGATACCGGTGTGATTAGCGGCAACGGTTTCATTCTGGATGTTTCTGATGTTCAGCAGCCGGTCAAGGGCCTGTCAGTTCACCGCGCGGTAGTGCGTGAGGGCGAAGTCACCGCAGGTGTTCCCGTGGTTGCTCAGGTAGATGTTCAGCGCCGCCAGGACGGCGAGAAAGCACACTCGGGCACTCACATCATTCATGCTGCCCTGCACCAGGTGCTGGGCAAGGAAGCAACTCAGCGTGGCTCTTTCAACAAGGAAGGTTACCTGCGCTTTGACTTTGCCTGGGGCGAAGGTCTTTCTGAGGCAGCTAAGCAGGAAGTTGAAGAAGTTGCTAACCTGGCCATCCGCGATAACTTCCAGACCGTGACCCGTGAGATGCCACTGGACGAGGCTAAGAAGCTGGGTGCGATGAGCCTTTTCGGTGAGAAGTACGGCGATACTGTGCGCGTGGTTGAAATCGGTGGCGATTTCTCTCGCGAACTTTGTGGCGGTACCCACGTTGCAAGTTCAGCTCAGATTGGCTCTTTGACCCTGCTGACCGAGGCTTCAGTTGGTTCTGGTAACCGCCGTGTTGAAGCTCTTGTTGGCCTGGATTCTTTCAATCACCTGGCTGCTGAGCGCACCCTGGTTAACCAGCTGACCGGTCTGATGAAGGTGCAGTCGTCTGCTGACCTGCCTGAGAAAATCAACCAGACTCTGGCAAAGCTCAAGGAAGCTGAGAAGGAGCTTGCCAAGTTACGCAAGGAGAAGCTGCAGGCTGAGGCAACTAAGCTGACCGAAGAGGCTGAGTTGCTAGGTAGCGTCCGCACCTTACTGCACAATGCAGGTGAGCTAGATGCTAACGGTGTGCGTGACCTTGCCCTTGACCTACGTTCCCGTATGGGGGAGGATGCCGCAACCGTTGCTGTTACCGGTGTAAACAACGGCCGCCCCGTGATACTGGTTGCTACCAACCAGGCCGCCCGTGACGCCGGTGTAAAGGCTGGTGCCCTTGTGCGTGTTGCGGCCGGTGTGCTCGGCGGTGGCGGTGGCGGTAAGGACGACGTCGCTCAGGGTGGTGGTCAGGATGCCACTAAGATTGACGAGGCTTTTGCCGCTATCCGCTCAGCAATCACCGAACTTGGAGCATAGTCAGTGTCATTCATACGAGGTCGCCGTATGGGAGTCGACGTGGGCAACGCCCGCGTCGGCGTCTCAGTATGCGATCCAGACGGGATTTTAGCTACCCCTCTCAAGACCCTGCGGCGGGATATGAAAAAAGATTCTGACCGCAGGGTGTTGCGGAAACTTATTGAGGTCAATGAGATTACCGAAGTTTTCGTGGGCTTACCCCGTACCATGAGCGGTGGCGAAAGCGCCTCAACCGTCATGGCGCGTGAATATGCACAGAATCTCGTTCGTGAACTAGCTGCTGAAGGCATTTCTTTGCCCGTTTGGCTCATCGATGAGCGTCTGACCACTGTAAGCGCTCACCGGTCGCTGCACGAGGCTGGAGTTTCCTCCCGTGATTTCAAGACTATGGTAGACCAGGTTGCAGCTGTTAATATTTTGC
>JAUMUH010000119.1 GCA_030530765.1 Rothia sp. (in: high G+C Gram-positive bacteria)
GCTTCGGCGTTGTGGGTAATATGGGTGGCGGTCTTATTGACTTCCTCTTCCAGAACTGGATCCCCATGTTCCCCAACCACTCAGGTATGGTGCTGACCCAGATCGCCATCGGTTTGGTCTTCACCGTCGTTTACTTCGTGGTATTCCGCTTCCTCATTCTCAAGTTCAACTTCAGCACCCCCGGTCGTGAGGCTGATGGTGGCGAAACCAAGCTCTACAGCAAGGCCGAATACAAGGAAGCTAAGAAAGCTGGCACCCTGGGCAAGGGTGGTGCCGCAGCTGGTGCAGCAACCGCCACTGCGTCTGACCCCTACACCCAGCGTGCAACCGACTTCCTGGCCCTGCTGGGTGGCGCAGGTAACATCACCGATGTCAACAACTGCGCAACCCGTCTGCGTGTCTCGGTTGATGACCCCTCACTGGTTGCCACCGAAGCTGACTTCAAGAACGCCGGTGCTTTGGGTCTGGTCAACAAGGGCAAGGCTCTGCAGGTCATCGTAGGTATGGACGTACCCCAGGTACGTGACCAGTTTGAAACTATGGTGAACGAGCAGAAGTAAAACAATCCACCGCGTAAGCTGAATCGCTACCAGTAGACAGGGCTCCTGAGCTTCAGGGCATGTAGGCTAGAGAATAGCTGTCATGCGAGAAGCCAGGAGCCCTTCATGGATTTACAAGAACTTGTTAACACCCATCACCATAGATTAAGCGAGACTGAAGGTGAGATTCTCGCCTTCATGCTGAATAATGAACAGTTCGTTGCTGACTCCACAATCAGTGCCCTGGCACATAAAACTTTCACCTCGACGTCCAGCATTATTAGGCTCACTAAGAAGCTGGGATTTAGCGGTTTCGCAGAACTTAAATTCTTTGTTAAAAACTCCCTGTTGAGCACCACCGACCCTAACGCTGATTTTCTTGAAAGCGGTAGGGCTGACATCCTGAAAACCTACGACAACCTCGTCAATACAGATTTTTCGAAGATCTGCGAGAAGATTTTTACTGCCCGCACGATTTATTGTTACGGCACGGGTTTCGCCCAGCGTAACGCTATCTCGGAGTTCGCCAAGTCCTTGCTGGCCTGCGGTAAGTTTACCCACGTCATTCCCGCTAGTAGCGAGTTTAAAGGTAGTACCGGTGTTATGACTCCAGATGACCTAGTGATTATCGTATCCCTGTCTGGTGAAACTGAGACTGCGCTTGATACGGTGAAGAACCTGGCTGCCCGTAAGGTTCCTATGCTGGCCATTACAGCACCCGGGGTCAACACCATTTCGTCCGCTGCTGATATCTCATTGCACTACGAGGCGACCCCCACCGTCACCACCTTCCACCGCACTCCTTACCACTCCTTTGTGGCGCTGAGCGTGCTGCTGGATTACACCGTGCGCCAGTACATTCAGTACATCGAAAGCAAGTAAGTTATGAACACCCTTCTTTATGCCCTGCGTGATGAGCAAAAAATGCGTACCTTCCTCTTCTGGTACTGGCTCATCAGCCCTTTTGTTTTCTTTTTCTACCGTTATTCGGTCTCGGCATCCACCGGTATTGAGCTGAAAGAGATGCTGAACGAGCCCGCCATTGCCCTAGCCTTTCTGGCTTCCTGCATGTCCTTGATTATGGCGGGTCTACTGCGCGGTGCTGAAGCAGAAAATGAGCTGACTGAGAAACGGTTTGCCATGTTTGCGGTAGTGCAACAGCTGATTGTTGGCAACATTTTGGGGTTCTTGCTCAGCTTCTTCTATGCCCGCTCCCTGTGGGACGCCGGTGGTGAGCCTTTCGCGCCCCGCCTGCGCTGGGTGCTCATGGGCGGTATGGTGCTGATCGGTCTGCTGACCTTGCTCACCGTCATCGCTAACATCAACATGGCGCTGCGGTAAAGAACAGCGGTGAAGGGGGCTGGGAAAGCAACCCGGAGGCAGGGGGAGTAGCGAGGCGCTCAGTGAATCTTAATACGAGTATCCTCTAAAATGAAGAGAAGCCTTTTTCTACCCCCGAAAGCTAGAGCATCAGTGAACGATTCGCACGAAGCCCCCATCGAAAACCCAGAACAGGCGCATGAGCTAGGTATGGCTCATCTGGAAGCTGCATCGTATTCAGGGCAGGTACCTGCTTCTCAGCCGCAGCCTGAGGGCGATAACAGTGCAGAAGTCAGGGCAGGTCTTGAAGCCTGGGCTGAGCAGATGGAGATTTATACTGGCCCAGATGCCATGCTGGACTTCAACCCTGTTGACTATGTGCATATTGACCTAACTGAGGCCAACTCATCTGGTGTTGCCCAAATGTTTATGGGGCGTAAGACCCGCCTTTCTACTATTTTGCGTGATAAAGAGAAGCGTGAAGCCGGTATGGTGGCTGCTCGTGCTTTGCGCACCAAGATATTTGAGCTCAGCACCGATCACGGGTTAGACGCCGGTTACTTTGTGGCCGGTACCGCCAGCTGGCTTTCCCGCCAGGTGCGTGAAGATGGAATGGCGGCAGAGAAGCGGTTTATTGCGCCTATCCTGATGGCACCGCTGGCCGTTACACCGCACCCCAGGAACGATGATTTTGAAGTTCTACTGACCGGCCCGGCGAAGCTTAACCCGGCTATGGTGCGTCAAATTAAAAAAGAGTACGGCATTGATCTGGGCACTATGGACGTTGCTCAGCTAGCGAACTCTATGCGAAGGCTTGACCCGGAGCCGGTTATTGAGTGGATGCGGGCTACCACCGGCAAGGTGCCAGGAATGACAATTCATTCCACCTACTTCATCTCAACTTTTGCTGACTTGAAAGAGAGTACCGGGGAATTACCTGCTACCGCACACACCCCTTTATTGCGTGATATCGCCCATTTGAAGCTGAACCCACTCGAGAAGCCTTTTGTTGCCCCTGTGAACAATGACCGTGAGCCGGTTGATACCCGACCGCTGGCAGAGGACATGCTGGTGTTTGATGCCGATGCTGCCCAGCAAGAGGTCATTGATGTGGCCCATGCCGGTCATTCCCTTGCGGTTACTGCAGCTCCCGGTACGGACCAGCTACGCACCGCTGCTAACATTGCAGCTGACCTCATACACCAGGGCAAATCTGTGCTTGTTGTAGGTGAGAAACGCTCGACCCTGGCTGACTTTAGGCAGCTTTTGCAGCGGGTTAACCTAACAGATCTCACTTTTGACCTTTTGGCTGACCACGATTCTGAAGGCGACCGTAACCAGTTTATTCAGGCTATCGTGCGCAATGAAAACACCGCCGTGCCCAATCTGACCCGTACCTTTGCAGAGCTTGAAGAAACACGCGCTACGTTACGGGGGCATACTG
>JAUMUH010000120.1 GCA_030530765.1 Rothia sp. (in: high G+C Gram-positive bacteria)
TCTGCATTCAAAAGCCTCTCAATAATTATGTTCCTACCTACCAGTCTACGGTGATAGCAGATATCGATAAGTTTTTTCGCGTACCATGAAACGGTGATGAATCAGAGCATACCCCAAGACATCCTGACCCAGCTCAATGCTGATAATCAGCCCCGAACTGTACTGCTGCTTGCCTTTGAAGGTTGGAATGATGCCGGTGAGGCAGCAACCGAAACACTGCGGCTCATCTCATCTCACTTTGGATCTGCCCCCCTAAGCGGCTTTGAAGCCGAACAATTCTTTAGCTACACCAACACCCGCCCCATGTTTGAAGCCCTCCCTGATGGCACCGGGGTAGTGCATTGGCCAGACATTAAATTCTCAGAAATCACGGTGAAAAACCAGAATCTACGGCTACTAACCGTGGCCGGGCCTGAACCCTCACTTAACTGGAAGCTCTTTATTAACCAGCTTTTTACCTTCGCCCGTGAGCGAAAGGTAGACCTTATTATCCAATTGGGCGCCCTGCTCGATGAAGTGCCCCACTCCCGCCCCTTCCCGCTCAATATCACCAGCATGAACCCGGCTCTGCTCAATATTCAGGGGGTTGGAAAAGTAACGTATAGCGGCCCTACCGGCATCATCGGTGTTACAGCTTTTGAAGCAGCGGCACAGGGCATAGCTGCCGTTTCTCTGTGGGTTTCGGTCCCCCACTACATTGGGCATCCTCCACACCCCAAGGCAGTTTTTGCCCTCATGAGCACCCTTGAAAGTATGTTGGCAATCCCGCTGCCGGTTGATACCTTGGCAGAAGATATCCTCGCTTGGGAACGCGGTGCCGCTGAACTCATGGAAGAAGAACCTGAGCTATACTCCTATGTGCAACAGCTAGAAAGTTCTGCTGAAGCAGAAGAAGATTTAGCCAACTTTGATCAAATTGATATTGCCGCTGAATTCGAGAAATTTCTCAAACGCCGCAACGATCAATAACCTACCCACTGGCCCATGTTTGTTAAAGGACGCAGGGTAGCTCCCCTGCGCCCTTTCATCTGAAAAATCGGCTAAAGGGCTACACCCAGGCGCGCCATGAGCAGGTCACGTACTAGAGCACCACCAGCGCCACCGTGCTCAAGTACAAACAATGCCCACTGATCTAGCGCTACCAGGGCTGAAGGAGCGTTCAGATCATCTGCAAGATGCTCTCGCACAGCCTGTAGCAGTGCGAGAGCGGCTTCATCGGGTTCACCGGCAGCTGCCTCTACCGCTGAAGTATAGACATCGTAGCGGCGCTGTGCCTTCTCAAGCAGGTCATCGGTCCAGAACCAGTCGGTGCGGTAGTGGTTATCCATAATGGTCAGACGAATGACCGCAGGGTCAACGCCCTGCTCACGTAGCTTAGAGACCAACACTAGGTTACCTAGGGACTTGCTCATCTTCTCGCCGTCCAGCCCTACCATGCCGGTGTGGACGTAATGGTGTGCCATGGGCTTGCCGGTCAGGGCAAAGCCGTGGCTTGAGCCCAGGTCGTGGTGAGGGAACTGTAAGTCTGAGCCGCCACCTTGCACAGAAAAAGGCGCATCCAGGTACTCTTGAGAAATAACGGTACATTCAATATGCCAGCCGGGTCGCCCATCCCCCAGGCTGCCGCCGCCCCAGGAAGGTTCACCTTCACGGGCAACGCGCCAAAGCAACGGGTCAAGGGCATCACGCTTACCGGTGCGCTGAGGGTCGCCACCGCGCTCACCAAAGATAGTGAGCATTTCATCTCGGCTCATGTGAGCTACATGTCCCAGCGTCCAGCCGCCCCCTAGCTTCTCATTGAGAGCCTCAGCTACTGCCAGGTCAAAATATATATCCCCATCAGGGTGAACGGTACCGTCTTCAGCGGTGAAGCCGGGTACGCGGTAGGCAAATCCCTGCTCCATCAGCTTCTCAACGGCGTCCACCACCAGAGGAATTGAATCAACCACACTCACATAGTGGTCGGGGGCAATGATATTCAGAGCCACCATGTCGGTGCGAAAGAGTTGAGTCTGATCTTCTGCCAGTTTACCCCAGTCAACACCGGTAGCAGCTGCCCGCTCCAGCAGTGGATCATCGATATCGGTAACGTTCTGCACGAACTTCACCGGCACCCCGGCGTCCCGCCAGGCGCGGTTCAGCATATCGAAAGCTACATAGGTTGAGGCGTGCCCCATATGGGTCGCATCATAGGGGGTAATACCGCAAACATAGAGGCCCGCTTGCCTCTCCCGTTCTAGCTCCACCTGCGCTTGCGCAGCAGTATCAAAAATACGCGGCAGGGGCGCCACACCCGGTAGGGACGGGATAAAGGGCTGATCCCAAGCTTTCAAAAGGTTTCCTTCACAACGACATCAAAAAATTATCTCTACCTAAAACAATACCCGCCTGAAAACCATTCCAGACGGGTAGAAAAAGTGAATCAGCTTATGCGGCAAGGACGCCGGTGCCCAGCAGAAGGTACAGCACCAAACCAAGCGCAATGCGGTACCAGACAAAGAGGCTATAGCTGTTATTTGATACGTACTTGAGGAACCAACCAATAATCAGATAACCCACCACAAAAGCTACAGCGGTTGCCACCATAGTCGACCCGAAACCGTAATAGCCGGTGAAACCTTCCCCCAAGCTACCAGCCAGCTTATACAGGCCAGAAGCAAAGACAGCGGGAATCGCCAGCAAGAAGGAGTAGCGAGCAGCTGCCTCACGGGTATAGCCCATCAACAAACCGGCAGTAATGGTACCGCCAGAGCGAGAAACACCGGGAATCAACGCCAAAGCCTGTGCAAAACCATAGACTATACCGTGTTTGATAGTTAGGTCTTTAAGCTCCCGCTGTTCCTTACCAATGCGGTCTGCAACCGCTAGGAAAATACCAAACACAATCAGCATTGTCGCAGTAATCCACAGACTGCGGAAAGTTGTATCGATGTAATCTTGCAAAAGCACACCCAGAATACCGATGGGCAGGGAACCAAGGATGATAAACCAGCCCATACGAGCGTCCGGATCCTTCTTATCGACCTTACCGGTCAGAGAACCGAACCAGTTCTTGAGGATGCGCATGATGTCCTTCCAGAAGAACACCAAAACAGCGGTTTCAGTACCCAGCTGAGTAATCGCAGTAAAAGCAGCCCCGGGGTCCTCATTGTGAGGCAAGAACTGTCCAATGATGCTGATGTGACCCGACGACGAAATCGGCAAAAACTCT
>JAUMUH010000013.1 GCA_030530765.1 Rothia sp. (in: high G+C Gram-positive bacteria)
GCCACCCTTAGAAGTCTGGGTAGCATCGTAGCCGGTGGTAATAGGGCCAGAGACCTGACCAGCCACAACAGAACCCTGCTCGATGGCGTAAGCATTAGCGTCGGTAACAATCTTGTTGGTCGCCGCCAGCACCGGGTCAGCGGCAATCTGCTCAGCACTAGGCTCAGCGGCACGCTTGACCAAGGACGCGCTGTAGGCGGTGACATCGCCGGAAGCGTCCAGATTCAGCACTACCTTACCCAGGTTATCGCCGTAGTTACCGGTCTGAATCACCGGGCGAGTTTTACCTGCCACACCGGGAACAGTGCCATCAATGACATACTCTTCATGGGTGTGACCGGTAAAAATAACATCAACGGCGGCGCTGGTCTTGCTCACAATCGCATCGGATGCAGGGCTAGCTGCATTAACACCCTCATGGTACTCAGCAATAATGACGTCCGCTTCACCGTTAGCATCGTTGCCGTCAGACAGCTGAGCCGCATAACGGTTCACAGCCTCAACGGGGTCAGTGAAGCGAACAGCAGACAGGGCAGAGGGGTCGGTCAGCTGCGGGGTCTCAGTGGTGACTGCACCAATCACAGCCACCGTCACGCCGTCCTTGGTGGTGTAAGTGTAGTAGGGGTCAAGCGCGGCAGAACCGTCTGACGCCTTCACCACGTTAGCGCCCAGCTGTGTGTAATCAGAGGCAGGGGCAATACGGTTGATTAGGTCATTCCAGCCAGCATCGAACTCGTGGTTACCCACAGCGGTTGCCTGCAAGCCCAGGGCGTTGAGGTAGTCAATGGTGGGCTGATCCTTCTGCACGCTAGAGGCGTAGAGGGACGCCCCCACGTTATCGCCAGCTGACAGTAGCATAGAATCACCGCTAGCAGCAGCCCGCTCAGACTGAATAGTGTTGGCCAAACCCATAGCAATGCTGGGTGAAATACGGCCGTGGAGATCGTTAATATTCAGCAGAGTCAAAGTGCTAGAAGCATCAGCTGAATTAGCATCGTTCAGCGGCACCACAATCAGCGCCATAACGGTAGCACCGGCTGCCGCAATACCGGCAAAACGGCGGGAGGGTGAAGAAGCCATAGCCCAATCTTTCGTGTGTGAAATGAAAGTGTGACAGACAACAGCTTAGTGTGTTCCGGTGGACTTTAGGTACCCCTGCGGGGTCTATACCGTGAAGAAGTTACCAGACAGTAACACTAAGCTCTGGCGTCCCTACCCAATTCCCGCGCAAGAGCCGCGCCAAGCTCAGGGTCAAAGAAAACATAACCGCTCTCAAGCAGCTTCTGCGCGCTCGCCCGCTGGCTCGCCAAAGCCAACTCGCGGGCACCCTCCCGCTTGAGCAGCAGAGCAGGGGCAAACGCTGGAATCGGAAAAAGCACCGGACGCCGCAGCGCAACCCCCACCGCTTTTGCCAGCTGCTTGGCAGTAACAGGGCTTGGCGCAACCGCATTGACCGGGCCAGAAAGGCTCTTGGCGAACAGCGCATGAAAATAAACCCCGGCAATATCATCAAGACTCACCCAGCTCTGCGCCTGATTACCATCACCTACCCAACCGCCAAGACCAACGCGAAAGAGGGGCAACTGAAGCTTCAACATGCCACCGGCAGCCGACTGCACCAGCCCCGTACGCACCTTGACCACCCGCAAACCCGCCTGCTCTGCAGGGGCAGCAGCAGCCTCCCACTGCTGGCAGACCTCTGCCAAAAAACCACTACCGGCAGGAGCGCCCTCGGCCAGTAGCTCTTGGCCCCGGCCTAAACCATAAAAACCCACCGCAGAAGCACACACAAAGGTGTGCGGCAGGTGCCGCTTGGCAGCAAGCTGCACCCCGCCGTCCTGCCCCACCAACCCCGCCAGGGTGCGCGCCAAAAGCTCCGTTGACTCCACTCGAGAACGCAAAATCTGCGCCTTATTCTTACTACTAAACCGCTGGGCAATCGTAGCCCCGCCCAAGTGCACCACAGCATCTGCACCCTCAAAAACCGCAGGATCAAGCTGACCGCGGGCAGGGTCCCAGAAAAACTCACCCTCAGCAGCAGGGGCCCGGCGCACCAACTGCCGCACCGAATGCCCACCAGCCTGCAGAAGCTCCAGCAGACGCTTACCCACCAGACCGGACGCCCCCGCCACCACAACCGTCAAAGGCTGCTGCCGGTAGCGGCTGACAAACTTACGATCGCGCTCGCGGGCAGCTAAGTTGGGCATGGGGCTCTCCTAAAAGTTGGGGTATTGCTGCAACTCTACTCCTCTCAACCGGGCGAAAAATACACCAAAAGCACCTTTCTCAGCCCAAGAAAGGTGCTTTTGGTGCAATTTTCGGCGGGTAAACCCTAGGCGGCTGTCTTTGCCAGTGCCTCATCGGCTGCCTCAAGCAGCTCAGCGACGGTAGTGACGTAGTATTTCTCAGCCACCGTCACCGCACTCTCACCGGGCAGCCCGGCGGCAAAAGCGCCAGCCCCAAAGCTAGAAGCAGCAGAGGACGCCCCAAAACTAGCCCCAGCCCCAAAACTGCCGGTAGCACCCGGCTGCGCTGCGCCGTCCTGCCTGCTCACCTCACGGGTCAGCGTGAAACCGTAGGCAGTAGTGTCAGCGTAGCTAATGTTCAGCACATACTCGACCTGTTGCCCACCCTCACTGCGCACATCTGAGAGGTCAGCATCATCAAGAAACTCGCCGTCTAACTCCAGCCCGCCGTTGTACTCCAGTGCCCACCCGTACTTCTTAGCCAGGGTGTAGGCAGTCTCTTTAATCTGAGTGTTCTTAGGGTCAATGGGCACGGGCTCTCCTTTGAAATCGGTAGGTGAAAAGAGTTTACCGCAAGGACGCCGCGGAGCAGATTAAAAGGCAAGTGAGGGCCCACCCTTCCCAGGGGGCAGACCCTCACTCGAATTGCCACTCGCACCCCAGCGAGTAGCTATTCAGAGACGATAAATTGAAACACACTCATACTCTGAAATTGCGCGCCTGAAGCCCAAACACTTCAAACGCGCTATGTACTAGTATTACACCTTTTCTTGTGCAAAACCTAGATAGCTCTTAATCGTATTTATCGGGAGTCCACCAGTTCCAGTAAATCCTCTGATTCTGGCACTTTAACCCGGGTGCCCATATTCAGGGCTGTGCCGTTGAAAAAGGGCCTGAACTCCTTGCGCGCCATCAGCGCAACCATGAGGGCAAAGCCCAGGGCAAAAGAAGCAACAGCGGTAACAAACACGCCGCTGGTCCCCAGCATAACTGTGTAACCGTACTCGGGGTCAGCCATGCTGACCAAAGAGATTACCAAAATTGCTAGCATCATCAGCCCACCGATTAGGGGCACCAGCAGGCGGAAAACAAAGTTGCGCACAGAGGTGAAAATATCGCCCCGGTAGTAGACGATGCAGGCAAAGGACGTCGCCACGTAGTAGACCGCCACGGCAACACTGGAAGCCTCAATGGTGTCAGCCAGCATGTTCTCGCTGATGTAGGTCATGCCCGCATAGAAAAGAGCAGAGCAGACACCCATGTAAACGGTGGCGGTGCGGGGGGTCTTGAAGCGGGGGTGCACGTCCCCAAACTTTGCCGGAATAGACCGGTAGATTGCCATAGCGAAAATACCGCGGGAAGAAGGCAGAATGGTGGTTTGGCAGGTTGCCAGGGCAGAGACAGCGACCGCCAGAATGATGATCCACCCGAAGGATCCCAAAGCGACGTCCTTAAAGGGGGTGAAAACGTCATCGGCGTTCTCGGGGTTAGCCAGGCCGATGCCCTCAGACCCGGCACCGGCGTACATGAGAGCAAAAATAGTGACCAGCACATAGGTGACCACCAGGATGGAGCTAGAGAGAACCGCTGCCCGCCCCGGGGTGTGGTGGGGGTCCTTGGTTTCTTCGCTGATGGATAGGCAGGTGTCCCAGCCCCAGTAAATAAAAATCGCAATTAGAATAGCCTGAACCATGCCGTGAAAGCTTGCCTCAAAGGGGTTGAACCAGCTCCAGCTGAACTCAAACCCGCTAGCAGCCCCAGAGCCAAGAGCACGAAGCACCCCCATAATAAGCAGGGCAGCGGCAAGGTACTGAATACCTACCAGCACCCACTGGGTCAGCGAACCAGCCTCAATATGGCGGTAAGAAATCCATGTAGTGAGGGCAATAACCAGCACACCGGTGAGCACAATGACGTGCTTATTATGCGCCAGGTCATCCCGCCCCAATAAGAGCCAAAGATAGATAGCGGCAATCTGGGTCTGATTTGCCATAGCAAAGACACCCGAGATAATCACGCCCCAGCCAGAAATCCAGCCGGTCTTAGGGCCAAAGGCCTTAGTGGACCAGGTGAAGACCGTACCAGAATCCGGAACAGCAGCGTTCAGCTCCTTGTAGGAAAGAGCTGTAAGCAGCATGGGGATAAAGGCAAGAATAAGGGCAATAGGTGCCTGGAAACCAACCGCCACGACAATGAACCCCAAAGACGCTGCCAGGGAATACATGGGGGCGGTTGACGCCACCCCAATCACGGTCGAAGACGCCAGACCGAGGCGGCCTGCAGCCAGGCCCTTATCGTGAAAGTGCTGAGTCATTGTCGCTAAAGATCATCCTCTACAAGAAGGCACTCGCTGATGCACAGTGCCTTAGACGGTGGGTAAGAACAGGTTCTTAGTATAGGGGCACAAGGTAAGGACGCCGGTGCCACCCTCCCTGCCTCACCGTGGGGGAGGGGCGTACCCGGCGTCCTGCTGGAATATCAGCCCTGTGAAAGCTTACCGGTAGCGGGCTGCTTTCTTAGCGGACTGTGCCCGGTCATAGTCCTCCCAGTATTGGCGGGTGGTCAGCTCATCGGTGCCGTCCCAGGCGTCCAGGTTCTTAATTTCGGGTAGGTCAGAGGCCTGGAAAATGGGCTCGAGCCCTGCCTTGCGCTGGGCATCGTAGTTGCGCAGCACCTTGAGCACCTGGGGCATGAGCAGGCAGACAGCTGCAAGGTTGACAATAACCATGCCGCCGTTGAGCAGGTCAGCGAGGTTCCACAGCAAATCCAGTGAAGCGATAGCGCCAAAGAAAACAAAGACGATAACGATGACACGGAAGATGTTCATGGGAGCCTGCTTCTCGGTCACAAAACGGATGTTGGACTCACCGTAGTAGTAGTTACCAATGATGGATGAGAAAGCGAAGAGGGCAATAGCCAGGGTGAGGAAGTGCACCGCCCAGGGGCCCAGGTGGGTTGAGAGCGCAGTTTGGGTCAGCGTGCCAGCTTGCGAACGATCGCCGTAGGGGATGTTGCCGGCAACCAGCACGATAAAGGCGGTCACAGAGCAGGCCAGCATGGTGTCAAAGTAAACGCCCAGCGCCTGCACAAAGCCCTGCTTAGCCGGGTGGGAGACCGCGGCGGTTGCACCGGCGTTAGGTGCAGTACCCATACCAGCTTCGTTAGAGAGCAGGCCGCGGCGCATACCCTGGGTTATAACACCAATCAGGGTGCCGGTGACAAACTCCTGAAGACCGAAGGCGCCGGTAATGATCTGGCCCAGAACGGTGGGAACCATACCGATATTTAGCACCACAACGATTAGACCCAGCAGCAGGTAAAGCACCGCCATGAAGGGCACCATAATCTCGGTGACAGATGAGATAGCGCGGATGCCGCCAAAAATAATCAGGGCAGAAATAAGGGCAATGACCAGACCAACCGTGATGCGGAAGCCCATGCCGTTAGTCTCAGAAATATCAACGTTCAAGGAGCCAGCAGCTGCACCCACAATGGCGTTGGTCTGCACCGCCACGAAAACAAAAGCGTAAGTAACAACGATGAAGGCAACAAAGATAAGGCTCAGCCAGCGGGCACCCAAGCCACGCTCCATGTAGTAGGCGGGGCCACCAATGTAGGAATCCTTACCCTGACGCTTGTAGAGCTGACCCAGCAGGGACTCAGCAAAAGCGGATGCTGCACCAACGGAGGCGATAACCCACATCCAGAACACAGCACCGGGGCCGCCCATAGTAATCGCTAGAGCCACACCGACGATGTTGCCCACACCCACGCGGGACGCTGCAGAAACAGTAAAGGCACGGAAGGCTGAAATGCTCTTGCGTCCTTGGCTATCTTTACCCGCTGGGTCCTTGAGAGTGCGGAACATTTCTGAAATACCGCGGAACTGGATACCGCGAGTAGCAATAGTGATGCCCAGACCCACAGCCACCAGGGCGTACATGAGGAAGTTAGCCCAGAGGTTATCTGAGATGTCAGTAATGACCTTGGTTGCCCCGGCGGTGGATTCGTTAATCCAGTGAATCGCATTCAGCAAAGTGTCCATGCATGCTCCAAATCGTGTGAAAGGCAGCCCCCTGCGAGTATGGGTGGGGGTGTGCTGCGTTGCGAGACGGGTAGGTTCACGGCACGGACTGTGTAGCCTCCCGCAGGCCGGTACGGTGACCGACAAATACTAGGTAATTCTCACAGCTCCAGGGCGATTGTGCAAAGCAGCGGCGGTGTGACGTTGCCGTTTCTCGCGCACGTCAGTTAGTGCTGCTTGGCTGAGTCGTCACTGAAGACATCTGGATGAGCTTGCCGGGAGCGAGCGTGCGAGCTCGTAAGAGGCGAGCGAATGACAGCGATGAGCGCAGCGAATACTGACGAAAGTTACTGCCTACTTGAGTCGTCGCTAAAGACGTCTGGAATCCCGTCGTGGTTTTCGTCCAGGCTTTCCTTTTTAGCAACAGCCTTGTAGTGCTTGTTGCGGATGCTCAGAATAATAGCGCCGAGCAGGGCAGCGGTAACTGAGCCAATCATGATGCCGATCTTGGCGTCCTCGGTGTGGGCATCCCCGGCGGCGAAGGATAGTTCGGCAACCAGCATGGATACTGTGAAGCCGATACCGCCGGTGACTGCCAGGCCGATGACGTCAACCCAGGCGACGTCTGAATCGAGGTTGACGCCGCGGAAGCGGGTGATGAGCCAGGTGGTGCCGGTGATGCCGATGGTCTTACCCAGCACCAGGCCGACGATGATGCCGATAGCTACCGGGTCGGCAACTGCCCGCTGTAGGCCGTCCCAGCCGCCGATGGATACACCGGCTGAGAAGAAGGCGAAGAGGGGCACGCAGACGCCGGTGGAGAGCGGGCGCAGGCGGTGTTCCAGTACTTCAGAGAGGCCACCGTGGGCGTCCGCAGCCTTTGCCTGGGCGGTCATACGAACGGGTACGCAGAAGCCTAAAATAACGCCGGCGATGGTGGCGTGAATGCCGGATTCTAGGAAGAGCGCCCAGGTGATGAGCCCCAGGGGTAGCAGAATGACCCAGGCTGCCCACTTCTTTTCGTGGAAGAGACGCTCGTGCTTGTGGGTTAGCCAGAAGTAGATGCCAATGGGCACCAGGGAGGCAATCAGGTACCATGCCTGGAAGCCGCTGGTGTAGAAGAGGGCAATGATGACGATAGCAATGAGGTCATCGACAACTGCCAGGGTGAGCAGGAAGGTTCGCAGGGCTGCGGGTAGGAAGGTGCCCACACCGGCGAGGACGGCGACCGCGAAGGCAATGTCGGTTGCGGCGGGGATCGCCCAGCCATGAACAGCGGTGGGGCTGCCGTGGTTGATGGCGAAGTAGATGATTGCCGGGGTCATGGCGCCACCGAAGGCTGCCGCTACTGGCACAATTGCCTTGCTGGGGTCGCGCAGGTCGCCTACGATGAACTCTTTTTTCAGTTCGAGGCCGGTGAGGAAGAAGAAGACGGTGAGCAGACCGTCTGCTGCCCAGTGGTGTACGTTCATCATCAGGTGGCTAAAGCCGGGGATGTTGAAGCCTAGCTGGGTATCGCGCACGGTTTCGTAGAAGTGTGCCGCCTGGGTGTTGGCTAGTACCACTGCCAGGATGGTTGCTGCCAGCAGGATGAAGCCACCCACCGACTCCTTGCGCATGATGTCTGAGACGCGGGTGGTTTCTGCGTAGGAGCCTCGGGTGAAGAGGTCCTGGCTTTGGGGTGTTTGGGGCATGCTCTGTCTTTCTCTGCGGTGCCAGCGCTCATTTTCACTTCTGCACATGTGTTCTTCCCATTATGCCTCTAGCAGGGTGAAAGTTCAGGTAGGGGTTTGCACAGTGAGAAAGGACTGCAGGGTTCATGTGCGCAGTGCTCCTTAAGGCTGGAATGAGGCGTATTCAAAAGTGATTAACAGGTGGTTCACGACTAGCTCCGCTTGTGCTTTGCTGATTCTGCATGATTTTTCTTTCTTCGCTTGAAAACCATGCTTCATTGGAGCCGACGGGCGAGTAACGCGGCTTGCTATACGTAGAGGTTTATTCATAAGGGTATTCGCTGGGCTTCACGAGCATACACTCGCCCGCTGACCCTCTCGCCTGGTTCGCTTCGCTCACAAGGCGATTCACGCCAGCCCCGCAGCCAGTGGGCGGGCTGTATGGCTCGTTCCACCCGGCTCATTTACCCCTTATGAATAAGCCTCGTAGCCCCCTTATCCTACTTCTGCATAAGCCTCAATAATTTTCCCAATTTTTGAACTAAAGGTATAAATAAAATTATTTTTAAAGGAACGCTTGATTTTTGCTAGAAGATTTGGATAGCATTGAGTCATCCATATGGTAGCTTTATCAAGCTTTTATTTGATAGAAAAATTCTATGGAAGAGGTTGGCATTGTGAGGAATCTTTTGCTTAGCAAGAAAATAAGTGTGGGTTCTGTTTTATCTGCACTTTTAGTGTCAGTTGTGTTGGGTCCTGCGGCAACTGCTTTGGATGCTGATAATTTGAGTACCCAAGGCTATTTAGGGACTTCCTATTATGGGGATTCTTCAGAAGAATTATCACCGCATTACTTACATTTGAATGCTGGCGGTGGGATTATTGGTGATTATGCAGATGGTAGTCAGCCTATGGTTTGGCCAGTTGTCATTAGAATCCTTGGTTCTAAACCTGCCTGTGAGGCTGCACGAGATTTTTATAACTCTAAGTTCCCCGATTATCCGAAACTTAAGTGTAGAAAAAGTGGTAAGGTATGGCTCTTGACGAGATAATGGACATTAATAAATTTTCTGAAAAATCAAGAATATTTATAGATTCAAAAAAATTCTTAGATTTAGTACCAGGTTTAAACCATTTATCACCTTGGTCGAGGGAGTCGCTGGGTGATTGTGAGAATGTTTTTTTAAAAAATTTTCAGGATGCATCTAGTGATTTTAATGAACATTATTTAATGTTTTTGGGTGAAGGCTTGAGGCGTAGCTTCAGAGGGGTTTGGGCATGTGGAGATATTTTAGATCCGGGTAATAATAATTTACGCAATATTGTAGGAATATATTATCCAGAATCTAAACATTTTGATGCTGTATCGAGTATGCTTGATGAAGCTATCCGGGTTTCATCCGGTGAGGTTTGGTCTACATATTTTATGGTGACAGACTATTTAACCTCTATGCCTCAGGAGGCGTAAGAATTTGTAGAATATCCCTAGAGTATATTCAGAAGTGCTCACCAGGCGGTTCACGACTAGCTCCGCTTGTGCTTTGCTGATTCTGCATGATTTTTCTTTCTTCGCTTGAAAACCATGCTTCATCGGAGTCGGCGGGCGAGTAACGCGGCTCGTTCCGCCTGTCTCTTACCCCTTATGAATAAACCTCAATGCCTACCGCCCCGAGTCGTCACTAAAGACATCTGGGATGCCGTCCTTGTTGGCGTCTACTAGCTCTTTTTCGGCTATTGCCCTGTAGTGCTTGTTGCGGATGCTCAGAATAATAGCGCCGAGCAGGGCAGCGGTCACCGAGGCGGTGAGAATCGCTACCTTGGCGTCATCGTTGTAATCAGAGCCCAGACCGAAAGAGAGCTCGGCAATCAGCAGGGAGACGGTGAAGCCGATGCCCGCCAGGGTTGCTACGCCGAAGACGTCCACCCACTTGATATCCGGGTCAAGGTTCGCCCCGCGCAGGCGGGTAATCAGCCAGGTGGAGCCGGTAATGCCCAGCATCTTACCCACCACCAGGGCGATAATGATGCCGTAGGCGATAGGTTGGGTCAGCGAACCGGTAAAGCCCTGCCAGCCGCCAATAGCTACACCGGCAGAGAAGAAGGCAAAGACGGGCACGCAGAAACCGGCTGAGAAGGGGCGGATACGGTGCTCCATGACCTCGGCAAGACCGTGGTGGGCATCTGCCGCAGCGGTGCGCTCATTTTTGCGCACCGGAATCATGAAGGCCAAGATGACGCCGGCAATGGTGGCGTGAATACCGGAGTTCAGGAAGAGAACCCAGACCACAAAGCCGATGGGTAGCAGAATGAACCAGCTGGCGGCAGGGGAGAGGTGGAAGAGTTTTTCACCCTTGCGGGCTATCAGGGCGTAGAGGGCAATGGGGATAAGTGCCAGTGCTAGGTAGATGATCTTGAGGTCTGAGCTGTAGAAGAGGGCGATGATGGTGATGGCAATCAGGTCGTCGACCACTGCCAGGGTGAGCAAGAAGGTGCGCAGGGCTGCGGGCAAGTGCGAGCCAATCACCGCAAGGACGGCAACGGCGAAGGCGATATCGGTTGCGGCAGGAATCGCCCAACCACCGCGAGCCTCAGCACTGCCTGAAAGGTTAACGAGAGTGTAGAAAATGGCAGGCAGTGCCACGCCACCGGCTGCTGCCACGATGGGTACCAGCGCCTTGCCCGGGTTGCGGAGGTCGCCTTCAACAAACTCTTTTTTCAGCTCTAGACCCACCAGGAAGAAGAAGACTGCCAGTAGCCCGTCTGCTGCCCAGTGACCAATAGAGAGTTTGAGATGTAGCCCCCAAAAGTCTGCACCTAGGTAGGTATCGCGCAGGCCGAAGTAGTGCTCTGCTGCTGCTGAGTTGGCGAAGATGAGCGCTAGTAGGGTTGCAACCAGCAGGATGATGCCGCCGGTAGATTCTTGGGAAAGGATGTCGCTAATGCGCTTGGTCTCCTTGTAGGAGCCGCGCGCCAGTACGGTCTTATCGCTGGTCATAATGCTTTCTGAGTAGTGAGGTTTCAGTAGTATTCTTTACCGCCAGCACCGCCCCATGCGCGGACGCCGGGGTGCGGCGTCCTGCTTCTGTGTAACGAGGGGCGTGGTGTGTGCTGGCGGGCCGACCAGTCTTCCCGGCACACCTTGGTATGTAAGCTTACCAAAAATGAGGTGGGTGGAAGAATCTGAACCATAAGTAGGCGTGGGGGTGGTACATTTTCTTGTATATACAGGACTTGCTGGGGGAGAAACTAGAATGGTAGGCAAGAAGTGCTGCCCCTGCTAAACATTGAGGACACCATGAGCCCCCAACCCGCCACCGCACCCGATGACAACACCAACTGGCTTAATGAAGAAGAGCGTGAGGGCTGGCTCTTTCTATCCTCCATCATGTTCAGCCTGCCCGGTCAGCTAGAAAACCGCCTGCAGCAGGACGCAGGGCTCAGCTTTGTGGAATACATGGTGCTGGCCATGCTCTCAGAATCCCCCAAGCACAAGCTGACCATGACCGAGCTGGCACACCAAACCAACACCCTGCTGCCCCGCCTCTCACGCGTGGCTACCCGCCTTGAGAAAGACGGGTTCGTGTACCGCAGCGTCTGGGAGAAGGACCGCCGCGTCTCTATCTGCCACCTGCTTCCTGCAGGGTTGGCAAAAGTGCAGGAGGCGGCACCGGGGCATGTTGCTGCCGTGCGAGAGTTGGTCTTTGATCGTATCAACGGGCGCCAGGTTAGATCCCTGGCAAAAATTGGTGAATCCATACTGGGGGATAAGCCCAGTGCTGTCATTAACCTCTTAAAGGTCACCGACTTGGACTAGCCCCGGGTTCTTGACGGGGCGGTGAACCAGCAAAGCAGGGGGTGGCAGGTAGCTTATCCACACGTTTTATCCACACCATTAATAAATTACGCAGCTGTTATTTACACAGGGGTGGCCACTGCAAACTACCATTGGCTGCTGGGTTAAAACCCTGATTTTCTGCCTCGCAGCCAGTGCAGGGGGGCTGCCGGTGGCACTATCGCTACAGAAAAGATGCACACAACACCAGAGTTTTCCCCACCTGTGGATAAAGCTGTGAACAATATCCACTTAAGACGGGCATACAGGGCAGTATCTGTGGATAAAACTCGCTATGCCTCCCCTTAAACCGTGTAAAAACCCGTGAGAAAGAGGGTTTTCCACAGCCTTTATCCACACGGTGGATATCTTACAGCGGTGTTATTTTCGAACATCAACCGTGTATTTTCGAAACCTAAGGGCACCCTTTCCCCTTGCCAGGCGCCGTCCCTGCCGGGAATCTCGAAGGGCAAGCGGCTTTTATTCGAATATCCCCAAACTTATCCCCACCGGTGGATAACTTTTCTGTGCTTCAGTGGAGAAAAGTGGAAAACTACCCCCTGGCCCACGCCGCCAACTCAGCAATATCAGAAGGTGACGTGCGGCAGCAGCCACCGACCAAGGAAACACCGGCCTGCCCCCAAGCCCCTGCAAGCTCACCCAAGCGCCGGTGGGCAGGTGCCTGCTGCCAGGTCTTTGTTACCGGGTCATAGGTCTCACCCGAATTGGGGTAAGCCAGTAAAGGCTTATGCGTCAACTGCGCCAGCACCTGCAAAACCGGGGTAACCTTGAGGCAGTCCAGGCAATTAACACCAACCGCCAGCACCTGGTCACAAGAATTTACCTCAGGTAGAACCTCGCTCAAAGCAGTGCCGTCACACAGGTGCTCAGCGTCAGCCACAGAAAAAGATAACCACGCCTCAGCCTGCGGGAACTCCTCAGATAGCAGGCTCAGCAGGGCGCGAACCTCACCGGCATTAGGCATGGTCTCTAGGGCAAGACAATCAACACCTGCCTCCAGCAAAAGCTGAATACGGGAACGGTGAAAATCCTTATACTCACCTTCAGTGAGCCGATAAGCCCCCGTATACTCAGACCCATCAGCCAAAAACGCCCCATAGGGCCCCACCGACCCGGCCACTACCATAGGGTGGTTAGGGTTACGCAGTGTGACTTCATGACGCGCCGTCACGGCACTATGAACCGCCCGCCGTATTATATTCGCCGCTTCAGCCTCAGAAAGACCCAGCTGCACAAAAGCAGCTATATTTGCTTGATAGGTATTGGTCGTTGCAACGTTGGCACCCGCTTCGAAATAAGCACGGTGGACGCTCGTGACGGCATCAGGCTGATGAAGCAAAGCAGAGGCAGACCAAAGGCTAGAAGTTGTATCAACCCCCAACTTCTCAAGTTCTGTAGCCATAGCCCCATCGAGTACCGGGTGCTGATCACGGGTTAAAAGTTTGCTGAGCTGGTAGCCGGGCATAGCCCCGTCCTTTCATTCTGCTGGTTCTACGTTCACCCTAACCTACCGATAGGAACTTACCTAAGGACACTCCCATGACACCTACAGCCGTAGACGCCCAGCATAACCCGGGCCAACCCCCTGCTGCCCAGCAGCACCTCAACCGTGCTATGAGCAGCAGACACATGCTCATGCTCTCCCTCGGCGGTGTCATTGGAACCGGGCTTTTTCTCAGCTCTGGCTACACCATCAACCAGGCAGGCCCCTTTGGCACCGTGCTTGCCTATGCCGTGGGTGCCCTGATTGTCTACCTGGTCATGGTCTGCCTGGGCGAACTCTCTGTTGCCATGCCCTTTACCGGCTCCTTCCACGTCTACGCTAGTAAATTTCTAGGCCCCGGCACCGGCTTCACCGTTGCGGTGCTCTACTGGCTCACCTGGACCATAGCCCTCGGCTCAGAATTCACAGCTTCTGGCATCATCATGCAACAGTGGTTCCCCCAAACCCCCGTATGGGTGTGGAGCGCCCTCTTTATTGCCGTCATCTTTGCCCTAAACACGGTATCCGTCAAAGTCTTTGCAGAAACCGAATCCTGGCTAGCCCTCATCAAGGTCATTGCCATCATCGTCTTTATCGCCCTGGGCGCCCTTGCCATGTTTGGCGCTGTGCCCCTCGCCAGCAAAGAACCCGCCCCCGGCTTCAGTCACCTCTTTGAAGACGGTCTTTTCCCCAACGGTTTCGGGGCAGTATTCACCGTTATGCTCACTGTCAACTTTGCCTTCTCTGGCACCGAACTCATCGGTATTGCGGCAGGTGAAGCTGAAAACCCAGAAAAATCTGTACCCAAGGCTATCCACGGAGCCCTGTGGCGTTTGGTCATTTTCTTTATTGGAGCCATCATTGTGATGGCATCCCTCATCCCCTATAAAGAAGCAGGTGTGGATGCTTCCCCCTTTGTGGTCATCTTCCAAAAAATAGGTGTTCCCTTTGCCGCTGACATCATGAACTTTGTGGTGCTCACCGCGATTCTCTCGGCGGCAAACTCCGGGCTTTACGCCTCAACCCGTATGCTCTGGTCCCTCTCTCATGAGGGGGTCATTCCCCGCCGCTTCATGAGCATCAACCGCTTTGGTGTGCCCTTCTTCGCTATGTGCATCTGCATGGTCGGCGGGCTACTGGCGCTCCTGTCAAGCATTATCGCCGCCGAAACGGTCTACCTGGTTCTGGTCTCCATCTCAGGTCTAGCTGTGGTGCTGGTGTGGGTTTCTATTGCAGCTAGCCACATCATCTTTCGCAAACGCTATCTGGCTGCCGGTAACACACTAGAAGATCTCGCCTACCGCGCCCCCGGCTACCCGGTGCTCTCGTGGGTTGCCCTCATCCTCTCAGCGCTCTCCTGCGTCCTGATTGTCTTTGACCCTGCCCAGCGCCTAGCCCTCTACTACACCGTGCCCTTTGTGGGGCTCTGCTACCTCACCCACCACCTGATACGCCGTGCGAAAAACCGCGCCGCAAAACTCTAAACCTGTTAGCTCAGGGCAAAATAAGGGGACTTATAAGGTAACCCCCAGTGACCTGCCCGGCACGAGTGTGTAGAGTTAAACCCAGAAAGACCCGAAGCGGGTTTTTGACGAAAGGACAACTATGTCAGAAAAGTACGTTCTGCCCGAACTCGACTACGACTACGCAGCTCTTGAGCCCCACATCTCAGCTCGCATCATGGAACTGCACCACTCCAAGCACCACGCCACCTACGTTGGCGGCGCTAATACCGCCCTGGAGAAGATGGAAGAAGCCCGCGAAAAGGGCGACTTCGCCAACATCGGCAAGCTCTCAAAGGATCTGGCCTTCAACCTGGGTGGTCACACCAACCACTCTGTTTTCTGGAAGAACCTCTCACCCGAGGGCGGCGACAAGCCTGTCGGCGAACTGGCAGCAGCTATCGACGACAACTTCGGCTCCTTCGATGCCTTCCGCGCTCACTTCGAGAACGTAGCGCTGACCATCCAGGGCTCCGGCTGGGCAATCCTCGCCTGGGACACCGTTGGCAAGCGTCTTGTTATCGAGCAGCTCTACGATCAGCAGGGCAACATCTCAGTGGCTCTGATCCCCGTACTGCAGCTGGATATGTGGGAGCACGCCTTCTACCTGGACTACCAGAACGTCAAGGGTGACTACGTCAAGGCATTCTGGAACATCGTCAACTGGGCAGACGTTGCAGCTCGCTTCGACCGCGCTGTCTCCCAGACCAAGGGTCTGATTATCCCCGAGGCATAAGCCCTGCGCGATAAACCCGAACCGCCCCGTCCTTTTGTAAGGTGCGGGGCGGTTTTCTTATTGCCCGGCAAGCTACGAAATATGCACCAAAGGCACCTTTTTCATGGCTAAAAAGGTGCTTTTGGTGCATATTTCGTCAGGACGCCTGCCCCACCTCAGCGCAAAAGGTGGGGGGCTCGCGCCCTGCATATCAGGTGCTAAGAACCGGGGCGAACCGGGGTCGCTTCAGCAGAGGCCTTATTCTGCTGATTCACACTGGTGCCGTTCTCGGGGTAGTAGTCATCGCCCAGTGCCTTCTCTAAATCGTCCAGCTGCTGGCGCACCGCATCAAGGGTCACAATAGAGCCCACCCACCCGGCAGGGGAGTTAGCCTGCGTTGTGAGTTCGTTATAGAGCGTAGAAGCTTTTTGGTAGACCCCCTCACGCTCATTCTTGCGGGTCTCATCATCGGCAGCGACCTGCCAGCCATGGGCGTCCTCAACAGCTCCTATCTGCTGGGCAATGGCAGCCGGGACAGTGCACTCAACATCTTTTGAATACAAACCCAACCCCTCATTCGCTGCCTGCTGCTGCGCCTTAGAAATATCGGGGTAGAACTTATCGGCAGGTGTAGCGTAGGTGGTGGTGACCATTCCTGCCCGTGCCATATCAGCGTTCAAGAAAGTATCCCCGGAGTACACAGCTGCTTCAAGGTAGCCGGTGCCACCGCGCTGGTTCTCATCAAATTTCAAGGTCACCTGGCTGCCTTCAGGTAGCTTCTTGGCAAGGGCATCGGTAGACTCCTCCACCAGGCAGTTATTAGAAAGCGCCACCCCGGTGGTTACCGGTGCAGCCGTATTGACCAGGCGCACACTTTTACGCACCCCATCAATCTCAGCCAAGAAGGTGTTGGCAGACTCAACCTGCACCACGGTCGCCGTCGTGCCATCCGAATAGGTTGCAGCTGGCGCGGGGGCTGAGGTGCTGTCATCAGTCTGAGAGCCGCAAGCGGTCAACATCAGCAAAGCCACTGCAACCAAAGGGGCAAAAGTTCTCATCTACGCCTCCCGACTCTCAGCATGGTAGGCTGCCTCGCGGTACATACCCAAAGGGCCCTGGTCTGCAAAGGCGCGTGAATGGTCGTAACGGTAAAGACGCGGTGGGCGGTGGCGGGTGCCCTCCACACGCTTACCGGTATCAATAATGGACTTAGACGCCGCAATCTGCCGGCGGAAGTTAGCCGGGTCAAGCGGGCGGTCAAGAATAGCCTCATAGACCTCCCGCAGCTGCGCAAGGGTAAACTGCTCACCCAAGAAAGAGTGGGCAATACGGGAGTACTCCACCTTATTTTGCAGGCGGTAGCGGGCGTACTCAACAATCTCATTGTGGTCAAAAGCAAGCACCGGCAGCTCATCAATGGGGAACCAGCGGATATTCTCGTGAACACGGGTACGGCTGACCTCGGTCTGCGGGATAGACGCCCAATAGATAATAGAGACAACTCGCTCATGACTATCGTCTACAGAAGACACCGGCAAAGAGCCGCCCTCACGCATAATCTTGTAGTCCGGGGTGCGGTGGACATCCCCAAAAGCATAGAGCTGCTCAAGATAGCCCGGCACCAGACCCGTAGCCCGCTTCAGGGTCGAACCGGCGGCCTCCTCTAAAGAGAGGGTGGGTGGCAGCGGGCCACCGGGTAGCGCCCACTGACCCTTATAAGGTTCACGCAGGCGCCGCACCAGGGGCAGCCACAAGGACGGGTGCTGCTGCCCCTCCTTACGGCGCAAAGCAAGAATCACCGTGGAAACAGCAAGTGACACCGAGGTGTGGTCGGCTTCCAAATGCTCATCGTGGGCGGTTTGGGTGGTCGAATCAGGCAAAGTCATACGGCTCCCGGTGGACAACAAGAAAACAGCCCTACTAATGCAGGCGCTCTCTATCTATTGTAGTCATCTGTACCCACATAAAACACGCAGACGCCCGGGCACCCAGCATTTCTGCAGACTAGGGAACCTGAAGCTCCCCCATGCGGTCCCAATCATCACCGTCAATGGTGCGGGAAACAATCTTGGGGGTCTCGGTCAGCCAGGGCTTCATGGCCTCAAGCCCCTTGGCAAAGTGGTCAGATTCCACGTGAGCCGCCGCCGCATCGTCCTCAAACGCCTCGACCAGAACAACCTCGTTGGGGTCCTCAACACTCAGCGACCACTCAAACCACTTATTGCCCGGCTCAGCACGCGTGGCCTCAGTGAACTCACGGGTCGCCGCCAAAAAGCCCTCGCGATCCCCGCCCTTAACCTGGTACTTCACAACAATAAAAATCACGGCGCTACTCCTTAGAAAATGTATCTGGCACAACCATCCTAGGCACAGGCGGCAGCTAGGGTAAAGTGCAGACCATGCAACTAGAGCAGACCTTCACCAGCACCTTCCCACGCCTTGCCACCCCGGCGCAGCCCACCGTCCCCGCCGGCGTGCGGCTTGCCTGGGTGAACGAGCCACTTGCCGCGCAACTGGGGCTAGATGCCACCTGGCTCAGCGGTGCCAAGGGGCTTGCCTGGATGACCGGCGCTCGCAGCGACACCTATGCCCTTGCCTACTCGGGCTACCAGTTCGGGCAGCTTTCCCCGGTGTTGGGGGACGGCCGCGCCCACCTCATCGGTGAGCTGACCGGGCAGGGCGCGGGGCGGGTTGACCTGCACCTCAAGGGTAGCGGTCTCACCCCCTTTTCCCGCCGCGGCTCAGACGGCAAAGCACCGCTTGCCGCCTGCTGGCGGGAGGCTGTTATTGGGGAGGCACTGCACGGTCTGGGTGTGCCCACCAGCCGGGCTCTGGCGGTTTTTGAAACGGGTGAAACCTTAGCCCGGCGTGGCCCTGAACCCGGTGGCATGGCGCTGCGAGTGGCAGATTCCCATCTGAGGGTTGGCACCTTTCAATATGCCCAAATGGGCATGGATACTAGCGGGCGCCAAGATTTGGTTGATTATGCGCTGGGTCGGCACCCGGTATTTGGTCTTGAGCCCGATGAGCTCACACCCGCTGAGCGCACCGAAAAATTGTTGAGCGCTGTTGCCGCCCGGCAGGTTGATCTGATTGCCCAGTGGCAGGGGTTAGGTTTTGTGCACGGGGTGCTGAACACCGATAACGTAACCATCAGTGGGCAGGCCATCGACTTTGGCCCCTGCGCCTTTATTGACGTTTTTAAGCGCGGCGCGGTCTACTCTTCTATCGACCACGCTGGGCGCTACGCCTATGTCAATCAGTTCCCGGTCACCCGCTGGAACCTCGCCCGCTTTGCCGAAAGCATCATCGACCTGTTAGGGGGCGAGCCGCACCTGGCGATTGACGTGGCTAACGATGTGCTGGGGTCTCTGGAAGAAACCTACCGGCAGCAGCACACCAATGTTTTTGCCCGCAAACTCGGCATTGACCTTGAGGCTAGCCCGCAGCTATTGGGTGCTACCGCTGATTTCGTTGACCAAACTCTTGACCTGCTTGAAGCAGAAGAACGGGATTTCACCGGTTTCTTCAGGGCGCTCACCGATAGCACTCTTGCCGGGGGCGGGGCACCCCGCCTGGGTGCCTGGCTGTTGGGGCTAGAGAACCTACGGGCAGCTTCTGGCACGAGCGCCGAGCATGCGGTGCAGCTCATGCAAGGGGCTAACCCGGTCTATATTCCCCGCAATCTACACCTGGACGCCGCTCTGCAAGCCGCTGTTACAGGTGATACCGCCCCGGTGCTTGAACTGTTTGAGGCAGTGCTCCAGCCCTATGAGCGCAAAACCCACCTGGTGCACCTAGAAACCGCCCCGCCGTCCACCGGCAACTTTGTGACCTACTGCGGCACCTAGGGGTGTATCAAATTCCTGGGTTAAGAAGGCCTCAGACTTTCCTAACCTGAGGCAGTGCAAGAACTTAACAAGATTTCACTGTGCACCTTGCTTGAGATAGGGGAGACTTATCTCTTTGAAGATGCGAACTGCTTCCTGGGCGCTAGGGCTGAGCATTGCTTGTGCATTGCCTGCCAAAAGAATACGGCGGGGTGCCGGATTGCCCTGAATATTAAGGACGCGGACGTTAGCGTTGGGGTTCATAACAGCGAGCTTAGGTGCAATTGCCAAACCGATACCCGCCGAAACCATGCCCTGTAATTCTTGATAGTCAGTGGTGACCATGGCAATTTTTGGGGTGAACCCTGCGTTATGGCAGATGGTGTGCAGTACGGACGCTACAGGGTGGTCCTCACGGGTTACCCATTTTTCGTGAGCGAGTTCTTCTAGTGCTACTGTTTTGCGGCGTGACAAGGAGTGATGCTCTTTGGGGACCAGAAGCATCGTTGGTTCAATGAGAAGCTCTGTGTAGTTGAGGTCGTCGCGTTCCAGCGGTAGCCAGGGGTAATCCCAGAGGGTTGCAATTTCACTGTCGCGCCTGAGTAGGGCGTCGATATTCTCATTCTGCCGGGCGCTCTTGAGGTGAATATCAATCTGAGGGTGCCGTATGCGGTAAAGGTGGATCACCTCAGGCATGAGGGAGGCTGCAAAAGTGGGAAAAGTTGAAATTCGCACCCTTCCGCGGTGGAGGTTTTTAAACTCATCCATCTCTGCTAGTGCTGCCGAGATATTACGGTCTATGGCAAGCGCGTGTTGGGCCAGGGCTGTGCCCGCTGCTGTGAGCTGCACGCCGCGAGGCAATCGTTCCATCAGAGGAATTTTTACTTCGCGTTCGAGCTTACTAATCTGCTGGGAAACAGCGGACACGCTCATCATCAGCTGAGCTGCTGTGTCGGTGAGTGACCCTGTTTCTGCTACCGAAAGCAGTATTTTTAGGCGGTCTAAACTAATTTTCCCCTGGCTCATGGTTTAAGTTTATCTTAAACATACTTGCGTTTTTTTAAATTGTCATAAAGAAGCTTCTCCTAGATAGTGATGTGTAGTAGAACACACAAAGGAGAAGCTATGACCATCTTGCAGGGGCACTGGTACCGCGGCGGCACTTCTAAGTGCTGGCTCTTTGGCCCCGACGATCTCGCTGGAACCCGTGAACACATCACGCAAACCCTGGTGCAAGCTTTTGGTTCGTCCGATAAACGCCAGTTACACGGCATTGGGGGCGGCACCTCAACCACCTCAAAAGCCGCAGTTATTTCACAGTGCGATACCGGTGAAGCCGATATCAACTACCTCTTCGCTCAAGTGGGTATCGGGGAAGAAACCGTGGAGTACACCTCCAACTGTGGTAACTGCTCTTCTGCTGTGGCGCTTTTTGCCCTCGACCAGAGACTTGTGGAACCAACAGGTGACCTGACAACGGTGCGCATGAAAAATGAGAATACCAACGCCATAGTCACCGCAGTAGTTGAAACTCCCGGGGGTACCGTGCCCCGCCGTGGAACCGTACTGACCCCCGGTGTTCAGGAGCCGGGTGTGGGTGTTGATGTGACATTTGAACACGTTGATGGCACGTCAACAGGGGCGCTCCTGCCTACCGGTCGCACCTGCGACACTGCTGAGATCAACGGGCAGCAAGCAAAAGTCACCTACATAGATGCTGGTGCACCTGCTGCCCTCATCGATGCAGCTGACCTTGGCGCAACCGGTGCTGAATCTCTTTCTGATGTACGGGAAAAATATCTTCACCAGATGATTCAGGTTCGAGCAGAGGGGGCGGTACGCATGGGGCTAGCAGACAACCTGGAGGACGCCAGCCCAGCCACTCCAAAGGTCGGTCTGGTTGGTGCCCCCCAAGCCTACACCGCGGCTACTAACGAGAACATAGCGGCTACCGACTATGACCTCTCTGCGCGCATGGTTTCAATGTTCGATGCCCACCCGGCTATCGGCATTACCTCAGCTGTCGCAATCGCCCGCAGCGCGCTCGTCGAAGGATCAACGGTGCAGCAGATTTTACTGGGGCAGGGTATTGAGCCACACACAGACGGTTTTTCTCTCAGGATTGGCACCCTCTCAGGGGTCGTCACCAGCACCATCACTACAAACCCTGAAGACCAGAGTATTTCAATATCCGTTCTACGCAGTGCCCAGCACATTGCAAATGCAGAAATTTTCATCTAACCGATTCTTTCTCGGTTTCTTAGGCAAAGGAGACACAACATGACATTCTTAGAAATTGCTTTGCTGGCAATTCTTGTCATCATGTTTATTATCGCCACTAAGTGGCCTGTCAACATCGGGTTGCTCGGCTACGCTGGCGCTTTCATCGTGGGCGTCTTCATGCTCGGCATGAAAGATAAAGAAATTCTTGAGGAGTTCCCCGCCAGTATCGTTGTTACTATTATCGGCGTTACGTTCTTCTTTTCGCTTGCCCAGAAAAATGGAACCATCGATTTCGTGGTCAACTCCCTCATACACAAGATGGGGCATAGAACCTACATCGTCCCCTGGGTTTTCTTTCTCATTGCTGCGGGGCTCACGGCTCTCGGTACGTTCTCACCTGCAGCCGTTGCTCTGCTAGCCCCAGCGGCAATGGCCTTTAGCGCTCGAACCGGCTACAACCCGGTTGTTATGGGCGCAATGATTATTAACGGTGCTCACGCTGGCGCGTTCTCACCTATCTCAGTTTCAGGCAATATCGTGCGCGATATCGGTGAGAAAAACGGTATGAATGTAGACATGGCAGGTCTATTTCTGGCCTCCTTTGTTATTAATCTTTTTATTACAATATTGACAGTTCTTGTCATCAGAATGATCGGCAAATTGTATTTTGCTCCCGAGGAGCACGTCCTAGATGCAACTACTGGGATTGCAGCTGTTCCTAATGTGCACAAAATTACCTGGCGTATCGGTCTAACCTTCGCCCTCATCGCCGTGATGGTGGTTGCTGCTGTGGGCTTCCGTCTTAACATCGGTTTCCTGGGCATCACCCTCGGTGTAATCCTTGCTTTTACGATGTTGAAGAAGACCGATAACCTCATTTCAGGAATCTCATGGAGCACCATCTTGCTGGTCACCGGTATGATGCTCTACATTTCCTTGCTGACCCGCGCAGGTGTTATCGATAGCCTTTCTAATGCGGCTATGGCACTAGGTATTCCTATCGTTGTAGCAGCCTTCCTCTGCTATGTCATCGGTGTTAGCTCTGCATTTGCTTCATCAACCGCACTGATTACAGCATTCGTGCCTATGGCTGCACCCCTGCTGGCCCAGTCGGACCTCAGCCCTACTGCTGTGCTTGCAGCTCTCGCTGTTTCAGCAACTATCGTGGACGTATCACCGGTCTCAACCAATGGTGCACTGATTATTGCATCAACTCAGGGCCGTGCAAAGAAAACTATTTGGAAGGACCTGGTCATTTACGCTGGCTTCGTCATTTTGATTGCGCCAGGTGTCGCTTGGGCTCTTCTGGTGCCTACCGGCATCATGTAACACCCCCTTTCCCTACATAGCCGGGCACAGAAATTCCTGGGCGGTGCAGAGAGGCTGCACTGTCCAGGAAACTAACCCCAGGTGTTAGACCGCCCCGCCGTCCACCGGCGACTTCGTGACCTACTGCGGCACCTAGGTGGAGCACAGCATAGATGGTTGAACATTTCTTTAGGGGATATAGTGCTACCGCTACCGGGTAGAGGCGTAAAATTATGAGTGGGAACACAAAGGCGTGGCTCCCGCTCAGAATGACACCGGTTCGAAGGAGAATACCATGAAGGCACTGGTCTACTACGGCCCCGGCAAGCGCAGCTGGCAGGACGTCCCCGCCCCCACCCTCATCGGCCCCACCCAGTTCATTGCCCGCGTGGCCACCACCACCAACTGCGGCACCCATTTTCACATTCTCAAAGGGGACGTAACCTA
>JAUMUH010000121.1 GCA_030530765.1 Rothia sp. (in: high G+C Gram-positive bacteria)
AGATAACCATTTTGGTATAAAGTACCTCCGAAATTAATCCAAAATGGTCATCTCGATGGAGGGAGTGCGGTGTGTTCAGCCAATCTGGTAGTCTCGTCTAAAAGTGAGAGCTTTATTTCTCTGCTGCCTTGCGCAGCAGCTTTCCTAGCCAAAGATGTAGAGGAAGGTTTATGCCTAGCACCCAGGATTATCAAGCCCAGATCACTCAGCCAAGCGGCGAACCGTTGAGGGCTCCTCGTGCCTGGTTTTTCGTTTCTGCTCTGGTGCTACTTGCCTGGGCAGCCTTTTTGGTGATTAAGTATCCCGAGCTGCCTGACCCTTACCCCATACACTTTAATGCGGTAGGTGAGGCTGATGGGTGGGCAGATAAATCTGTTGGCTCAGTTTTTATGGGCTTTTTCGCTGGTGCTTTTGCATTTGCGGCTATGTGGCTTTGCAGCGGGCTGATGGTGCGTCAGCTTAATGCTGCTTTCAGAAGGGGAGATACGACCTTGCCTTCCTTGTCGATTGCGTCGCCGAAAGACGCTGAAGCGTGTTCTGCTGCTCTGGGCGTGAGCGTTGACAACTATCTGCTGCTGCGCAACAGGGCGGTTTTACAGAAGAGCTTGAAGCAGGTTGGGCTGCTAGCCTTTCTGCTGACAGGCGGCATTTGTTTCTTGGATGTGGGGAAAATCCTGCCTACACCGGGCTGGCTTCAGTCCATCAGCTTGTTGCTTTTCATCGCTGTGCTTCTGGGGTTCGCTGTGTTCATGACCTGGACCGTTAAGCGTGCACCCCGCCAGTTTGACGAGGCAGCTCTGGCTGCACAAGACTAGATATTTTTGTTAGGACGCCGGGACGCGCCTACCTGCCGTTAGGCAAGTAAGGTGCGGCACGGCGTCCTTTTTGCTGCCCTTCACCGAGATAACCATTTTGGTATAAAGTCGCAGCATTTTTAACCCAAAATGGTCATCTCGATGCCGGGTCAAGCACACCACACTGCTGCGTCATTCCTCCCAGGCACCCTTGCCGGTAAACTGGTTACTGGTCTGCGCCCTTGTACCGTGCAGATGTAAAACCAGCTCACCCGTTGTAGGGGTGAGCAAAACTTATTTAGGAGACATATCTTGTCCGCTCTTAACATCACTGTTGCCGGCGAACCCCGTAGCGTTGAGGCTGGTAGCAGCGCAGCAGACCTCTTTGCTGACAACCCCGAAATCGTTGTGGCACGCATTGACGGCAAACTGGTTGACCTTTCCACCGAACTGACCGAGGGCGTCAGCATTGAGCCGGTGTCAATCCATGAGCAGGAGGGCCTGGAGGTTCTACGCCACTCGGCAGCTCACGTCATGGCGCAGGCAGTGCAGGAATACCGCAAGGACGCCAAGCTGGGCATCGGCCCCTACATCACCGACGGTTTCTACTTCGACTTTGACGTTGAGGAGCCCTTCACCCCTGAGGATCTGAAGAAGATCGAGAAGGCTATGGTGAAGATTATTAAGAGCGGGCAGACTTTCCGCCGCCGCGTGGTGACCCAGGCTGAGGCTGAGGCTGAGATGGCTAATGAGCCTTACAAGCTGGAGCTGCTGACCCTGTCCCAGGGCCCCGGTTCTGGTGCGGACGCCGCTGAGGGCGCCTCTGTTGAGGTGGGCGAAGGCGAAATCACTATCTACGACAACGTCGATAAGAAGGGCGAGACCGTGTGGAAGGATCTTTGCCGCGGCCCTCACCTGCCTAACACCAAGCTGATTGCTAACGGTTACGCCCTGATGCGTTCTGGTGGCGCTTACTGGCGTGGTTCTGAGAAGAACCCCATGCTACAGCGTATTTACGGCACCGCCTGGCCTTCTAAGGAAGAGCTGGTTGCTTACAAGGATCGCATTGCTGAGGCTGAGCGCCGCGACCATCGCCGTCTGGGTGAAGAGCTTGACCTCTTCTCATTCCCGAAGACCATTGGCCCCGGACTGCCGGTTTTCCACCCCAAGGGTGGCGTGATTCTGCGCGAGATGGAGAACTATGTGCGCACCCGCCACATTGAGGAGGGCTTCCAGTATGTGAAGACCCCCCACATCTCTAAGGAAGACCTTTTCTACACTTCCGGCCACCTGCCCTACTACTCTGACGGCATGTTCCCGGCAATGGAGGACGAGGGCCAGGCTTACCGCCTCAAGGCAATGAACTGCCCCATGCATAACGAGATTTTCCGTTCTCGTGGCCGTTCTTACCGTGAGCTGCCCCTGCGCCTCTTTGAGTTCGGCACCGTTTACCGTGATGAGAAGTCCGGCGTACTGCAGGGTTTGACCCGCGTGCGCATGATTACCCAGGACGATTCGCACAGCTACGTCACCAAGGAGCAGGCACCGGACGAGGTGCGTCACCTGCTCAAGTTCATGCTGAGCTTGCTCGAAGATTTCGGTATGACCGATTTCTACCTGGAGCTTTCAACCCGCGACACTGAAGGCGATAAGAAGGACAAGTTCATTGGCACCGATGAGCAGTGGGAAGAAGCTACTGCGGTGCTGGAGCAGGTTGCTGCTGAGACCGGTCTTGAGCTGGTTGCTGACCCGGGTGGCGCTGCTTTCTACGGGCCTAAGATTTCTGTTCAGGCTAAGGACGCGATTGGCCGTACCTGGCAGATGTCTACCGTGCAGTATGACTTTAACCAGCCTTCTCGTTTTGGTTTGGAGTTCCAGGCTTCTGATGGTTCACGCCAGGAGCCGGTGATGATTCACTCTGCTAAATTTGGTTCACTGGAGCGTTTCTTTGGTGTGCTGACTGAGCATTATGCGGGTGCTTTCCCGGCGTGGTTGGCTCCGGTGCAGGTGATTGGTGTGCCTGTTGCTGAGGCTTTCAATGATTACATGGGTGAGGTTGCGGCGAAGCTGCAGGCTGCTGGTGTGCGTGTTGAGGTGGATTACGGCACTGATCGTTTCCCCAAGAAGATTCGTACTGCGTCTAAGCAGAAGGCGCCTTTCATTTTGATTGCTGGCGGTGAGGACGCTGAGAACGGCGCGGTTTCCTTCCGCTTCCGTGACGGCTCCCAGCAGAACGGTGTGCCCGTTGATGAGGCTGTTGCCCGCATCGTTGCTCATATTGCTGAGCGTAACAATGAGGACCCCAAGAACGAATCAGCTGAAACTGAGTAGTTTCTAGATACCCTGATAAATAATCGCCGTCGGTAAG
>JAUMUH010000122.1 GCA_030530765.1 Rothia sp. (in: high G+C Gram-positive bacteria)
TCTAGCTAAATATTTGAGGGTTTAATCGAGATTTGCGGGAATAATCTGAACGTTGAGGTCTTCAACCGGCGGCATCCAAACAGCAGGGTCAGCCTCAAGCTGCTCACCGCTACGAATATCCTTAACCTCGTGCTTGAGGCTGCCATCTTCATTCTTTGAGGTAAACCATACGAAGGGGATTCCCCGCTTCTCAGCGTACTTAATCTGCTTACCGAACTTGGCTGCAGAGGCTGACACCTCACAGGCAATACCGCGAGCACGCAGCTGATCAGCAACATCCTGGGCGCCAGACCACATCTCGTCATTGGTCAGGGCGATGAGGACAGCGGAGGGCACCTTGCGGCTAGGAGCAGCAAAGCCCTGGGATAGAATACGGGCTACCAGACGAGTAACACCAATGGACAGGCCCACACCCGGATAGGTCTTATTACCCTTAGATGCCAGGGACTCGTAGCGACCGCCGGAGCAGATTGAGCCCAGCTGCTCATGACCTACCAGCACAGTCTCGTAAACGGTGCCGGTGTAGTAGTCTAGGCCGCGGGCGATAGAGAGATCAGCGACCACCTTGCCGGGGGCACGCTTTGACGCTTCACCAATAACCTCGGTCAGCTCAGCTAGCCCCTCTTCCATTAGCTCATCGGTTACGCCAAGCGCACGAACCTGCTGCACAAAAGAGGTATCTTCAGCCCGAATAGACGCCAGCGCCAGAGCAGCGGCAGCCTGCACATCACTTGCACCCAGCTCGTCCTTAAGAAGCTGGGCAACAGCGTCCGCCCCAATCTTCTCAAGCTTGTCGATATTGCGCAGTACGCCAGCGGTATCGGTCAGCCCAATACCACGGTAGAAGCCCTCAGAGAGCTTACGGTTATTGACCCGCAGCTTGAAATCAGGGATAGGTAGCTTAGACAAAGCCTCAACAATTATCAGCGCCAACTCAACGTCATAGCGGAAAGGCAAAGCACCATCGCCCACCACATCAATATCAGCCTGAGTAAACTCGCGGGCACGCCCCTCCTGGGGGCGCTCCCCACGCCACACCTTCTGAATCTGGTAGCGCATAAAGGGGAAATTAAGGTAACCAGCGTTCTCAACTACGTACCGTGCAAAGGGTACCGTCAAGTCGAAATGCAGGGCCAGCTTCTCTTTCTTGCCGCTACGTGCCTCATCGGCATCATCTAGCAGGCGCGAGATTGCGTACACCTCTTTATCAATCTCGCCCTTACGCAGCAACTGCTCGATGGTCTCAACCGAACGAGTCTCGATAGATGAGAAGCCGTGTAGCTCAAAAGTCTGGCGCAAAGTATCGAGAACATAATTCTCTACCAGGCGCTCTTGTGGTAGGTGCTCCGGGAAACCAGACAGCGATTGCTTGCGAGCCATTAGCCACCTCACGTATCAAAACTCATAGACAGGCGCAGTATAAAACCGCATAATCTATACAATTCTAGACGCTGAGCATACTCACCTGGTAATTTTGTTGTCCTGCTGCCCAATAGATAGCCCACACCGAGGCAGCTGGCCAGTGAAGAACCACAAATACGTCGTGGTATCTTCTGCAGAAAAAGGCACCTCGGGGTATGCTTGTGAGTGCACCACCCGTGCTCGGCAGAACATTGTTCACTTGTAAAGCAGACAACCGGCCCTACCGATCAAAGCACGTACCTGGTGCGCTTTGTTTTATACCTGTGCCCTGCCGGGGCCATAGACACGTGAAAGAGTTATAGCGGTGACTACACAATCCGACGACACCCTCGCAACCGTAAACCTAGAAAAAGCACGACAGTTTGGCAAAGTTGATGCTGAAGGGCATGTTTTTGTCATCGTTGACGGTGAAGAATTTGCAGTGGGTCAGGTGCCCGGCGCATCTGCCGACGAGGCCCTCGCTTACTTTGCCCGTAAGTTTGAAAACGTTGAAGCCCAGGTAGCCCTGCTCGAAGAACGCGTAGAACGCAAGGCAAAAGCAGCTGACCTGCAAAAAGCTGCAACCCACCTGGGTCAGCAGGTGGCAACTCGCAATATGGTGGGTGACTACGCCGCTCTGCAAGAGCGACTGGTTGCTCTCGTTGCCAAAATTAATGAGCGCGAAGAAGCAGAAAAAATTGAATCTGCTGAATCACGTGAGGCTGCTCTTGCCGCCCGCGAAGCTATTGTTTCTGAAGCTGAAACTATCGCTGATCAGGATGAAGCAAAGATTCATTGGAAGAACTCCCACTCACGCATGAACGAACTCTTCGACGAGTGGAAGAAAACACAGCGTGAACACCACCTAGCAAAGAGTATCGAAGATGACCTCTGGAAGCGCTTCCGAGCCGCCCGCACCAGCTTCGACCGCCGCCGCCGCGCCCACTTCTCACAGCTAGACGAGAAGAACGCTAAGGCAAAGCGCATCAAAGAAGCCCTCATTGCTGAAGCAGAAGCCTTGAGCACCTCAACCGACTGGGTAGACACTGCCGCTAAGTACCGCAACCTGATGGATCAATGGAAGGCAGCACCGCGCACCAACCGTAAGGATGACGACGCTCTCTGGGCACGCTTCCGCGCAGCCCAGGACGTCTTTTTTGATGCCCGCACCGCCGTCAACGCTGAACTCGACAAGGAATTTGGCGCCAATCTGGTTGCCAAGGAAGCCCTGCTCGAAGAAGCCCGAGCTATTCTGCCTGTCACCGACATCAAGGTTGCCAAGGCAGAATTTGAGGGTATCTTGGACCGCTGGGATGCTATTGGGCGCGTCCCTCGTGCTTCCGTACGTCGTGTAGAACAAGAGCTCAAAAAAGTGCAGGACGAGATCCATAAGGCTGAGAATGCTAAATGGCAAAAGACTGACCCAGAGAAGCAGGCTCGCGCCAACTCCATGCTCACCCAGCTAGAGGACGCCATCACAGGCCTCGAAGCCGATCTTGAAAAAGCTCAGGCTGGTGGCAACGCCCAGAAAATCAAGAAGGCTCAAGAAGCCCTGGACGCTCGTAAGCAGTGGCTTGAAACTCTCAAGGCGTCTTCGGCAGAGTTCGGAGCTTGAATAGGGAGTAGCAGTGCACTGTCAACCCCCCTGCCTCAGCAAGAGGAAAGCGTGAAGCTATCCTGTGGATAACCCGCCTTTATGACGTTTTGTTTCACGAGGCTGAAGAAATCCCCGCAGAA
>JAUMUH010000014.1 GCA_030530765.1 Rothia sp. (in: high G+C Gram-positive bacteria)
TCATTGGTTTGTGGTGGGGGCAAGTGTTGGTGGGGTGTGGGGTGGTTTTGGGTGTTTGTGACGTGTTTGTTACGTGTTGTGGCTTGCTAGGTGAGATTGTCCACAGGCTGTGTACACCGCCAACCGGTTACCTTCAGCCCGGTGCCGGTGATACAGTTCTTTGCCCTGATGCCCTCAGCTGAGCCGCGCCGTCCCGCTCTTGTTTAAGACCGCAGAATCAGGCATACTAGAGAAGTTGCCCTCACCGGCAACAAGCCAAGGCAGTGGAACACCTTAAGGTGGGTCCGAAACTGACGGTGGCTGGTTAGAAAACGATTTCTGGCGCCAGTTCACTCAATAACTTGGCGCATCGTACAAAACTAACCTATAGAAAGGTGGGGCTGACATGTCAGAGACCATCAAGATTTCAGCAACCCTACGCACCGACTTTGGTAAGGGCTACGCACGCCGCATCCGCATGGCAGGCGACATCCCCGCAGTTATCTACGGCCACGGCGAAGAGCCCAAGCACGTTGTACTGCCCGGTCACGCAACCACCCTGGCTGCTCGCGTGCCCAACGCAATCCTCGACCTCGACATCGAAGGCGAAAGCGTACTGGCAATGATCAAGGATATCCAGCGCCACGCTATCCGCCCCGAACTGCAGCACATGGACCTGCTCATCGTCAAGCGCGGTGAACGCGTTGAAATCGAAATTCCCGTACACGTTGAGGGTGAGCCTGCTGCCGGTACAGTAGCTAACCAAGAAGAAACCGTACTGCTGGTTGAAGCTGACGCACTCAAGAGCCCTGATGCTCTGGTCGTTAACATTGAAGGCCGTGAAGCCGGTGCCCACGTTCACGCATCAGACGTTGAACTGCCTACCGGCGTCACCCTGGTAGCTGATGCAGAGCTGCTGGTCGTCAACATCTCAGAGCCCGCTGAGCTCGACGTGCCCGAAACCGGTGAAGAAGGCGAAAACGCACCTGAAGGTGCGGCAGCAGACGCCCAGGTTGACGAAGCCAACTAAGTTTCAAGCTAGTTGTAGCTAAACCTGTCAACCCGCCCCGCATCCACTGTGAAGCGGGGCGGGTCTTTTATATATTGGCTATTATGTTTAATTTTTCTTTTCGCCGCAGAAAGAGTGAAGATATGTCAGATGCCTGGCTGGTCGTCGGTCTGGGAAACCCCGGAGCAGAATATGAAAAAACCCGCCATAACATAGGCCAAATGGTGGTTGATGAACTTGCCCGCGACGTAGGCGGCAGTTTCAAAAAGCACGGACGCGCGCGCGCCCAGGTGCTCGAAGGCCGGCTAGGTATGGGTGGCCCCAAGGTGGTGCTGGCTAAACCGCTGACCTATATGAACGTTTCTGGCGGTCCTGTTTCAGCTTTGGTGCAGTTCTACGGCGTTGAGCCTGATCACGTTATTGCGGTGCATGATGAACTGGACATTCCCTTTGATACTGTCAAACTTAAGATGGGCGGGGGAGAAGGGGGTCATAACGGTCTGCGCGATATTACCAAGGCGCTAGGCACTAAGGACTACTACCGGGTGCGCGCAGGCATCGGCCGCCCACCGGGACGCATGCAGGTATCAGACTTTGTGCTCAAGCCCTTTAGCTCAACCGAGGTAAAAGAGCTGCCCTTCTTAATTGGTAATGCAGCTGAGGCTGTTGAGATTCTTATTAAAGAGGGGCTGTTGGCGGCGCAGCAGAAGTTCCACGGCGCAGCCTCTTCAGCGGGCTAACCGGCAAGTGTAACCTTACTACCATTTGCCCCGCACAGGGAATAGGGTAGAAAAGTATGACCTTATAGGTTAGGTAGCCAAGGGAAAGGGCAGAAGACGTGACACAGCAATACCGCACACCGGCAGGAGTGCCCCTGACCAACGACCTGGTGCGGGAAATTCGCAAAGACTTCCCCATTCTTGATAGCCAGGTCAACGGGCAGCAGCTCACCTACCTAGATACCGGAGCCACCAGTCAAAACCCCCTGCAGGTGCTGGATACCGAACGCAACTACTACCTGGGTGCTAACTCCGCTGTGCACCGCGGTGCCCACAGCTTGGCTGTAGAAGCAACCGATGCCTTCGAGGACGCCCGCCGCACCGTCGCAGGCTTTATCGGTGCGGCAGAAAACGAACTGGTCTGGGCATCCAATGCCACCGAAGCCCTTAACCTGCTCGCCTATTCTTTCGGTAACGCCTCAGCAGGCATCGGTGGGCAAGCAACTGCCCGCTTTGCCCTGGGGGAGGGGGATGAAATCGTTACCACCGAACAGGAGCACCACGCCAACATCATCCCCTGGCAGATTCTTGCCGCCCGCACCGGTGTAACCCTGCGTCACATCCCCGTCACTGACCAGGGGCTTATCGACTATGAAGCTGCCGAAAACATCGTTAGTGGCCGCACCCGCGTCCTTGCCTTTACCCACGTCTCAAACGTAGCTGGCTCCATCACGGACGTTCCCTTTATGGTTGCCCTGGCACAAAAAGTAGGTGCCCTCACCGTGCTGGACGCCTGCCAGTCTGTTCCGCATATGAGTGTGGATGTCAAAGAATTAGGCGTAGACTTCGCTGCCTTTTCAGCCCATAAGATGCTGGCGCCCACCGGCATCGGTGCCCTCTATGGCAAGTACGAGCTGTTAGAGGCAATGCCGCCCTTCCTGACCGGCGGCTCCATGATCACTAAGGTCACCATGACTGAAGCTGAATGGATGCCTGCCCCCACCAAATTTGAGGCAGGCACTCAGCGGGTCTCCCAAGCGGTTGCCTGGGCAGAGGCCGTGCGCTACCTAGAGCACCTGGGTATGGAAAACGTACACGCTTGGGAGGCGCACCTGGGGCAGCTGCTCGCCGATGGTATCGCGCAGATTGAAGGAGCCCGCCTGATTGGCTCTGCAGCCGGGCAGACTCGTGCAGGTCTTGCGGCTTTCCACCTTGAGGGTGTGCACCCGCACGATGTTGGGCAGCTTCTCGATGAAAAGGGTGTCGCCGTGCGCGTAGGCCACCACTGCGCCCAGCCACTGCACCGGGCACTGGGCATCACTGCCTCTACCCGTGCCAGCGCCTACATCTACAACACCACCGAGGACGTCGAGCGTTTCCTCGAAGAGCTGGAAAGGGTGCGACCCTACTTCGGCTACTAAAGCTCTGTCTGACCTTACGCACTGGGGCAGGAGACCGCCCGTCTTAGTGCTACACATAAACTTATCAAGAGAAAACAAGAACGATAAGGAGAAACTATGAGCGGCCTTGAACAGCTCTACCAACAAATCATCCTGGAACACTCCAAACAGCGCAACGGTGAAGGCATCACTGACGCTGCCGGCTCACCAGCTGCCAGTAACCACCAGTACAACCCCACCTGTGGTGATGAAATCAATCTGCAGGTTGTGCTCAGCGGCGATAGAAAGAAAATTGACTCTATCTCTTGGGAGGGCGATGGGTGTTCCATCTCTATGGCGGCTGCCTCTGTGCTCTCAGACATGGCCCCTGGAATGAGCACACAGGACTTTCAGAAGCTGGTCGATGACTTCCGCGAAATGCTACGCTCCCGGGGGCAGATTGAACCTGATGAGGAAATACTGGGGGACGCCGCCGCATTTGCCGGGGTCTCTAAGTTCGTAGCGCGTGTGAAATGCGCTATGCTTTCCTGGGTCGCCGCTGAAGAGGCCACCCAAGCAGCAGCCCAAGAAATTGGTGCATAATACCTAGTCAACTTAGGGAATTGCTGTTTTATAAGGCGGTTAAGAAGGTGGGGTTTGTTGCCTGAAGCACGCCCTGACTTGGGGTGTCCCCTAAAAAGTTGTTTCTACCCCCTACCGTTTGCCTGCTTGGTACCGTACGGTGGTAAGAAGACTATCCGTACTCGCTCACGCTCGCACCGTGACCACAAGAAACCAGGGGAACCATGAATATCGGCTATGCTGCAGGCGCATTCGACCTTTTCCACGTAGGGCATCTCAATATCCTGCGGGAAGCAAAAAAGAACTGTGACTACCTTATCGCTGGTGTTGTTTCAGATGAGATGCTGGAACTCACCAAGGGGCGTAAACCCATCGTGCCCTTGCATGAGCGCATGGAAATTGTCTCGCACATCGACTTTGTTGATGAGGTAAGGGCAGAGACCGTGGTCGATAAACTAGAAACCTGGGAGCAGGTTCGCTTCAATACCTTCTTTAAGGGCGATGACTGGAAGGGGACTCCCCGCGGTATCGATCTAGAAAACCGTTTTGCTGAAGTAGGGGTCAAGGTTGTTTATTTCCCCTACACTGCGCACACCTCCAGCACTAAGCTCCGGGCTGCCCTCGCTGCCCTTACACCGGCAGCTGCCTAGTAGCGTCCTTACTTCTTTTTTAGCGTTTGCCTTACATTTGACTGTTTGCCTCCAGATAATCTGAAGGCAAACAGTCAAATGTAAGGCAAACGAGTTTAAGCGGTGAACGATGCCTGTGGGAAACGCCCGAGCGTAACGTAATAGACCGGCATGCAACGAGAGAAACGGAAAAATAATCTCGTATGAACCGAGACTATATTTTCGAGCACCTCAAAAGCTATGATGACCTTCTCAAAACGGGAGTATGCCGAGCGAACATCGCCGCTCAAGTAGAGAACGGGCAACTGATAAAAATTCGACCGGGCATCTTCTATACAGGCACCGAAGCCTTGAGATACGACGACAAAGCAATGGCCGAAATATTCAGTTACTTCAAAATTGCACCAGACACCCTATTTTGCCATCAGAGCGCAGCGCTCCTTCACCAGATGCATCAGCTCTACACCCCTCGCCATGTTCATCTCTATTCTGCAACTGCACATAGAGCAGCTTCCGGCGCAAAAATTCACCGTATTCCACAACAGGGTATTGCAAACCCCTGGGTATACCAGCACGAAATGCAGGTGACAAGCCCAATACAAACCGTTCTCGACTGCTGCAAAACACTTACTGTGCTAGAAGGCCTGGTTATTGCAGACTCAGCAGTTAACCAAAAAATTTTAGGCTTTGACGAGCTAAAAAATGCCCTTGACGGTTATAGAGGACGAGGCTCCCTGCGCGTACGACAAGTGGCAGATTTACTTACGGTAGGGGCTCAATCAGTAGGGGAAACTGCTACTCGCTACCGCTTGTACGAGCTTAGTTACCCCAAACCTGCCCTGCAAGTACCGGTGAACACTCCTGCGGGCGTCCGCTACCTTGACCTTGCCTATGAAGACCACAAACTAGCTATCGAGTTTGATGGAAACATCAAATATACAGAATATGGGCCGGTTGACTCTGTGCTGATGAATGAACGCAGCAGAGAAAAAGACATTCAGAATTTAGGGTGGTACGTTCTACGCGTGAATTGGGAGGACGTTGTTACCTATCCTGACCGCTTCAAATACAAGCTGCGTAAAGCTTGGCGGGCTAGAATGTCTTACATTTGACTGAAAGCCTCCAGATAATCTGGAGGCTTTCAGTCAAATGTAAGGCAAACGCGTAAATTAGTAGTTTGCTGCGATATATTCTTCAGCGCTTGAGCCAAGAGCTGAGATAACGCGCCCAATTTGAGGCTCAGCCGCTGCCGCAATCTTCTTGCCCACTAGAGGAATAGAGCATTTCACCTCACCGGTGACATCGGCGACGGTCTGATCACCCTGCGCAGTTAGCTGCTGGGTGGCGGTACCGGTGACCGGTACACCCTTGACCGAGACCTCGGTGCTGATGGTTCGGGAGCCATCAGCGGCAGGGGCTGAGACACGGTCAACCTGTGTCATGGAGATCCCTGAGCTTACACCCGGAATCTTCTTGGCCATATCGGGTAGGCGGTCAGCAGGTACACCGCGAACGGTGGTGGCGGTGAAAGCAGCTGCAGGGTCGCCCTCAAGGGCGAAGGACTCGAACTGGACGCGGACATTCTCGCTGGCAAAACGTGCGAAGTTCTCATCTGCGAAAGCTCGCACAACCTGGTCGATCGGTGCCTTGATGGTGGTGGTGCTTGAAACAGCCATGAATGTGCCCCTTTCAGGCGCATAGAACAAGTGTCTCTCTAATTGTACGTGCACTAACCGGGTTAAGCTGGGCGGTTGCCTTCACCTTGCTTAAAGCTGAATCGAGCGTCCTTTACTGTTCAGGTAAAGGACGCTCGATTCAGTAATCAACTCGCAGGGTGAAGGTGCCCCTCGGCCTTACTTGCCGCGGAGCCCGCTGAGAATATGCCTAGCACGGCGCAAAAAGCTGGGGTGCTGTTCTTCTAGCGTGAGCAATTCTTGGCTGAGAATATCAGCGGCTTGATCGTTTCCCGGTACCCGGATGCTACCGCGTAAGGAGCCAGGATCAGCAAAAGCGGCATCTAGTTTATGCGTCAAGTCATCTGCGCTGGTGACAACAATAGTTTCCCCGTATTCTTCCATAACCCGTGAGAACTCTACCTGGTGATTATCAACGACTTCATCAAGTTCGGCTACGCGGGGGACGGCTAGGGGAATGGCACCCACTTCACGGGCATCAAGAATTGACCCTGGGCCCCCTTGAACCAGAACTACCTTGGCTACTCGGTAGAGCTCAAGTAAGTCGGCGCGGGGGATGCGCTCTACTGTCTCTGCGTGCTGAGGTGCTGCAGTGAAACCGTGCTGCACTAGGCAGCTTATCTCGGGGTGAGCTTCAAGGTAGGCATCAACCCAGCCCACCAAGCGATCAAAGTGGTGGTGGTCGGTGCCCAAAGAGACAACAAGGTCATAAGCTTTAGCGGTCATTACAACTCCAATGTGGCTCTAGAGAATGTGCCCAATATTGACAGCTTCAGGGAAGGCTTTTTTCTGCTCTTCCCACTGCACAACGAACAAATCACTCATGGGGTAGCAAAGGCGCCCGGTCATGGTGGGCATCGTGATGCGATCGTATGCCTCGATGAAGACGGTACGAATACCCAGGATCTTGGCCACGATAAAGAAGGGTACAGCGACAGCAGCGCCGGTTGAGATGACCGCGTTAGGGCGTTCTTTGCGTAAGACCCGCCATGCTACACCGAAGTTCCGAACAGCGTTGGGAATATTTCGGGTAGTTGGAAAATGAACCCAGTAGGTGCGCTCACCCTCGAGGGCAGAGCGTACCTCGGGCAGGTCGAAGGTGGCCCAAGCCCGGTCATGGTTTTTCCAGAATTTATCAAGTGCGATGAGCTGGGCGAGATGTCCGCCTGCACTTGCAGTGAGGAGTACTTTCATGATGTGTGTTCTTACTTCTGGATGCTGCTGGTTGAGGTGAAATAGACAGGGATAACCTGGGTGCCAGGCTTGGGGGATAGCTCGTCAAAGAGACGGGTAGCGCTTTTAACCGTGCTCTTGGCGGTGAAGGGGACTAGCAGTACACCGGAGGCGTCCGATGCAACTAGCACCTTGGCAGTTGACGCTGAAGGGTCAGCCTCAACAAGAGCAGGTGAGCTCTGCTCGATGTGCTTCTTAACATCACCCATTGCAAATGACTCAAAGGTGTTGGAGTCGATGAAGGTGGTGGTGGTCACGAGAGAACCTGCGAGCAGGTCTGTAAGAGCTGATGCTGCCTGTGGGAGGGGGGAGAAGATGGTGATGCCCTTGATGCCTGCGGTCTCGAGGTCACCTTCCGGTGCGCCGATACGGCGCAGGAGCTGGCGAGCAGCCTCTTCTTCATTATCCTTTTCGATGAGGGAAACCGATTCGCCTGCAATCTCGGAGAGACGTTCAGGGTACCCCAGAGTGCGGGATGAGCGGTCAGCGATGTAAGCGGCAAAGATACCGATGAGCAGACCTGCTGCAGCTCCGATGAGGGCGGTCTGGGCGATGCTGAACCCCGATGACCTGCCGGGGACCTGTGCCTCAGAGATGACAGTACCACCGGTGGTAGAAGAAGCCATCAGAGTCACCATGGCCTGGTCAACAACCTGCTTGTTGAAATTTGATGTGCCATCAGTAATTTTCTTGCGTAGCTCTTCGCGGCTTTGTTCAAGAGTGTCCTGGCGGTTAGCCAGGTATGCTTCAGCAATTGCGTTTGCGTAGGTGGCAGCCTTTTCGGGATCTGCTGAGGTAACAGTGATGTCCAAAATGGTGCTATCTGAGTGCCCTGCTACGTCCAGCCCAGAATCCAGCTCTGAAACAGTAACACCGAGCTTATCGGCAGCTCGGGCGAGCACTACGCGGGAAGCTGCTACCATTTCTTCGGTATCCATATCTACAGCGGCATAGTTAGCGCTCATCCCCGGGTTGTTAACCAGCGGGAAAGCATTCACCGTGGTTTTAGCTTCGTAGCGTTCGGGCATCAGCGAACCAGCTATCGCACCAAGGACGGCGAAAAGTAGCACTGAACAGATGACGATTAGCTTTTGGCGCAGAATTCGGCGCACAGCTGTGCCGAGCGAAATCGGCGTGGTGCGCTGGTCATTGCGTGATCGGGTGTTGCGTTCCATAGTGGTGGTAATCCTTCCCCTTAATAAGAAGTTTGCCTAACGGCGAAGTTTGCGAGTGATTGGATTGAAAAGTTTTTCGAGACCTACCGATGCTCTGAACCGGTAAAGCAGCACCAGATATAGCGGTAGGACGATGAGCAGGTAGATTAAGAGTGCCGTGAGGGTCTGCCCCAGTAACACAATCGCGGCTACTGCCCCCAGCCCCGGTAGCAGAGCTGCTAGGGCGATAATGGGCAGCACCTCAGCTGGCTTTGGCCTGATACCAACCTGGGTGTAAACTTGCCAGGTCGCTAACCCAGAATCGGTTAGTACGGCAGCTGCCCAGGCAGTTGCTGCACCGGCCAGACCCCAGAGAGGGATAAGTGTGAGGTTAAGTGTTGCTGCAACGGCAAGGGCTGAAAGCTTGTTGTAAAGCTGCCAGCGGCTTTTACCGCTCATGAGTAGGACGCTCTGCACACCGCCGGCTGCCATCTGTAGTAGCATCGCTGAACAGATAATCCAAAAGAGCGGGGCGCCTGCGGTAAATTCTTGACCGAAAAAACGTAGCAGGGTTTCACCAAAAAGTGCCAGGGTGATGAAGAAGGGCCAGCCTACCGCAATCAAGATGCGGGTAGCAGATACAAAGATTTGGCGGGCGCGGATCATATCGACACGAGCAATCGCTGCTGAAATTTCGGGGCCGGTCACCACACGGGCAGTGTGCTCAACCATGGCTCCCACACGAACGCAGCGGTTAACTGCGCCGTAAATGCCACTGGCCACCGGGCCCAAGAAGAGCCCAACCAGCAGAACATCGATCCATTCTAAGATTGCCTCGACCATAGCAGAAACGCCTCGGGCACTGCTAAAGAGCCAGAAGCTTCGGGCAGATTCTGGAGCTGCCACAGCGGGAACCACAGCTACCTGCCAATACGAAAATTGGGTAGTATACTCTGGGGCATCTAGTTCTGTGGGCATAAATTTGCGCACCCACAGAACTGCAAGAAGCAAAACCAGCACAATGGGCAGAGACCAAGCAAGAGCCAGGTAAACCACTGCGCCAGAGAAACTAACTGCTAGAAGCACAGCCAGAATACGCAAGGTAGGCAGCAAAGCACTTTGTAAAAAGGTGAACTCGATGGTCTGCCCCAGACCACGCAGCGCTCCAAAGGCAAGGGTCATCCAGGTAGCAACCACCAGGAAAGGTGCCGAAGCAAAGATGGCGAGCCGGACGTCCTGATTCAGCCCCGGGGTAATAGCCGGTAGGGCGTAGATGAGAGCCGAGATGACAACGACCAGCGCAATGATTGTGGCCGGGCCAACCGCAAAACGGATAATCCGCGGTAAGGCCGAATAGCGGCCTACCGCCCGTTGCGCGCTTATGGTGCGAACCAGACCGGTATCAGCACCAAAGACACAGAGCGATGTTCCAATGGTAAAAAGAGCCATGACCTGAAAGAAGGAACCGGCCCCGGCAGCACCTGCACCGTGGGAGACAATGAGGGTCGCCACGAAAGCAGCTGCTGAACCGTACATGACGTAGAGGGTAGAAAAAGCACCATTTTTGGCTAGTGAACGAGCCATTTTATAGCCCCTCCCCATACATGCGAGAGCGCATCATCATAGCCACACAGAGCATCAAAACGGTTAGCTGGATAACGTCAAAGGAGTAAAAAACAACAACCGATAGCGCAGAGACAATAACTGAGTGAACCCACATACCGGTGACTGAGGCTAGGTGCCAGGTGTTGACCAAAACCGATATGAGGTACATCAGAAACAGCGCCAGCCCCACAAAACCGAAGCAGAACATGAGCATCCAGATTTGCCCCTGGGTACCCATGGAAACGCCTACGCTATCTGACATGCGGGTGTTACCGTAGCCAACCAGTGGGGACCTCAGGACGTAGTCAAAGGTTATCTGGTAGAGCGAAGCGCGGCCTCCGGTTGAGTTCGAATACTCCTGGCGACCCAAAATCGCCTCTACTGAGCCAGAAGCAAAAAGATAAATAACGGCACTCGTTAACAGGCCTGTACCGATGCCTAAAGCACGCCAGTTACCGTTGAGCAGCAGACGGAACAGTACATAGAAACAAGAGGCACCCAGACCGATAAACATACCGCGGTTAGAGGTTGAAATAGCCGGGTACAGCGAAAGAACAACAGCTAGACCCAGACCTAGCTGAATCGCTCTTGACCGGACACCTGCCATGAATGCAAATACAACGGGAGTCAGAAGAGTGTAGGCAAGACCCCATGAGTTTGCGTAGGGGAAGGGAGCAGAAGGCCGGTTATAAGCCTCCGGCGCGCCCCAGGGCAACTGCACCTCTGCCATCGGCGGTAGCACATAGTCACGAACCAAATCGTTGTTCATCAGCCCGCCGGGCATAACAAAACTCATGGGGGTACGCAGGCGAAAATCTGGGAAGTAAAGAGCCAACCAGCCCAGAATAACAACCGTAAACCAGACCGTCAGCAAACCACCCAAGAGCGTGTGGTTGGGTACGCGTTCACGAGCGTTGAAAAAGTAAAGGGTGTAGATGCCCACGTTAAAGATGTTCATATAACGCTGAAACCAGCCCAGAAAGTCTGAGGAGGAATCAATCGAGATGATACACACAAAGCCCCAGAACATGAGAGCAAACCAAATCCACATGGTGGGGTGTACTAGGGCGCGGCGGCGCATGATCAGGTAAAGAATCATGATGCCTGCCAGCACAGTGGGAGCAAACTGCATGAACCCGGCAGCCCACACGAGGGGGAAGCCGTAGAGCAGAATGAGAAGAGGCCAGGCTGGCAGCGGAGCACCCACAGTGGGGTGCACCGCCGCTAAAAACCGGTTGTGCCGTGAGGTCGGCGTGAGCGATGCCGTCATGCGACCTATAGACCTCGCCCTGTTTTATTAACAAGATCGAGCAGAACCTGCGGTGTAGCCAGACCTAATGCAACAGTATAGGCAGCCCAGGCTCGCAGCTGCTTGGGATCCCTGCGTAGGGCAGAGCGGGCGAATGCCTTTGCGGCTTCTTTATTGCCAAGAGCTGCATGAGCGAATGCAACCTGACCGGCAATACGAGCCAGGCCTTTGGGCTGACGCTCAAACTCGGGGTACTTCTGAAGGATGTAGGTGAGACCATCAACCATTGACTTCCAGCGCCCGGCAAAGAAAGAGGGGCGGTCCCACAAGATCAGTGCACCGGGCTGTTGAATCGAGTGAATGTCACCAAACTTGGTAGCACGCAGCAGCAAATCGTAGTCTTCACCGTAGGCTGCTGGCAAATCTTCATCGACTAGACCGATACGCCCATCGGGGAGCAAATCAGTCTTTTTGAAGAGCGTGGTGCAGGGGTTAATCTCGATAATTCGTGAGAGCAGGAAGTCATCGAAGGTGGCTACGGCCGGGGCAAGACGCTCAATGTCTTTACCCTCGGAACGGATTGTAATCCCTGAAGAAATAGCCACAGCATCTGGGTTTTGTTCCCACAGCTTGATTTGTTCTGAGATGCGGGTGGGGTACCAGTAGTCATCGTCGTCGCAGAAACCAACGTAGTCACCGCTTGCCTCAACGATACCGGTATTGCGCCCACCTGCTAGACCTTTGGAATGGTTATTGACAATGGTCTTGAGTGAACGGTGCGGGGGGACGTCTAAGTCTGAAAGCGGATCTACCTCAACGTAGTCAAAGACAACGATGACCTCTATGTGGCCCTGGTAGTCCTGGTCAAACATGGACTGTACCGTCTGGCGTAGTAGCTGGGGGCGGGCACCTGCGGTTGCGATCAGTGCAGAAATTTTGGTGGATGACATTTTCTAAGCCCCTTTAGGTGTATTGAGTGAAACAAATTTGCGTCGCATAGACAGCAGGATGGTTAGCGCGTTGGTGACAAACAGTAGCCCGTAGACCACTAGGAAACCCCAGCCTGTGCCCCAAAAAATGAAGGCCCAGCAGAAAGTTCCCGAATCCATATGTAGGTTGACGAAAGAACGCAGATTGCCGCCGGACGGTGGCGCTGACGTGCCGCGGTTATTGCGCAGTTGTTCTGCCAGAATCTGGCTCATAAAGTGACCGGTCATCAGTACACAAAAAGCGATGGGTAACCACCAGAGCTGCCAACCGGTGGTGGGCCAAGAGCCAGAATGTTTGATGAAGCCCACCAGGATCGTGAGGTGCATGGCGGGGGTGCGCATCGCGTCGACCACGTGGTCTAGCCATTCACCGGCGGGGGAGGAGGCGCCGGTTACCCGTGCCACCTGCCCATCGGCTGAGTCAAGGGCGTAGCCCAGGGCAAAAAGTGCGGCAGCAGCAGCGCCTAGCCAAAAACTTGGTTCAAAAGCAATGAGTAGAACCATGGCAATGAGAGATGTGAAGGCGCTGATAGCGGTTACACCGTTAGGGTTGATGCCGAACTTTACAGCGGCAGCAGCAAAAATGCGGGCAACTCGGCGGTTAACCCAGCGGGTGTAAGCCGGTACGCCAATTCCTGGCTTTTGTGCAGAATTGAGGTGTGCAAGTGTGTCTTTGAAACCGTGTACGGTCGGTGAATCTGCTGAGACCATAGGTGTGCTCTTGAAATCCCTAGTTTATGTGCGAGTAGTAACAGCATGTACGCTGCTAGCTGTAAAACCTTAGGCAAGATTCAAACTTGTGCCCTTGCGTGAATACAAGTTTTGAATAAGACCTTAGACCTTTATAGCATCTACTCATACTATGCCAGCCTATCTAGGAGCGGTAGCTGAAATTCTTAGGACAAAATACGATTCTAAATATGACCCACCTATCTTTTTGTGGGGCGTAAGGTGGACAAGTTATAAAATGGGACTAGGGAAAGGGTCGGTTTATCTTTTCAATGAAAGTGCCTCTCGGACGGGTACTAGATAATATGCGGCACAATTCTGCTCTTGACCTAGTCAGCAGGTGCTTGACTGTGTGAATTATTTATTGGTGTTGCAACTCTGCGAGAATCTAGTATTCGGGGTTCCAAATTCACTGGATGATTCCCTGTGCTCCTGCTTGAATCAGCGGCAGGAGTGGAGATAGTGGTTTGAGCGCTCACTTATACGCTGATTCTTATACACACATATTTTATGGGAATAAAAAATGCTCTGCCCCACCAAATTCTTAGCGGGGCAGAGCATTTTATCGGTGAGATTTACTTGGTGGTGAGGGTTGCGTCCATATCAAAAGTCGCAGATTCACCGCGGCGGTAGGAGTGTACCTCTGCAGCAATCACATTCTTACCCTGGTTGAGCTCGCTTGCAGGGATAGTGACGGTAATTGGCTTAGCCTTAGCATCAGCGTATGCAACCCGAGACAGGGCGGGGGTGCTGGGTGTAGCACCTGCGGCAAGATTCTCGCGGTGCACTTCTTTACCGTTCACATAGATTGCAATACCGTCATCCGCATATGTGGTGAGAACCAAATCCTGATTGGCATTAGCATTCAGGTTGATTTCCTTACGTAGGAAGAAGGACATGGGCTGTGCGAAGAAGGCAAACTTTGCGTTAGCAAGTAGCGAGGCTTCGCCCCAGCCAACGGAGGTAGGTGCTGAGTACCACTGCTGCGCGGTGTTGTAGGCGTAGTCGGTGGTGCGCCAGGTCTGGTCACTTTCACGGCGTAGCTTGAAAGCCACATACCATTCATCACCGGAAGCAATGATCTTTTGGTCGGCAGGCTTTTCCTCAGCAACAGGCTCTACAGGGTCAGCAGGAGCAGGGTTCTCTTCAACAACGGGCTGCTCAGGGTCTGCAGGAGCTTCCTCATCAATGGGAGTTACGGGCTCCTCGGCAACAGGGCTCTCTGAGGGGGTTGCCTCAGTCGGTGCTGCGGTGGGCTCCTGTACAGGTGCTTCTTCGGTTGCCTCCGGTGCAGGTTCCTGTGCAACCTGAGCCACCGGGGCGGTCGCTACCGGAGTGGTTTCAGAGTAGTTGCCCGCGTTATCCACAGAGCGCACAAAGTAACGGGCGCCTTCCATGTGCTCCACGCTGTATGAGGTGGTGCCACTGGTGACGGTTGCAATAACCCGGTTATTGCGCAGAACCTGGTAGCTGGTGCGGCCAGCGGTACCACTGGTCCAGGTCAGCTCATCAGTGGTGCCATCGGTAGTAACCGTTAGGTTGCGGGGTGCAGCGGCAGGAGTCACGTCGCGGGGAGTGAAACGGGCGAAACCGACCGTTGACTGAGTTCCGTTGGCTCCACGGCTCTTGGTGATGTCGCCACCAACCCAGAGAACGCCCTTTGAGTCAACAAAGGATGCCCAAACGCCGTAGCCCTTGGCACCTGAAAGCTCAGGAGCAAATTCGGGCAGAACCTCGCCAGTTTGGGAATCAAAAGCCGCAACTAGGCGCATGCGGTGAATATCGGATGACGTGCCCCACGGGGTGTCGTACAGTTCGCCGCCTTCGTAGATCCAGTCACCACAGTGGCAAGAACCGTAGAGAACATCGGTGTTGTTGTCGAGAAACAGATCCTGGAAGTCGCCACCGCTCTTGGTGATGGAGGATGAGCGGCGAGACAGATCAGACTTGTTGTACTGGGCAATGAGGTGCTCAGCACCGCCTGCCCATACAGAGTCACCGGCATCCTGGACATCGAACTGGAAGCCAGAACGGTTGGTGTACTTGGGGTAGGAGAGCTTCCAGTTCCAGGGCTTTGAAATAACTCCTTCGGTGGGGCTGAGGTAGGCAAGTTTCCAGGACTCAGTGCCGTTCACGGTTGTAAAGTAACCGGCAAGTGCTACACCATCGTCACTGGCAGAAATGCCATTCACGGTGCCGTTGGTTGCCGGGCGCCATGAAATATCAACCGAATTATCGGTCAAAGAGTAGCGTGCTGCGTTGCGGGAGTATGCGTAGTAGCTGCTGGTTGAACCCTTGACGTGGGTAAACGCGCCACCAATGTAGACATAGTTGCCCTGTACCTGAATGGTCTTTACCACTGGAACACCGCCGGTGATGCGGTTGTTGACGTCCCAGCCAAGTGAGGTATCGGTTTCGCCGGTTTCAGGGTTGAGGATAACAAAGCCGTTTGCGGGCTGGCCGTTGACCTCGGTGAATTCGCCACCGACAGCCAGCAGGCCGTTGGGGAGCGCCTCAAGAGCCTTAATCTGGCCGTTGAAGGTTGGGCGGAAGCTGCGAACTAGCTCAGCACTGTTGACGTCGTAACCGGCGATAAACGCCTGGTCTACGGTTTCACCGTTAGCACTGACAACATTTTTGAAGTCGCCACCGGTAAAGACGGTATTCCCCACCTGGGTGATAGCCTGCACACGGGTGTTGAGCTCTGAGACAATACCGGTGCCAGACTCTTCAGAGGTGCGCCACCGCATACCGGCGGTGTAGCTATTAGGTAGCTGGCGCTTGCTTTCACCGGCTAGACCCGAATCCTCAATGTGCTGAAAGTCAGCATCGTTCTGAGTAATTTTGGGGCGGATGAATACCTGGGTGAAGCCCATGGGCGAATTTGTGGTGGGTGACCACAGGTAGGAGCTAGCATCTGAGCTACCCTGCACATAAGAACCAAAGGCAAAGCCGTTATTCCAGCCGTAGTTCCTTGAACTTGTAAAGGTCAGGTTGTTGTAGGCGTAATCAGCAATCCCAATGTTGTTTTGTGTTGAAGCAATAGTGGGGCTGAAGCCAAGCTGAGGGGGAGTTGCAAAACGGATATTGGACCAGTTTGCTTTTGCGCGAAGCGCCCAGCTCCATGATTCAGTGTTGGCTCGCTTCGCGTAAACATCCTGCCACATGGTGCCAGAAGTGTTGGCAGCACGGTGAAAACGAACCCCGTCTTCAAGAGAATCAACACGGTCGCCGTCAAGTAGCTCATCGACGGTGGTTGAAGGCAACTGCACGGGGGTGAAGGCACTTGTCCCATCGGGGTTGGTGTACAGCTCGGAAGCTTTCCCGCGCCCGTAGTATTCCTCAGTCCAGCCTTCACGGCCGCGACCAATCATAACCCAGCCGCCGCCGTCGGTTTCCTGGTCACAGTAGAACTGCGCGGGGGCGTCCATAGAGGGGGTGTAGAGCCAGTAGGCACCTGACTCGGCCTCAGGGTCATTTTGCTTAACTTCCCAGCAGGAAGATGCGGCGGTCTCTGATGTGAGACCGTTGGGCACATACTCGTCAGCGGCAAATGCGCCGGGCAGGGACGAGACACCGATACCGAGGGTAATTGCACCTACAGTAATCTTAGAAAAAAGTGATGGTTTTTTCATCTGTTATTTTAGCAATCTGCGTTATTGGGGAAGTCCTGGGAAGCGATCTTCCATTCCCCGTTGTTTTCAATGAGAGTAAAAATGTTGAGTGAGCGCGTGGACTGGCTAGAGTTTATCTGCTTGCCCTTGGGGTCAAGAACCTTCACCTCGGAAGAGTCCAGGCAAACTTCAAGAATCTTTGCCTGCTGGCTCTTGTATTCGCCGTCCGCTACCTTGGGGGTGCCTACTACTGCGGGAGCCCCTTCAACGCGCCAGCCATTCATTGCGTATTCAGTAGCGGTCGCAATGTACTGGTCGAGGGCGCTGTCTGTGGCAACAGCTTCTAGACGTGCAACACTTTCATCTGAAACGTACTGGGGAGTTTCATCGTTTTGTTCCTCTTCAGCGTTCTCACTATCGGTGTCACCAGGTGCCTCAGGGGTTGCTAGTGGCTCGATGTCTGCCAGGACTTTTTGGACGTCACCGTATCGTTCTTGAACAGTTTGCACGTCCGGGGAATCGAGACTTACTTCTTGCGCTGTTGCAAGAGAATCAGCAGCAGCAAAGTTCTCACTGAGTGCTTCTTGATCTGCGCTCTGAGTGCTATCAGCTGTGTGTTCAGGGCTAGCTGTTGGGCTGGCAGAGTTAGCTGTTTGACTTTCGGTGCCCGCTGTTTGGGTGGCAGAGCTAGCTGTTTGGCTAGCTTGCTGGTCAGCCCCAGCACTGCTATCAGCGCTACCACCGCAGGCGGTAAGAACGGTGACGCCTAAAATCCCCGTTGTGATTAGTATCTGCCGCCTGGAATTCCCCAAAAAGGGCGGCAAAATCCCCGATATTTTCATATATCCCTAAAATTTTTGTAATGCGAGTACTTGCCTATACCCAAAAGCTGTGCGATTGGCAAAAGGGGAGGCAAGCAGTGCTTACTCATCAGCAGCACTGGACTACCATCGTACAGGCAAGTAGATGCTTGAGGAAGAGAAAAAGACCGCTTGTCACCGTATATGGTGACACGAGTAGGTAGTTTCGTTGGAAAGCATATTGATGGGCTGCTATTGTGCCTGCACTTGGGCTTACTCCTGTTAAAAATGGAGGTAGCACCCACCCTGGGAAACCGATTTTGGTAGGTGCGATAATCAACACACTCTAAAGGTCATTATGGTTTTTCTATGCACGCTGAGATAATTGGGGGCGTATTACATAGACAGGCGGTGCAGCTAGCGGTATGCTAAACCGCCTTCTAACAGGTGGGCGCAAAGAAAGCCTGCGCAACGAGGATATGAGAGAAGCGGGAGGAAGCGTGTCGCTTCAAGGAATGATAGATGCCCTAGCAACAGAAACGACGTATCGAGCCATCCTCACCGCAGCGGGTAAGCCCCTCTCTGAAAGAGCCGATGAATTTCTGATTGGCACCCCTGAAGGTGCCCGCCCGCTCTTGCTCGCAGCAATTTCTCAAGCACTTACCCCGCCAACCGGTAGCGACCTGCCCCCCGCCGTCCTTGCAGTCACTGCTACAGATAGGGAAGCCGAAGATACAGCGGCAGCCCTGCAAGCGTATCTACCTGCAGAAGATATAGCCCTCTTTCCCGCCTGGGAAACCCTGCCCCATGAGCGTCTTTCCCCCCGCAGCGACACCGTGGGGCAGCGGCTAGCTGTTTTGCGCTCCCTCACCGGTCAGCAGGGCAGAAGCCCCCGTATTGTTGTTACTCCCGTGCGCTCGCTGCTCCAACCGTTGGTGGCAGGCTTAGAAAACATGCAACCCCTGCAACTACATTGCGGGCAGGATACCGACTTTGACACGGTGGTAAAACACCTGACAAACGCTGCCTACTCCCGCGTAGATTTGGTGTCTAAACGCGGCGAATTTGCAGTGCGTGGAGGTATTTTAGATATCTTCTCGCCGGTAGCTGATCACCCTGTACGCGTTGAGTTTTTTGGTGACGAAATTGAAAACATCCGCTTTTTCTCGGTTGCTGACCAGCGTACCCTGAACAAGGTTGAGCACCCCAACACAATCGTTGCCCCACCCTGCCGAGAACTGCTCATCACTCCAGAGATTATGAGTAAGGCAGCCCGGCTTAAGGGGAGTTTCCCGGGGGCTGCTGCCATGCTAGAGAAAATTGCCGGCGGTATTTACGTTGAAGGTATGGAGTCCCTCATACCGCTACTGGTCGATGAGATGGTCACCCTACTTGATCACCTGCCGGCAGGTTCGCTGCCCATTATCTTTGAACCCGAAAAGGTACGATCCCGAGCCTCTGACCTGGTTGCAACCAACGAAGAATTTTTGCTTGCAGCCTGGGACTCAGCTACCGATACCACCAACGCCCCTATCGATCTGGGGCAAAACGGCATGAGCGGCTTCTCGGCCGGTAGTTTCCGCACCGTTGCCGCTATGCGCGAACTAGCCCTACAGAAAAACCTGGGCTGGTGGGCAATGACGTCCCTGGGTGTTGATGATGCAATTGACGATGGGCTTTATTCGGTTCAACTGGCAGCGCGGGTGCCCCACACCTACGCCGGTAATATCGGTGAGCTGCTCACAGAAGTCGGCAAGAAAATCAAGGACGGCTGGCGCATCACCGTGGTCACCCAGGGTCCGGGACCTCTGGCCCGCCTGCTTGACCTCTTTCACGACGCCGAGATTCCAGCGTCCCGCGTGCCCAGCCTAGAGAAAGAACCAGAGCCGGGCATCATCGAGATGACCACCGCCAGCTTGGGGCAGGGTTTCATGATGGACGGCGTGCGCTTAGGCCTGCTGACCGAAGCAGATATTCTGGGGCGTACCTTGCCCTACGCCACCCGTGACCTGCGCGCTGGCAAACTACCGGTGCGCCGCCGTAAAAATGCGGTAGACCCCATGAGCCTGAGCGCTGGGGATTATGTGGTGCACGAGCAGCACGGTATCGGTCAGTTTGTTGAGCTGGTGCAGCGGCCTATCGCAGGTGCTGCCATCACCCCGGGTCAGCCCAAGCCTATGAAAGAATACCTGGTGCTGGAATACGCCCCCTCCAAGCGAGGCGGGCCTAAAGACCGGCTCTTTGTGCCTTCTGACCAGCTTGATGTGGTGTCTAACTACGTGGGTGGGGACGCCCCCGTCCTGTCGAAAATGGGTGGTAGTGACTGGGCAAAAACCAAGTCCAAGGCGCGCAAGGCAGTTAAAGAAATTGCTGCTGACCTCATCAAACTCTATTCAGCTCGCCAGGCGTCCCGCGGCCATGCCTTTGGCGCAGACACCCCCTGGCAGGCAGAACTTGAAGAGGCCTTCCCCTACAACGAAACCCCCGACCAGCTGGTAGCCATCAATGAGGTCAAGGCAGACATGGAGAAAGAAATCCCCATGGATCGCCTCATCTCAGGCGACGTAGGGTACGGCAAAACCGAAATCGCGGTGCGCGCTGCCTTCAAAGCAATTCAGGACGGCAAGCAGGTGGCCGTGCTGGTACCCACCACCCTGCTGGCCCAGCAGCACTTTGAGACCTTCACCGAACGCTTCTCGGGCTTCCCTGTAACAGTGAAGGTGCTCTCCCGCTTCCAGAAGGCCAAAGAATCAGCCGAAATTCAAGAGGGCATCAAGAACGGCTCAGTTGACCTGGTAGTTGGTACTCACCGTATCCTCTCAGAATCAACCGAGTGGAAAGACCTAGGCCTCGTCATTATCGACGAGGAACAGCGCTTTGGCGTGGAGCACAAAGAAAAACTTAAAACCATGCGTACCAACGTGGATGTTTTGGCAATGAGTGCAACCCCCATCCCGCGTACCCTGGAAATGTCTCTGACCGGCATCCGCGAAACCTCAACCCTTGCCACCCCGCCTGAAGAACGCCACCCGGTGCTCACCTTCGTCGGCCCCAAAACCGACAAGCAAATCACCGCAGCTATTCGCCGTGAACTCATGCGTGAAGGCCAGGTTTTCTTTGTGCACAACCGGGTTTCTTCCATCGAAGAAGCTGCTAACGAGGTCCAAAAACTGGTGCCCGAAGCCCGCATCGCCGTTGCCCACGGCAGAATGAGCGAATCCCGGCTGGAAAAAATCATTGTGGACTTCTGGGAACGCAAATTTGATGTGCTCGTCTCAACCACCATCGTTGAAACCGGCCTGGACATCTCTAACGCCAACACCCTCATCGTTGACCAGGCGCAAAACTACGGCCTTTCCCAGCTACACCAGCTGCGAGGACGTGTGGGGCGAGGCCGTGAACGCGCCTACGCCTACTTCCTCTACCCGCCAGAAAAAATGCTGACCGAGGTTGCCCACGAACGACTCAAAGCCGTTGCCACCCACAACGAACTGGGCGCCGGTATGCGCTTAGCCATGAAAGACCTAGAAATCCGCGGCGCCGGTAACCTACTCGGTGGCGAGCAGTCTGGCCATATCGCAGGTGTTGGCTTTGACCTTTACCTGCGCCTGGTAGGGGAGGCCGTTGCTAACTTTGCCCAGGGCGAGAAGGAAGAAGCCCCTGCCGAAATTAAGGTGGATCTGCCGGTTAACGCACACATGCCCCACGACTATGTTTCGTCAGAGCGCCTGCGTTTGAGCGCCTACCGGCAGATTGCCCAGGCGCTCACCGCTGAGGAACTGGATGAGGCCCGCGAAGAGCTGGTGGACCGCTACGGCACCCCGCCTGCCCCGGTCGATAACCTCTTTAAGATTGCTGCCCTGCGTCAGCGCTCCCGCGCCCTTGGCTTGACTGAGATTGTGGCAATGGGCCCCAAGGTACGTTTCTTCCCGGTCAATAACCTGCCCGAGTCAAAGCAGATGCGCCTAGAGCGGCTCTACCCCGGCTCCACCTATCGGCAGATACCGGGTACTGATAACTGGCAGATCTTGGTGCCCCGCCCCAAGACCGCCCGTGTGGGGGGCAAAGACCTAGTGGATGACGCCATGGTTGAGTGGACCGAGAGCTTTCTGCACGCCATCTTTGAGGCAAGCTAGAGGGCTGTAAAGAAGAGGGGCTCACCGGAATGAACCGGTGAGCCCCTCTTACGATGAAGAACTATATCCCTACTTCATGTGCAGTTCCTTGCCACCCTTAAAGCCTGCCTCGTTGGTCTTTGAGGGCAGAATCCATAGGGGGATGATGAAGGTTGCTGCGTAGAGCAGAATCGCGATGGTCCACCAGGTCCAGCCGCCATCGGGGTAGGTACCCAGGGCGTAGAAGCAGGCCAGCAGAATAGCAAAGCAAAGAACGAAAAGGGCAATATTAGAACCCAGCTCCTTAGTGCCGGAGTACTGGGGGGTGCCGTTACGCTCAGGTGCGCCGTTAGACATAGGAATCCTTAGCTCGTGTGGTGTGTCTCTTACAGCCTAGTATAGGCGGTCACAGGCTACAGTGCACGGTCTGCCACCAAAAGATTGGCAACAGACCAGACTCTTTTAGTAGCTGCCCTCGCCCGCTTCACCGGCACCGATGATAGCGATACCCTTAGAGGCACCAATACGGTTGGCACCCGCCTCAATCATCGCAAGAGCCTCCTCGCGGGTGCGCACGCCACCAGATGCCTTAACGCCCAGATTAGGGCCAACGGTTGCCCGCATCAGGGCAATATCTTCAACGGTTGCACCTGCCGAAGAGTAGCCGGTAGAAGTCTTGACAAAGTCAGCGCCCGCCTCAACAGAAGCCTGGCAGGCCAGAACCTTCTGCTCATCGGTAAGCTCACTGGTTTCGATAATGACCTTGAGCAGGGCACCGCCAGCGTGGGCTGCCTCTGCCACAGCCTTAATATCGGCTACCAGGGCGTCCTTCTTACCCGCAATGGCATCAGCAATGTTGATGACCATATCAACCTCGCGGGCACCTGCGGCAACAGCGGTCTTAGTTTCAAAAGCCTTAACCTCGGTGGCAGAGGCACCAAAGGGGAAGCCCACCACAACGCAGGGCACAGGGCTAGAGCCAGCTAGCTCTTCAGCAAGCACCGGCGCCCAAACAGGGTTGGCACAGACGGACGCGAAACCGTGCTCACGGGCTTCAGCGCAAAGGCGGCGCACATCAGCTTCAGAAGCGTTGGGTGCCAAGATGGTGTGGTCAATCATTGCCGCTAGTTCGCGGTTGGTCAGTTCAGTCGTCATAGCTATCTCCTAGAGTTCGTTCTTTTAGGGCACATACTGAGCATTTCTGCATTGCTCAGTTCTTAGGGTATTTTAGAGCCCCAGCGCCGCGCTCATATCGGCCTTGATGGTTGCTAATTTCTCAGCGGCAGCAGCTCGTGCCTCTGCAACTGAACCGGTTACCGGAATGACTACCTCAAGGTAGCACTTGAGCTTGGGTTCGGTGCCAGAGGGGCGCACAATCACGCGGGATGAGTCATCAGTGTAGTAGCGCATACCGTCAGTGGGGGGCAGGGTAGCGGTACCCTGGGTGAGGTCTTCAACGACGGTTACGGGTGAGCCTGCC
>JAUMUH010000123.1 GCA_030530765.1 Rothia sp. (in: high G+C Gram-positive bacteria)
CCTCAGCACTTCTTGCACCAGGGCAATAGCAGCAGCAGCATTGAAAATGTTATAGACACCGTAGAGGTTGATAGACCCAGCAACCTCTTTACCGCCCAGCAAGAAGGTGGCGTTAGTTCCAGCGAAGTCCTTAAGCACCACGGACGCCGCAGGTAGCTCGGGGGCAAGGCGCCCGCCGTCCTGACCGGGGGTAGTTGAGCGCATCTCATCGTCTGAGGGGAAGAGGGAACGCAGCTTCTCTGACAAACCAAAGTAGCTGACCTTAGCGCCGGGCTGGGCGACCTCAGCCAGGGAGCGGATGCGGGGGTCCTCACGGTTGAGCACCACAGTGCCGCTGGTTGCCCCGGCAACGGTTGAGAGCATACGGCGGGTGGTATCAATTTCACCGAAACGGTCAAGCTGATCACGCAGCACATTCAGCAGCAGGGAGTAGCGTGGCTTCACCATCTTCACAAAGTGAACAGCATGCGCCTCATCTAGCTCAAGGACGGCGATATCGGCACCCAGCTTACCGGTCAGTGACATTTCACCCAGTAAAGCTGCCGCCACACCGCGCACAAAGTTAGAGCCGGTGCGGTTAGTGAAAACTTTCAGCCCCTGAGATTCCAACAGCTGCACCACCATCTTGGTGGTAGTGGTCTTGCCGTTAGTGCCCGAAACCACCACAACGCCCAGAGGTAGCTTAGCGAGCTCCTCAGAAACAAACTGAGGGTGAAGTTTTTCCATCACCAAACCCGGGAAGGCGGAACCGCCACCGCGCAGCTTGGTTGCATATCGAATTCCTTGGCCTGCAAGGCGTATAAGTGGTCTTGACATGCCCCCTATCTTACTGGGTTGCAGCCAGCACCGCCCAGTAAGAACAGTTTTCTGCGGTGTTATGGTGCTCCTACTATTGCTCTACCCCGGTTTTCTGGCATAATCGCACGGGTGAGCGAGCAGAACATTTTAGAAAAGACAGCACCGCAGGCAACCTTCATTTGGCGTGACCTCAAGTGGGTTAACCGTGAACCCGTAGTCAATATTGAACCTCTTATTGAAGGTAAACCAAGCGGCAGCATTGTGCCTGTACCCCTTATCCCCGGCAGTTTTCTAGGCATCGCACCCCTTGTTGAGGGTGCCCCGGGCGCTGGTTGTTATTGCAGTGGATATGCGGTAGCCCGTACGGACGCAACAGGTTTCGCCCATCTGCCCTGCCCCAAGGCTGAAATCATTACCAAGGGCAAGCAGTGCCCCCGCTGCCTAGCCCTTGACGAGTTTGCACCCATTCACCGGGTTCACCAAGGCGCCCGCATGACCGAAGCAGCCCTGGCCTACGTCGATCTTGAGCACTACCTTTATATTGCTACCTTCCCTGACGGCACCTCCAAGGTAGGCACCTCTTCTCTGCATTCCAACCCGCGCCGCCTGGACGAGCAGGCGGTAGCCTACGCAACCTTTGTTGCCCGCGCGGACGACGGGCGCATCGTCCGCCAGCTTGAAGATGCTGTTTCACAGGAAGGCAACCTGACCCAGTTCAAGCACGCCTCCACCAAGTATCGTGCCTGGGTTAACCCGGTTTCTTCTGAGCAGCTCAAGTCTGAGCATTTTATGGCGGTTGAATCTGCCACCTGGGCGCTGGAAGACTTAGATATGCCCGGCTTTGATATCACCGAGAACCCCTGGCAACCCTCTGCCGCAATGAGCCGCGCCTACGCCTGGCTACACGGCGAACCCCGCCAACCATTGGCAGGCTACCCCAGCCTTACCCAGGGGGAACACGGTTTCTACATTAGCGGTGGCACCGGCAAGCTACTGACTGCCCACTTTGGTAATGAGGAAGAAGCCTTCATTATCAATACCGCTGACCTGGCTAACCGTGCCTGCACCTTGCACGGGCAAGTGACTGACCCGCCGTCCACGCAGGGCTCGCTCTTCTAAGCTACTTAGCATGCCGGGTTCTGCCCTGCCTGCCTGGGTTTAGACGTGGTGGTAAGGGCGGTTGGCGGCAATCTCCCCTGCCCGGTAGATTTGCTCGGCAAGAATCAGGCGCACCATCTGGTGGGGGAAGACCAGCTTGGAAAGGCTCCACACGGTATTGGCGCGCTGCCGCACGGTTTCGTCCACGCCGTAGGCACCGCCGATTACCAGCACCACCTGCTTGATGCCCAGGTTGCGGTTGAGCAGCTCAGATAGTTCGGGTGAGCTGAGGTTTTTACCGCGCTCATCGAGCAGGATGAGATTGTCGTCCTTACTGATTTTATCTAGGATTCGCTTGGATTCTTCAGCCCGCGCCTGCTCTTCTGCCAGTGATGAGTGGGGCAGGTAAACCCAGCTGATATCCCAGGGTTTGCGCAGGCGGGTTTCGTAGCGATCAATACCATCTTTAACCCATTTTTCGTGTTTTTTGCCGATGGCAATAATCTTGATGGTCACTGTTGTGGTGTCTTTCGGTGTTTATTTCCAGGCGTCAGCGAGCAGAGTACGGATTTCATCCAGGGTTTGGGTAACAGTTTTGGTGCCTGCAACGATGGGCAAAAAGTTAGTGTCGCCGCTCCAGCGGGGCACAATGTGCTGGTGTAGGTGGTCGGCTACGCCTGCTCCCCCAATTTTGCCCTGGTTCATGCCGATGTTGAAGCCCGCTGCACGGCTGACTTCTCGTAAAACGCTCATCGCTTTTTGGGTGAGCGCAGCAATTTCTGCGGTTTCTTGGGCGGTGACGTCGTCGTAGTTGGGGATGTGACGGTAGGGGCAGACCAACAGGTGCCCGGGGTTGTAGGGGTAGAGGTTGAGGATGACGAAGGCGTGCTGCCCGCGGTGAACAATGAGTGATTCCTGGTCGCTGCGGGTGGGTGCGGTGCAGAAGGGGCAGGAGTTCTCGGTGTAGTCCTTTTGCCCACCGGTAACGTAGGCGCGGCGGTGGGGTGTCCAGAGTCGCTGGAAAGCATCGGGTACGCCTGGCAGTTCGAAGCTGTCGGTGGTGTAGTGGGTGCTCATGGGTTCAGTTTAGCCGGTTCTGCTTATTTCTATGTCAGGACGGCGGGGTGAAACTGCAGGTTTTAGCGGCTCTGCTCCATCTAACACCCCGGTGCGGTGGGGTCAGTAGAACAATCCTCAGCCACCAAACCAAC
>JAUMUH010000124.1 GCA_030530765.1 Rothia sp. (in: high G+C Gram-positive bacteria)
TCCAGGACCTCTTCGACTATGCCTACCCCTACCCCAAGTACGAGCAGGCCTTTGTACCCGAATACAACCTGGGCGCTATGGAAAACCCCGGGTTAGTTACCTTCACCGAAAGCTACATTTATGTTTCTGGTGCCACCGAGTCACAGCTCGAATCCCGCGCCAACGTCATCTGCCACGAGATGAGCCACATGTGGTTTGGTGATCTTGTCACCATGAAATGGTGGGATGACCTCTGGCTCAAAGAATCCTTCGCTGACTTTATGGGCACCCTGGGCGCAAAAGAAGCCAACGGCTTTGAGGACGCCTGGGTCACCTTTGCCAACCAGCGTAAGGCTTGGGCTTACCGGCAAGATCAGATGCCAACAACCCACCCCATCGTGGCGGACATCCCTCACCTTGAAGCTGCCCGCCAAAACTTTGACGGCATCACCTACGCTAAGGGGGCTTCGGCGCTCAAACAGCTGGTTGCTTACGTGGGTTTTGACCAGTTTATCGAGTCAGCCCGGGTCTATTTCAAACGATTTGCTTGGGGAAATACCACCCTCGAGGATTTCCTTGGGGTGCTCGATGAAGTCTCTGACCGCGATGTTCGTCTCTGGGCTTCTGCTTGGTTGCAAACCAGCGGTCTTTCTGAGCTGAGCACCGAGCGGGTACGCGATGATACCGGGCTACTCACCCAACTGCGCCTTACTCAGGAGCTACCTGTTGGCGTCCCAGAGACCCTTGGACGCCCCCACCAGCTCAAGCTCGCGACCTTCACCCTTGACGATAACAAGCTAGTAGAAACAACAGTTCTGCCGGTGGAGGTGCCCGCTGGCATGCCTACCTTTGAAGTTGAACTAACCGACGCTCAGCGCGACCACGTTTCACAGGCTGACCTGCTACTCCTCAACGCTGAAGACCTTACCTACGCAAAAATCAACATCTCTGAGGGCGATGGTCGCGCCCTCGCCCTCTCTCATGTCTCAACCATTGCTGATGCGCTGTCACGCGGCGTGGTTTGGGTCAGTCTGTGGGGTCAGGTACGCGACGGTAAGCTCCCGGCGTCCGCCTTTGTGCAGGCAGTGGGCAACGCCGCATCACAAGAGAGCTCCGCTACCCTACTCTCTAACCTGATGAACCAGGCGCAGAGCGCGATTTCCCTCTACGCCCCGCAGGCTCAGAGGGAAGAGCTCTGGGATTCCCTCTACTTGGCACTCTATGAGGCGCTGGCACAAACAGAAGCTGGCAGCGACTCACAGCTCATTCTGTTGCGCGCGTTGCTGGCAATCTCTGCCCACTCGAAGCTAGGTCTAGAACTCGCCCAGGACGTAGCCCGCGGCGCTTACCAGACCATTGCCGGTGACATCACTGAAGTACCCGGAATCCGCTACAACCAGACACTCGGCTGGAAGGCGCTGTGTGCCCTTGCAGTACAAGATGCTGTGCCACAAGAACTGCTAAATCAGGCAAGAGCACACAAGTCATCAGCTACAGCAGAACGCGGTTTTGCTTTTGCAACAGCCGCCCTTCCAACTGCTGTTGCCAAGCAGGCAGCATTTACCGCTGTGACGACCGATAAAAATCTATCTAACGACCTGTTATCAGCCACCGCAAGTGGCTTCCAGCACGGACCAGAAAACCTGCGCACCAGCTACCGTGATACCTACTTTGACCTGCTGCTACCGACCTGGCAACACCGCTCCATCGGCATGGCAAGCCGTATTATCCAGGGGCTTTACCCCACCGTCGATATTGCTGAACTTACGGGCCAGGGGCACCCTGTTGTTCTTGCTACAGAGGCCTGGCTTGCGGCAAACCAGTCAGCACCCACTGCCCTGCGCCGGCTGCTGGCAGAGCTTTTGGACGATGCGCTACGTATTCTCAACGCTCAGTCAGCGGCACTCTAAGCTGTAGGAGATATTCGTTACGGCTAGAGGCTTATTCATAAAGGGTAAATGAGCCGGGCGGAACGAGCCATACGCCTGCCCGCTAGCTGCGGGGCTGGCGTGAGTCTCCTTGTGAGCGAAGCGAACCAGGCGAGAGGGTCAGCGGGCGGGTGTATGCTCGTGTAGCTCGGTGAATACCCTTATGAATAAACCTCCTAGTTTTGCTGAATCCTTGAGAATACACCAGATTTACCTGTTTTCTTCAGGAGTTTACGCACCAAAACCTGCAAATCATGAGAAGCTAGATAACAGTAAAAACTCGCAGCTAAGGAGTGCCTCTTGACCGACTATGTACTCGGCGATCGCGGTACCGTGCATATCATTACAGATGATTACTACGACACTGAAATTCTGCACATTTTTGAAGAGCTTCAGATTGATCGTGAACGCATCTGGAACGGTGAAGCCCGCCTGGTGCCCGAGCCTGACAACCCCCACCAGGCTCACGCTATCGCTGTTTATGTTGATGACCTTAAAGTAGGTCGGCTGACAGAAGAGGATTCAGCCATCTACTGGAATCCGGTGGGGCGGGTAGTGGTCTCAGGGTACGAGCCAATGGCGCAGCTACAGCTTAGGGCAGTACTGCGTCGGGTTGACGGTGAAACCTACATTGAAAGTTCTGGGAGCCTGTCACTCAGCGCCCCAGGCTCTCTTTTTCCGCTCAACCAAGCCCCCACTCAGGCAACGCTTTTGCCTCAGGGGCCGTCAATGAAAGTTCTTGACGAAAAGGACTACTCAGAGTATTTGCACAGTATCCTCCCGCCTTCTGGCGAAGGGCGGTTGATTCTTTCGCTAGAGAATAACCAAATTAAGCACCCAGATGGTCGAGTTACGGACTCAGTTGAGGTGCTTCATGACCGGAAGGTGGTCGGTAGGCTCTCCACTCAAATTTCTGAACAGTTAGCGCCTATTATTCGCTATGCCTATGACCACGGTAAACTCACCAGCGCTTGGGGGACTATCCGCGGTAACTCTTTTGAGCTCTCACTCACAGTGCAGGCGGCTCGCCCTAGCGATATAGCAGACGAATGGTTT
>JAUMUH010000015.1 GCA_030530765.1 Rothia sp. (in: high G+C Gram-positive bacteria)
GGGGAGATTACCCGTGCCTACTACAACGAAGAAGGCAAAATTAGTGAAGTGCACGTCCCTAACGGCAGCAAGAGCATCTATACCTATGACTCTAACGGGCAACGAATTGGCTCACAGGAGCCAGGGCGTGGCAGCTCCTACTGCACCTATGACAGCACCGGCAACTATGCTACCTTTACGACCCCAAGCCTAGGTAAAGTCATCTACGAACGAGATAGTACCGGTGAACTTACCGGTACTATCAATGCACTGGGCGGGCACGTGCAGATTACCTACGACCACAATGGGCTGCCCGTAAAAGCAGTAGCTCCAAACGGAGCCACTGAAGAATACTTACGAAATGATGACGGCAAAGTTGTTCGCCGTAAAAACCTTGACGGTAGCCTTTCACACGCAACCTACAGCAGCGATGGTAACCTGATAGCCCAGCAGCACCCCAACGGTAGCGTTGAAGAATGGGCCTATGACCAGAACAGCAACGAGAAGCAATACAGCATTAATGGTCAGCTGTTTTACTCTATTGACTATCAGAGAAAATCTAAACGAACCCTGGCAACCACCACAGAGAACCTTACGCCGGTAGGTCAATGGGTTGAACAGTTCACCATGGACCCCAACCTACACCACGCTGTTATCGAACGTGAGGCTAACGGGTTACGCGTGGCATGGAACCTTGACCAGTTCAACCGTCCTCTTGATGCGATTGGCCCTGACGGTTTGCGACTGAGCCAGCGCTATAACCAGTGTGGCGACCTCAGCCACATGCTAGACTCCACTGGCTACTGCGTTACCTACACCAAAGATAACCAGGGGCGAGTTCAAAGCCACACCTCACCGACCGTAACCTACCAGGTAGGTTGGGAGAACGGCCTGCCCGTTAGCCTTGAAGCACAACAAAACGTTGGGTACGGCAGCCTACAAACCCACACTTCTTTTATCTACGATAAAGAATCAGCCCTCATCACTGACGTTATGAGAAATGATGAAGTGTATTCTTTTAGCTACGATGCCGGGCGTCAACTGACCGGGCTTTATCACGCCAATGCCCAAGGGCAGCATTCCCAAACCCGCTGGGAATACAACACCACCGGTCAGCTTGTCCGGGAAGTAACAGCTGAAGGTATTGAAAAGATATACAGCTATACTCCTGATAGTCGCTTGCTCAGTATTTCAGCTAGCGACGGTAGTCTTATTGAAAACACCTATGATGCTATGGGGCAGCGCACCCGCACTGTTTTTACCGGGGGAGAGCGGGATGGTGAGGTGCACCATTTTGGCTGGGACATGCGAGGTTACCTCTGGTCACTTGACATTCAACGACCGGGGCAAGAAACTGAAAGCCATAAATTCTGGTACAACGTGCGAAACGAACTGGCCTGGGTTGACGGTGTTTTTCTAACCTGGGATACCAGTACTCTGAGCAGAGAGTCTATTGTTGCCATCAACCGGCACACTATTACCGCCCAAGAACATGAAAATATCAGGGTAGGGGCCTCGGTAGACTATACAAATATTTGGCGGGCTCCAAGCGTACCCCTTGCCGATTTGCCTGCGGGGTTTGAAGTAACAGAGTCATTTGGTCTTGCCCTGGGTGACTACGAGATTGGTTATAAAGAATACATTGATTCTTATCAGCGCACTATGCTCAAGCCTCGGCCTTCACAAAGTGATTACGTTGGTCATGTTGCTGAGTTCAACAGGTACGCGATTAATCTCAATGTCCCTGTGAGCTACTACAGCATCTACCAGTTTTAGCTTGTTCTGATGGTTCTGCACTGTATGAAAGAAATACGATGAATAAAACCCCTATAACCGATAATGCTAGCAAGGCCCCGCGGATCGATGCCCGGGCAGAAGTCATCACCCAGAAACACCTGGCAGATGTGCTCAACCCCCGCTATGTGCAAAAACGCGAGACCAAATTCCAAGGCTTCATCTGGGATGTTGTGCGTGACGACTTCTCACTTACACCCGATGGCCCCAGCATGGGCAGGGACTACATCACCCACCCCGGGGCAGTTGCCATCGTAGCGCTCAATGACCAGGATCAGGTGCTGCTGATTAACCAGTACCGCCAGCCGGTCGGCATGAACCTCTGGGAAATTCCAGCCGGCATGCTCGATGTTGACGGCGAAGACCCACTCACCGCAGCCCAGCGCGAACTGGCAGAAGAAACCGATCTGCAAGCAGAACAGTGGCACACCCTCATGGAATACCACAACTCACCGGGTTGCTCCACCGAAGCCAACCGCGTATTTCTTGCCCGCGGCATCAGCAGCATCCCGGCAGACCAACAAGAAGAACGCCAGGGTGAAGAAGCTGAGATCGTCGCCAAATGGTTTGACCTGGACGAGGTGGTAGCAGCTATTCTAGCCTCCCGTATCCACTCACCCAGCACTATCATGGGCGTCCTTGCTGCCCACGCAGCCCGCCAGAATAACTACCAGAGCCTTACCCCGGCGTCCGCACCCTGGCCCGCCCACCCCTACCTGCGTGACCCCAACGTACGAGGCTCCCTGGGCGACCTGCGCTAATGCCAGCGCCCCAAGAAACCGAACTCGATCGCGCTACCGAAAGCTACCTGCAACACCTCGCCATTGAACGCGGTCTAGCAGAAAACACCGTAGCAGCCTACCGCCGTGACCTCACCCGCTACCGCAGCTACCTGGCCAGCGTAGGCATCATCAGCCCCCGCACCATCACCAAAAAACACGTGCGCGACTTTGCCGTACACTGCTCAGAAAGCGTCTCTGCAGACGGCAAGCAACTGAGCCAACGCTCCATCGCCCGCATCATCGTGGCAGTGCGCGGTGCCCACAAATTCTGGCTACGCGAAAACACCACCGCAACCAATCCCGCCGCCACCGTACAACCACCCACACCCGGAACCCGCCTGCCTAAAGCAATCCCGGTCTCTGACATCACCAGCCTGCTCGAAGCACCAGACACCAGCACCCCAGCGGGGCTACGCGATCGTGCCCTGCTCGAATTCATGTACTCCACCGGCGCCCGTATCTCAGAAGCCATCAATGTGGACCTTGATGACCTACTCCTAGAAACCCAAGAGGGTGGCGGCACCGCAGGTGCTAGCCTACCGGCAGTTGCCCGCCTCTTTGGCAAAGGCAACAAGGAACGCGTGGTGCCTGTAGGCTCTTACGCTGTGAGTGCTATTGAGGACTACCGGGTACGCGCGCGACCCGCGCTCGCAGCTAAAGGCAAAGGCACACCGGCGCTCTTTCTTAACGCCAGGGGCGGGCGGATTAGCCGCCAGGGTGCCTATCTGATCCTGAAAAAACATGCTGAACGCGCCAAGCTACCCGGCGAAATCTCACCCCACACCCTGCGCCACTCTTTTGCTACCCACCTGCTCGAAGGCGGGGCAGACATCCGAGTAGTGCAAGAACTGCTGGGGCATGCTTCGGTGACCACCACCCAGGTCTACACCAAGGTCACAGCTGATACCCTGCGTGAAGTCTTCGCAGCAACCCACCCGAGGGCACGGTAGGCTAAGTCAAACTACCAACAGTAAAACAGCGCCCCTGACCGGTTACTCGGGAGGGGCGCTGCTGTTGCTTCTTCTCTCACCTAGGGGAGCGGACGTTCATCCACCCCGTTATAGACAGAGAGCGGGCGGATCAGCGAGTTATTAGCCCGCTGCTCTAGCACATGCGCCGTCCACCCTGTGATGCGGGAGCAGACAAAAATAGGGGTGAAAGTGGGGGTATCAAAGCCCATCAGATGGTAGGTAGGGCCAGCCGGGTAATCCAGGTTAGGCTTGATACCTTTCGCCTCGTCCATTGCCTCAGCAAGACCCTTATAGAGGCCGATGAGGTCGTGCCTACCGTAGTGCTCCACCATGTCGAAGAAAGACTTCTGCATGGTGGGCACACGAGAGTCCCCGTTCTTGTAAACGCGGTGGCCAAAGCCCATAATCTTCTTCTTCTCAGCCAGGGCAGCGTCCATCCATGCCTTAGCGCGCGCCTTGGCATCAGCTTCGCTTTCACCCTCGATCACGCCAATCTCATCAAAGGTGTGCTGCACAGCCTCGTTAGCACCGCCGTGCAGGGGGCCCTTGAGAGCGCCGATAGCACCGGTGACCGCAGAATGCAGGTCAGAGAGCGATGAGGTAATGACGCGGGCGGTGAAGGTTGAAGCGTTGAAGGAATGCTCAGCGTACATGACCATAGAGACATTGAAAGCAGTCTTGACTTCGGCTACCGGCATCTCACCAAAAGCCATGTAGAGGAAGTTGTCGCAGTAGTCGAGGTCTTCACGCGGTTCGATCAGGTCTTCGCCTCGGCGGCGGCGCTGGTCATAGCAAACAACCGCAGGCATAGCCGCAAAGAGCTCCCATGCCTTGCGCAGCTCGTTCTCGGGGGAAAGATCTTCGCTGCCGGGGTCGGTAGCGCCCAGAAAGGACGTTGCGGTGCGGCAGACGTCCATGGGGTGGCAGTCGGTGGGCAGAGCATCAATGACTGCCTTGAGCCCCGGCGAGAGGGCGCGGTGGCTGCGTTCAAAGGCGGTAAATTCTGCCAGCTGCTCATCGGTGGGCAGCTCGCCGTTCCACAGCAGAAGGGCAACCTGCTCAAAAGGAACCTCTGCTAGTTGCTGCACAGGGTAGCCGCGGTAGAGCAGGGAGTTGGTTTCTGCATTGACCTTAGAAATTGCGGTGTAGTCAGCAATAACACCGGCTAGACCCCGCTTAACATCAATCTGTTCTGACATTGTTTTCTCCTTTGAGTCAGTCAGTAGCTTAGGCAGTAAACTTGCCGGGCACTTCGAAGTTAAAGATGCCGGTATCGAATTGGTTGTAGGCTTCATAGTCAACCAGGTCGTAGAGGCGGGCTCGGGTCAGCATCTTTTCAATGTAGGCTTCCTGGGTGCCGTCGGCAGCGATGGTGTCGAGTACGCCCTCCATAGCGCCCAGGGATGAGCGCAGCAGGGTGACCGGGTAGATGATCATGTTGATACCGGCTGCTGCTAGTTCGTCCTTGGTGTAGAGCTGGCTCTTGCCGAACTCTGTCATGTTTGCCAGCACCGGTACGTCCACGGCGTCGCAGACTGCCTTGAATTCGTCCAGGTTTTTCATTGCCTCGGGGAAGATAGCGTCTGCCCCGGCGTCCACCAGTGCCTTGATGCGGTCGATGGTTTCCTCAAGGGAGGAGGTGCCGCGCAGGTCAGTGCGTGCCATAATCAGGAAGTTAGGGTCGCGCCGTGCCTCAGCTGCTGCCTTGATGCGCTTGGTGGCGGTTTCAAGGTCAACCATGTTCTTGTTATCCAGGTGACCGCAGCGCTTGGGGTTGAATTGGTCTTCGATGTGGCAGCCAGCCAGCCCGTATTCTTCAAACTCCTGGATGGTGCGGGCAACATTCATAGGCTCACCGAAGCCGGTGTCAGCGTCCACAATGGCAGGGAGATTGGTGACGCGGGCGATTTGCCCTGCGCGCTGGGCGACCTCTGAAAGGGTGGTGAGGCCGACGTCCGGGAAGCCTAGTTCGTTGGCCAGTACCGCACCTGAGATATAGATGCCGTCAAAGCCCTTTTCTTCAATGAGGCGGGCTGAGATAGGGGTGAATGTGCCGGGGAACTGGCGAATACTGCCACTTGCCAGCATCTCCCGCAGGTCTTTGCGTTTTTCAGCAGCGGTTTTTTGTGCGTAAAGCATTAGAAGATACCTCCCTTGCCGGTTTCAAGGTCGATTGAGGCGGTGATGTTGAGGGCATCAAGCTCGCCGGCACCCAGGTTGGCAAGGTTCTCAGCTGCTTCAATGAAGCGGTTCTGCTCTGCCTCATCAACCTTGCCTTCAGCCAGCTTACGGAACTTACCGATGTAGTCCTCACGCTTGAAGGGACGGGCACCGAGGGGGTGGGCGTCGGCAACGGCGATTTCTTCGCTGAAGGTTTCGCCGTTGGTCAGCTTGATTTCAACGCGGCCACCGAATGCCTTTTCGGTGATGTCATTGGAGTGGTAGCGGCGGGTCCACTCGGCGTCCTCAGCGGTGGTGACCTTGTGCCAGAGGGCTACGGTGTCAGGACGCTGGGCGCGTTCGGGTGCGTAGGAGGCAACGTGGTCCCACTGCCCGTCCTGCAGCATGACGGTGAAGATGTAGGGGATGGAGTGGTCTAGGGTTTCGCGGGTTGCGGTGGGGTCGTACTTCTGCGGGTCGTTAGCGCCTGAGCCAATCACATAGTGGGTGTGGTGGGAGGTGTGCAGAACGATGGATTCGATGTTCTCGGGGCTGGTGAACTCGGGGTGCTCGCGGTGCAGCTTGCGTGCAAGGTCGATCCATGCCTGTGCCTGGTACTCGGCGGAGTGTTCCTTGGTGTAGGTGTCGAGGATGCCGCGCTTGGGTTCACCGGCTGCGGGCAGGGGCACTTCGTAGCGGGCGTCGGGGCCGTCAAGCATCCAGGCGATAACGCCGTCTTCACCTTCGTAGATGGGCACGGGTGAGGTCTGCCCGCGCATGGCACGGTCTACTGCTTCAACCGCCATCTTGCCGGCAAAAGCGGGGGCGTGTGCCTTCCACGTGGAAATCTCGCCTTTACGGGACTGGCGGGTGGCGGTGGTGGTGTGCAGGCCCTGACCGATTGCCTGGAAGATAGTTTCGGTATCAAGACCCAGCAGGGTGCCGATGCCGGCGGATGCTGAGGGGCCGATGTGGGCAACGTGGTCAATCTTGTGCTTGTGCAGGCAGATTGCCTTGACCAAATCAACCTGGATCTCGTAGCCGGTGGCAATACCGCGAATAAGGTCGCGGCCGGTTGAACCGACGTGCTGGGCTACTGCCAGAATCGGGGGGATGTTATCGCCGGGGTGGGAGTATTCGGCTGCTAGGAAGGTGTCGTGGTAGTCCAGCTCGCGTACCGCAACGCCGTTTGCCCAGGCTGCCCATTCGGGGGATACCTTGGTGGCTGCGTTGACGCCAAAGATTGCAGCGCCCTTGCCGCCGGGACCGGGCGCGTGGGTAAGTGCCTGGTCGCGGGCTGAGATGATGGGGCCGCGATTGAGCGACGCGATAGCAACTGAGGCGTTGTCGATGATGCGGTTGATAATCATCTCTTCAACCTCGGGCAGCACCTCAACGGGGTCGGTGGCTACCTGCGCCATCTTGTAGGCAAGCTGCTCTTGGCGGGGCAGGTTCTCTTCTGAACGGTAAACACGAACCAGATGATTGACGGTCATCAGAACTCCTTTGTTGTTTCAGCGGCAGGACGCCGGGGGTAGATTGGTTGAAAGGTTAGGGTTAGGTACCGCTAGGGGCTTGGAAGAGCTGGTGCTGCTCCTGCGAGGCAGCAGCTTCTTCGATAGCAAAGAGGGCATTGGCTAGGTGCAGACGGGTCGCCGCCTCAGCTAACTGAGCGTCCTGGGAAGCAATGCTCCTGGCTATTTGGGCGTGCTCGTCTGCTGCGTGGGCAAGCCGCACCGGGTTGGTTTTAGAAAGCTTGCGGATGCGGGTGAGCTGGGTGCGCAGGTTAGCTTGTGCCTGAAAGAGGTAGCGGTTATCTGCTGCCGTATCAACGGCGGTATCAAGCTCATCAACCAGCGCGTAGTAGTTTGCCAGGTTGCCCTGACCTGCCCCAAAGTCTTCAGCGGTCGCCTCAAATCTTTCAGCAAGCTGCTGAAAAATCTTTGGGTCACCGCGCCGCGCTGCAAGAGCTGCTGCGGTGCAGTCTAGGGCGGTGCGCAGCTCAAAGAGGGCGTAGACATTAGCTAGAGAAATAGGGGCAACAATGACACCCCGCCCCGGTGCAGGCTCCGCCAGCCCGTCTGAGAGAAGCCGGGCTATTGCCTCCCTGATAGGTGTACGGGAAACCCCTAACCGTTCAGACTGCTCAACCTCGGCAATGACAGAACCGGGGGAGAGCATTCCCTCCATGATGTCGCTGCGTAGGCTTTGGTAGGCAAAGTCGCTAGCTCTCATCAGCTTCTCCTCTCGGTGTGACCTGACGCATAGATACGTCTTGGAACTACGATAGACCCTGAAATCGATTTTGTATACAGACAGCTGAAAAATTTTATGAAATACCCAAATCATTACGTAAAAATTGGCAAATAGAGAGAAATTTGTATACAAGTCTTGCTTAAGGTGATGAAGCGCACTAGGTTTTATCTCAACCCCTCCACCCAACCCAAACCAAGCGTCCACCCAGGAGCAAAACCATGAACGCCTACCAGCAAACCTACCAAGCAAGTATCGACACCCCAGAAACCTTCTGGGCAGAACAAGCAGAGCACATCAGCTGGGTTACCAAACCCACCCGCATCATCGACAACAGCACCGCCCCCCTCTACCGCTGGTTTGCAGATGGTGAACTGAACACCTGCTACAACGCCGTAGACCGCCATGTTGAAGCCGGTAGAGGCGAGCAAACCGCCATCATCTACGACTCAGCTATGCTGGGCACCCGCCAAGAAATCACCTATGCCCAACTCAAAGATCAAGTAGAACTCTTCGCCGGTGCACTCGCCAACGCCGGGGTAGGCAAGAGTGACCGTGTGCTCATCTACATGCCCATGACGCCCCAAGCCCTGGTAGCCATGCTGGCAACCGCCCGCCTAGGAGCCGTACACTCGGTGGTATTCGGCGGCTTCGCCCCGGCAGAACTCGCCACCCGCATCAACGACTGCTCACCTACTGCCGTGGTCACAGCCTCCGGCGGCATTGAAGCGCGCCGCCGCATCGAATACATCCCCGCAGTAGAACAAGCCATCAAACTAGCCACCAGCAAACCCAAAACGGTGCTGGTCTTTGAACGTGAAGGCTTTGACAACACCGTAGAAGAAGCTGCCACACGTGCAGCTGAAGCAGGGCAGAACACCAGATGGGCGAGTGCAGCAGAAGCGCTCGCCGCAGCCAGCCCGCACCCGCCGGTGACGGTGAAGGCAACTGACCCGCTCTACATCCTGTATACCTCAGGCACCACAGGATCACCCAAGGGCGTGGTCAGAGACAACGGCGGTCACGCTGTGGCCCTGATGTGGAGCATGAAAAATATTTACGACCTTAACTCTGGCGAGGTTTTCTGGTGTGCCTCGGATGTTGGCTGGGTTGTAGGGCACTCCTACATCGTTTACGGCCCCTTGCTGACCGGCGCAACCACCGTGCTCTATGAGGGAAAGCCCGTGGGCACACCGGATGCTGGCGCCTTCTGGCGCGTTATCCAAGACTCGAAGGCCAAGTGCCTCTTCACCGCACCAACTGCCCTACGCGCCGTCCGCAAGGCAGACCCGGAGGCAGCACTTCTGCATAACTATGACACCAGCTCCCTGAAACTGCTCTTTGTTGCCGGTGAACGTCTAGACCCAGACACCTACCACTGGGCAAGCGAAAAACTGGGTGTGCCCGTCATCGACAACTGGTGGCAGACCGAGACCGGGTGGGCTATTGCTGCTAACCCGCGCGGGCTAGAAACCCTACCTATTAAGCCCGGTTCCCCCTCTGTGCCTAGCCCAGGTTACAATTTGCAGGTTCTAGACCCCTTCGGTGAACCCGTGGCAGCCGGTGAAGAGGGGAACCTCGCCATTAAACTCCCCATGCCACCGGGCACTCTGCCGACCCTGTGGGGTAATGATGACCGGTTTATTTCAAGCTACCTTGAGGCCTTTGAGGGCTACTACGCCACCGGCGACTCCGGCTATATTGACGAGGACGGCTATGTATTCGTGATGGGTAGAACCGATGACGTCATCAATGTCTCGGGGCACCGCCTTTCAACCGGAGCTATGGAGCAGGTGCTGGCAGCCCACCCGGCTGTTGCTGAGTGCGCTGTGATTGGTCTTGCCGACCCGCTCAAAGGCCAGCGCCCGGCGGGGTATGTGGTGCTCAAAGCCGGGTTTGAGATGGGTGAGGACGAGCTGGCGGCAGAGCTGGTTGCTAAGGTGCGCCAGGACATCGGGGCAGTGGCAGACTTCAAGGACGTCAAAATTGTGGATGCCCTACCTAAGACGCGATCTGGCAAGATTCTGCGCAAGACTATGCGGCAAATTGCTGATGGGGAAGACTACGCGGTGCCCTCAACCATTGAGGACGTAGGCGTACTCGACGATATTAAGAAGGTGCTGCGAACCCCATAAGACAGCAAACCGCCAGGTTACCTGGCTAGCTCACCTTGACGGGGAAGCTAGCCAGGTTACCGCTAAAAGCAAAAGATAAAACCTAATTCTTAGGTCAATCCCCATTAGCTCAGAAAGCTAGCCCCGGGGAGAAACTTACAGACTGAATTAGCGCAACATTGCCACTAGAGACTGCATAACCGCGCCCCGGCGACAGCTCCACAGGTGCCTTACGAGGAATCTTTGCGCCCAACAAATCGCCGTCCATATCTGAGGGCTGAAGAAGCACACCACACTTAGACTTGCGCAGGGACTTAGTCCAATGACTATAGAGACCACGAAGTTCTTCTGCCCGACCAGCAGCCATAATAATGAGCCCTGGGACAGGTTTCTCAACTAAGGAAGCTAAAGATTTATCGTTATCAGCAAAGGTATCTGCATCATCAACCAGCAAAATAACAGGGGCAGAAGCTAACCTGATTTGAGCCACCAGGGCAGGAACATTCTCTTCACCTACCGCGATTTGCTCAAAGTCCATGGTTGCTAGCGGCGACCGGCGAGAACACATCGCCCACATTGAGGCTTTGACGCCCTGTGCCCCATAAGCAGTGTGCAAAGACTCAGCCATAGCTAACAGCAGAGTAGATTTACCGGAACGGGCAGGGCCTGCAATGAGTGTATGCTCACCCTGATAAGCCTCCAAAAAGACCGGCTGCAAATCCTGTTCACTCAAGCCAACTGGAATACGAACTGGTTCACCTGAGACATCAGCCTCAGCACCCAAATCAGCCAAGCTAATATCGGTTGGGAGCTGCCCAATGACATCAGCCTTATGCCCAAAATCTGCCCATGTATCGCTGATACGGCTGACCGCTTTAGTTAGGGAGGTATCGGGGGTAGCCACCTGCATTTGCAGAAGATGCTGTGGGCTAACACAACGGCCTGGAAGCGCGGCTGGAATATCCTTACCCCTAACCCCGCGCGTCCCATAATCATAGGTATCTGCAAATCGGAAAACCCATTTTTGCGTTGTTACCTCATCAATAGCTGTGGGAACCGCTTTCACCCGGGCGGTTGTTACAGCAAAATGCATGCCTAAGGCTGGGCCCTCGGCGTAGACTCTGTACAGCGTAGAAAGCAAAATTTGACCGTCAAAGTCATCAAACTCATCACGTAGGCTAGCTAGACCATCGATCAAAATCAAGGTGGGGGTTGAAGGGGCGGCACCGCTTCGACGGCGCTCTAGCTCCTTCAGAAGAACCCGGATAAACCGTACTCGCTGTTCCTGATTGCTACCTCCGCTACCGACGTAAGCGGTTGTGTGAGGCAAATCCTTCAGGTCTTTCAGCCCCCCAGCACCCATGTCTAAAACCATGAGATTAACCTGATCTGGGGCTAAATTCTGTGCCGCAGATAAGGCAATAGACACCAGGGCAGTTGTGGTACCACTACCGGGGACGCCCATCAAAAGCAGGTTACCCTGAGCCAAATCCCACCCTGCCGGTATCTGTTTCTGTTCGGTCGGTTGGTCAGCCAGGGCAAATTCAATCACTGAGCCCTGTACCGCACCCACACTTTTCTGTATCTTGCCTAGAGGGGTAATAATTGGTTCAGATAGACCGTCTAAGGCAACCCTCTCTCCCAGCGCCTCAGGCCAAACCTGACGGGGCTCTGCAAGCCCCAAATCGGTGTGGGCTTCACAAATCGCGTCTATCAATAGGTCGAGGTCGTTCTCGTCAGAAAGAATTTTCTTCTGAGCGACTAGGGGTTTTTCTGGAACCCCGAAGGTACTGGTTGATAGAACCTCAAGGTCGGTGTCGCCCGCTAGAGGGGTCTGCCCGGTGACAAGTGCAGTCTGAACTGCGGTTATATCTTCTTGCCCTAGCTTTACGTAAGCTCGCCCCATCTGCGAGCGTTCAATAGCAGCTGCCTGAGGAACACCAATAACGTTATTAGAGTCTTCCTTGCTCTGCACGCGAAGCGCTACACGAAGGTTCGTGTTAGCCAGAATGTCATCGTTAACTACACCGGCAGGGCGCTGAGTCGCAAGAATCATGTGCACGCCCAAGGTACGACCAACAGCAGCAACACTGACTAGGGACTGGAGCACATCAGGAAAATCCTTGGCTAGCATTGCAAACTCATCGATGACCAGAAGGATGCGCGGCATAGGCTCAGCCGGGTTTGTTGCCATGTAGTCCTTGATATTGTCAACGCCTTCACCCGCCTGAGAGAAAAGAACCTGCCGGCGGTGCATCTCAGCGTCCAAAGCTCGCAGCGCACGATCGGCAAGCTGTTCATCAAGGTTACTGATGGTGCCAATAGTATGTGGAAGACGCTCACAGGCCTTAAAGGCTGCGCCACCCTTAAAGTCAATGAGAATGAAGTTAAGATCCTCAGGGGAGTTTCGAGCAGCAAGACCTGCGATAAAAGTGCGCAGAAACTCAGATTTACCTGAACCTGTCGTGCCACCTACGAGACCGTGAGGGCCGTCTTTGACGATATCCAGCAGAAATTCACCATCGTCACCGATACCGATGGGGGCTGATACCCCGGTGGGTGCCTTCCAGAGTTTCTGAACTTCCGCAGCGGTTGCGGGGGCTAACCCAAAGAGTTCAGGGGCATAGACAAGGCGGGGGAGCGCAGCACCGGGAATCAGTAGCTCAGGGTCATCGAAACGAGCTAGGTGCATGGCTGCCTTCTCAGCTGTTTCATTACTGAGACCAGCAAGAACAAAATTTTCAATGAGTAGGCGAGCCTCAGGTTCAAAAACCTCTGCTTCAGCATCTTCTCTGACCCTGACAACCGTGGTGCAGGCTGCCGGAAGCTGCTCTTCAGAATGAGCGATTACGATACCTGAGACGGTATGGGGGTCTTTAGGTTTGCTAAGACTGGATGTGTGCTGCGTTCGACCGTACCCGAGCAAGTCGCGGGCCGGGGCATCCCGCCCTTCAGTGAGGACTTCAGAATCAAGGACGAGCAGGACGGCGGGGGTAATAAAAGTTTCGATGCCCTGCTTGATGCTGCGGAGTATTTCGCTGCTCTGAGCACGCCCAGCGGACATCCAACGTCCCTTATGGGGGCTGCCTGCCTGGCGAGTGTGCGGAAGCCAGGAAGCCCAGCTCCATTCTTGTTCCTTGCCCTGGTCGCAGAAGAATCCCATGGTTAAGTCGGCTGGCCCCACATGGGTTGCGACCTGAATTGCAAGACTGCGCGCCAACGCTAGGCTACCTTCACGGTGCCCAACGATACCAATTACTCCACCGTTGTTGAGGTTAGCGATGAGGGGGGCATTGTTAATTTCAAAGGCATCATAACTAGCTTGAACTTCATCTTCTAGCTGCTTTGAGGACGCCTGGGTGAGCTTGGGCCGCCAAGGGTAGCGGCCGGTGCCAATCCGAGTTAGCAAAAAATCAGCTGCACCTGGTCTACGCTGCCACAACTGGGTTGAGGGCAGAGAACCTCTGCGTAAGACTGTGGCGTTATCAGGTACTAGCTCCTCACGGCGTTGCAGCTCCTGAGCCCCTGCGTTGTCAAGGTCTGCCTTGAAATCCTCTAGAGCCTGCGCAAATCGTTTTTCTTCAGCAGCTGTTTCCTTCTTATACCGGTACTTGCCTTCAAACCACATGAAAATAGCAGACAGGGGGCTCAGCAGACCAAAAATCGCAAAGCGCGGGTTTCCCATGATAGCGATCATGGCGATAGCCATGATGATAGGGGAGAGGATAATCGCCAGGTTAAACTTGGAGTTCTTGTTAACCGTTTCCCTTGCCGGAGCCTCAATCTCTTCAGGAAGGTCAGGTAAGGCAGCTCGGGGTGGTCTGTTGAAGGGCGCGGTATGGGTGGGGGTTAGGTTGTTGAGGGAGCCTGGAGCGGCTGCCTGAAACTCCTGGTAAACCGGCTGAAAGTAGAGGCTGGCTCCACCGACTTGAACCTGCGCTGCCTCAGTGAGAGTGACGGCTTCTAGAGCGGTCATTTTCTGACCTTTGAGATAGGTGCCGTTGGTGGACCCCTTATCTGTCAGGATCAGACCCTCTTTGGTAGCCCGCGCAGTGAGGTGATCCCAGGAGGCACTCTCAGTGGTCAGAACAATATCAGCCTGATCAGAACGCCCAATAACCATATCGCGCTGATGGAGCACCGGCTGAATATCGCCTGAGCACAAACCCGCGCTGACACTGACTACCCAACCGGTTAGAGGAGCGTCCTTGGCCCAAGGGGACCTGGCAATCCTTGACCCCTCGAGGACTCGTAAGCTGTTAATGGGCGTATCTGCTGTGACAGATTGCGCATCAAGGTACAGGCGGTCGCTGCCAGCTAGTTTAGGGCCGCCTACCGCTGCAATTAGTTCAGCTAGCGTGGTGCTTGCCCGCCAGCTTTCAAGCTCTACAGAACGGTCTATAGAGTCAACACTAATTCTTAAGCGCATGAATTTTCTTTCTAAAGACGGCAGGATTAACCTGCAGCACAGGGTCTATCAGTTAAGTCGAAAACGGGTTCTCCAGGGTTCCTGAGCAATCCAGAGAATCTGTGGCGCTTCCTCTGCACCGTTGGTCGGCCTAAGATGTAGGTTCCCTACAGATGGCGAAAGCAGAGTAGTGCGTCCGGAAATTAGATCCTGTTGGGCGAAATCGTAGCTGGAAGCAGTGATGCCATCAGCCGGAGTTAGCTCTAGGGTCTGCAAGGCGGCTGCAACATCTGCTGGGGCGGTGCTATCTGCGGTTTCTACACCTCGAATAATCGCTACTACAGCATCATGAGACCGGGCGTCAGCTGCTAGGGCCAAGCTATCAAAGGTTTGGTCACCGTAGACTTCAACGTTTGAATCAGAAAGAATCCTGACCGCCTGAAGATAGGCAGACATAGCTCGCCCCTGGCCATCTGGTTGCAGGGCAAGAGAATCATCTGAAACTGCTCCAAGGCTAAGAGCTTTGATAAGTGAAATCTGCTGATCGCGCATGAGGCTTTGACCAAAAGCCGGGCTCGAAGACTCCGGGCTTAGATAAACATCTGCGTTGATTGGTGTCTCTTCTAGGGCTAGCATCAGCCGACCTGTTAGGTAAGCATCGGCGTTAACTACCAGAGCAAATTTCTTTGTTTTATCGCTGGTTTTTTTGACAAGGTCTGAGGTCAGCTGCGCCAAGTCTGTTTCTTGGCTGATGCGTATTTGAGTTTCAGCTGGGACATCTAAATCTAGATACCCTGCCTGATCTAGCCGAATAAGCTCTTGTGTTTGGCTAGTGGCGGCAAGGACGTGTTGGCTGAGTTCAGCAACGGGAACTTGCATAGACCATGCCTGACCGCGCCCTTGCTCATAGGGCAAAATGGCTGGAATACCCAAGGTTTTGGCTTCATCAATAGCGGCCTCAACATGGGGGCCAGCGCTGGCTACAACAATACCCGAAACGCCCTCTTGTGCTAGTGCCCGAACAGCGGCTCTAGCCCCCTCAGCTGTGCCCCGGTCGTTCTCAGTGATGAGGGAAACCTGGGCACCGCCGCGGTTGAAACGTTCAATAGCGACTTGGGCACCTGCAGCAGCCTGGTTCCATTGTGAACCTTCAGCTGATTCGTTGCCGATAGTAAGAACAAGACCTACCGATGCGTGTTGTGCCTTGCCCTGTGAAGCTAGCTCCACAGGAACAGTTACCGCCACCGCATCGTCTTGTTCCTTGGTGGTTTGTTGAACAATTGCTAAACCAACAACTGTGATGATGGCAAGCAAAATTGCTAGGGGTGCTACTACGTTACGGAGTTTAGTTTTCACTCTGTATCTCCTGCAACGGTAAAGGTGTAAATGGTCTTTACTGTGGCGCCGGTAGTGTTTTTGTAGCTGAAGGTAGGTACCGTAGCCAGCGCTTCAAGCGAAGCCTGGTACTGAGCCTGCTTAAGCTTGACAGCGCCCATATCCTGCTCCCTCAGATTTGAGTATTTCTCTGCGTTCTGCGTGGCGAGAGCAAGCTGGTAGTTGGCGTTATCTGCGTTGGATGCGTTGTTAAGCAGTGAGCCGAGCAGACCTGACCCAGTGACTGAGGTATCGCCGACGTCCAGCATGATTTTTTGTAGATCCTGGGTCAGCAGGGTAGAGGTTCCGGCAAGGTCTTGAGTTGCCGCATCGTGGCTCTGCTGGATAGCTTCGAGGGCAGTTTTGGTTCTCTGGCTTACTTGGTCCTCTTGTTGCTGCGCTGCCTGTGACAGCTGATCGCTCTGATTTTCGAGGAGTGAGTCTGCGGTATCAGAGACGGACGTTGCGCTACCAGAGAGAGCCGTTACCTGTTGTGCAAAGAGGTCAGAAATGCTGGTTGCACTTGCCTGACGCTGCTGTTCAACATTTCTTGCTTGCTCCCCTAGAAGGTCTGAAATTTTGGTGAGCTCTTCTGGGGAGAGCCTTTGCGAGATTTCAGTAAGAGCCTGCTCAAGGGCTGCCTGCTGACCGCCTAAAGCATTCATGCTTTCTTCCAGTGAGTCAATACTCTCTTGGAGGCGCGGGGAAGCGTCTTTGACCGCTTGAATATTGGTCTCTACAGGTTCATCTGCCCCGTTTTTAGGGGGTGCAGCACTTTCTGTGGCGGTGGTTTCGGGCGACGGTGTGCCGGATGGGCTGGGGGCGGGAGCCGCTAGCTCATCACGGATAGCTTTTGTTTTATCGGTGACTCCGGTGAGGTTCTCGCGGATAGCTGCAATTTCTTGTGCAACTTCAGCTTTATCGTCTTTCACATTCGTTGAGTTAAGTACCTGTTCCCACAGACCCTTTTGATGAGTCAAACGTTGGTCCATGGGTGCGGGGTAGCCATCTACCGGGGCTAGGGGTTCAGCTGCTGGCTGGTTGGGGGTTTGACCGTTAGGAGAAGAAGAGGGAGTGGGAGATGCAGCACCTGTGGGAGCGGCGCAGGGAGTATCGGTGAGGTAGCTACGTAGATGGTCTACTTCCTCTTGGGATAGTTTCCCAGCCTGGGCAGTGCCCTGATTGTTGAGCTGGCAGAGCTGATCGGCGAGATCCTGATTTTGGGTCAACATAGATTTCTGCTGATCGCTATCTTGGGCGAGCTCGCTGATAGCTTCAGACGCGGTTTGGTTGATTTTCCCCAGTAAATCTTCAAGCCCTTGGACGTTATCTTTGATGGTCTGAACAGAGCCATCGATGGTGTCTAAGCTGTCGATAATTTTCTGATGCGAGCCGGTGCTTGGTACAGGTTCAGGGGACTGGCTCGTTGGCGAGCTATCAGGTGAGGGAGTAGCGGTAGGGGTTGCTGATGAGGTGGGTTGGGCGGGGTCTTGCAACAGGTCTATTTCTTTTTGCAAGTCCGTCATCTCTTGCTGGACCTGGGAAAAGTCGTCGATCACTTGACCTGTGATGCCGGGCTGTAGGTTCTCAATCAGGGTGCGGGTCTGGTCAGCGGATGCCAGCAAGGAGGCATCTGCAACAGTTTTTGCTGTGAAGACAGCACACGATGCGGATGCTGAATCTTTGCAGGTGTCTGCCGTGGGGTCCTCTGGGCCTAGCACCGTATCGAGGGCGGCACTTACCTGCTGCTGACAGTCAATGTTAGCTTGGCTGTAAGCGGTAAGGACGCTGTTGAGTTGGGCCATGTTGGAGTAGACGCTGGGTTCCCCCTCTGGCTGGGAAATCTTGACCTGGCAGGTGCCTGCTTCGATGGTAGCTTGAGGGACATTCTGCCCTTCGGTCCCAAAGAATTTCTGCAGGGAGGTCACGGTCTGCCGCATCTGGTCGATGAGCTGCTGCTGGGACCCCGTGGCGCTCTCATCAAGATTTACCTTGAGGTTCGCCATTTTATCTTGCAAATCGGTGAGCCGGCCTGTTAGAAGTTCCGATGATTTTTGCAGTTCTTGAATGGTAGTAGTTTTGAGCGAACCGGAGGTGGTGTTGAGGTTATCCCGCACCTGGGAGATGATGGTGGAAGCATCGGTGAGGGCCTGGTTTGCTTCAGTCACAACGTTCACAGTCTGCTGCATGAGCTCTAGCTCTGAGTCGCTTTGGTTTGTGAAGGTAGAGGTTACCGCCCCTGCTGTGGTGAGGTCGGTACTTAGCCCGGTATGCACTCCGATGTTGAACTCAGGTACTTGGAAGTTCTCTGCTTGCACATCTACGGTAAAAGTTGCATTGGCACCCGTGGACGGGCCAGCAAGAATCTTTCCCCACTGGATAAGAGCATCGCCGGAACTGTTGGTGCTGATAATACCGTTGGTTTTCCCCTGGTTCAGGGTCGCTTCTGAATGAACCTTTTCTGGGCCAACCCCCTCGAAGGTAGTTGAGGCCACGATGGACAGAGGTACCCCAACCAACGCATTTTTGCTGTGGGAGGTTCCAGCTAGGTCATAGGTGAGTGTTTGTGGGTGAACCGTTAGGTTTTCAACCGAGATATCGATAGTGATATCACCCGTATAGCCTTGAAGGTCTGCCAGGTTGCTACCAATCTTGTCTTTTGTCTGATAGCGGGTGGTGATACGAACCGGTAGGTTGTTCACAACATCCCGGGTCTGAAAGTCCTGCTCCTGGGTTGCAGTCTTCTGAGTGTTCCCGTCGAGAGACACAAGAGTTGAACGAATTTTTGATACTTGCGCAGAGCTGTCGAGAGTAACTGACACGTTCTCTAGCACATTGGTGGCTTTGATATTAGAGGTGTTACTGGTCTGCGCTGAGCAGCTGGTCAGCAAAACTGCTGAAATGAGGAAAACCCCGAGTTTGCTTTTAGTGAGCAACTTATGACGGGGTCTGTTTGGGCGGTCGTATCGCATGAAAATCCATCCAGGGAAATGTGTTTCAGGGGGTCATCTAGAATACTAACGCGAAAATATGGTGGTGTGGGTCTTGTTGGTCTATTATTTCGGTGTGTGAGCAGATTAAACTCAGCTACACAGCAAGGTACTGTTTTTCAGAGGGAATAAGTTAGCATGAGTCAATTGTCCCCAGGCGCCCCGCTAGGAGCGTCTTATAGACTAGTTGATCTGGTGGGCAAGGGCGCCTCTGGGCAGGTGTGGAGGCTCCGTCATGCTCATTCTGAGACCTCTCTGGCAGCAAAAATTCTGCACAGCCAACTGGCTGACGACCCTGCAATTGTTGAACGTTTTGTACGGGAACGTTCAGTCTTACTCAACCTCAAAAATGAAAAAATTGTTACGGTCCGTGACATGGTCGTTGAGGGCGGAACCCTTGCACTGGTCATGGACTATTATGCTGGCGGCTCGCTGCGAGGCTTGCTTACCCAACAGAAAACTTTGAAACCTTCCCAGGCTCTGAGACTAGTTTCTGCTGTTCTTGAGACACTCGCATATGCCCATGATCAGGGCGTGATTCACCGTGATATTAAACCTGACAATATTCTCTTAGATAGCGACGCGAGCCAGGGGGAGCTAGCTGACCGTATAAGAATCACTGACTTTGGCATTGCTTCCATCGTTGCTTCTTCTGGGTCTTCTCATACCACAGGGCTCGTCGGCACCCCTCTTTATATTCCCCCGGAATCTCTCACTGTTGGTGTGCAGGGGGCCGCAGGTGATGTCTACTCATCTGGAGTCATGCTGTATGAGCTTCTAGCGGGGCGTACACCGTTTGCTGGTAGCGGGACAGACTTTGCAGTTGCCTACAGGCATGTTACTTCAGAGGTCCCGGAGCTTGACCTGCCCCAGCCTCTGATGCAGGCGATTAACAGTCTGCTACAGAAGAACCCGCAGCAGCGCCCTCAGCCTCTTGAAGCGGCGGCTACCTTGACGGCACTGGCGCAGAGGTTCGACGCTCTTAATGCTTTACCGGCTGTAGAAGCGCCTCAACATTTTGCTGACGTGGCTCAGCCTAAGACTGTTATTCGCGGTAGCAGACCCGAATCTGAAGAACGCCCTCTTGCCTATAATCCCCTAGAAGACAGTGCCGCGCCTGAGCTAGGCGAGGCAGGCATGGCGACGGTGATTAGACCTCAACACCACAGGCAGGTCACCGAGGTGCCCGACCCTTTGCCTCATTCGGTTGAGGGTTCTGATGATAAGGGGCCAGGCAAGAAAAAAGCTGTGGTCTTGGGGATTTTAGCGTTGGTGTTGCTGCTGGCCAGCGGCTGGGGTGTTTACTGGGCGGTTACTTCTACGAGTAAAACACCTTTTTCAGCTCAGGGCCAGCAGGAGCGGGCTTTGCCAACGGGGCTGGCGGTTTACCGCAGTGCTAGCTACGACCCTGCCACTGAGGTGGTGACTTTGACCAGTAAATACAGTGCCCAGAAGGCACCGCTCTCGGGCGATCTGTTGGTGGTTGTGCCTGCCCTTGAAGACGGGGGAACCTGCCCAAACGTGACTAGCGAAGGGGGTTCAATACAGAGAAATCAGCCCCTCATAACCGGTATGGACATCAAATGCGGTTGGTATTTTGCTGATGTTGTGGTGGACGCTAACCGCGAAATCACACTTGAGAGTAAAGTGACACTGGGCGTCAAGGACCAGAAGCAGCTGGAAGGTTGGCTGGGTAGGGTAGCGGATGAGACTCAACAAGCAATTGAATCTGAGGATTACAAAAGTACTTCTTACCCCGTGCAACGTTTGCAAAATATTAAGGTGAAAGTCCCCGCTCACACGGTGGGGCAGTCCGTGCTTCCAATTACTCTGTTGCCGGTTTGGCCCAGTGGCGAAGATCAGCTTAACCCGCTTTACTCGTCAGGAGCGATAGGGGAGCCCAGTGAGCTCTTGCAGTCTGTTGCTGGTAGCAGGTCACCAGTACGTTTTTCGGACGGTTGCGGCGGGCATCTCATGGTAGATACCAGCGGGGTGAAGGTTACGGCTCTGTCTGCTGCAGAGCAATGTATGGTGAATGCTCAGGTGGGTAACTTTACCGACTTGAAGAGTGATCCTTTCTCGATTACTACACGCAAATAAGGGCTTACTCAACAGGTGCGCCTACCGATCCTAAGCACATGGGTGGGTAGCGTAGCTGGCTATACCCGAGTACCTCAATGTCCACATAATAGGTGGCAAACAGAAGTTATCTTGCGCCCACCGGTGAATTATTACCCTCTATGAACACGCC